>NZ_JBANFK010000025.1:0-52998 GCF_037861105.1 Rhizorhabdus argentea
CAGAACTACGGATGGGAACACAGCGTCGTTTGCCACCTGCGTGTCGTAAATGCCTTCGTGGACCACGACACGATGCGGCTTGTCGATGAACTTTGAGGGCATCGAACGGCGATCTGCTGATCGCTCATTTAATATCGGGTGTCAGCAATTGCGGATTCACTCATGGCGGTTGATGGCGGCTATACCGCGGCTTGACCTGCGATTGGTGGAGGCCAGAATGCTTCCCGACAGGCCAGTTCACGCTTCTTGTGCCCTGGCCTAACAAAGAGAACACCAGCTCGTCGTACGAGTGGAATTGGAGAAAAAAGTGGAGATCCAGCTAAGCTATAATCTTGTGAGTTCGCCCACCGGCATGCGCAAGGCCGATCTTATTGCCGCTGCACTGGAACAGGCAGCTTGGGCAGACGACAAGGGCTTCGATCTGGTAGAGCTGGCCGAGCATCACGGCTCGGAAAGTGGCTACCTCCCTTCGCCGGTGTTGCTCAGCGCGTCTTTCGCCGCTTGCACCAGCAACATGCGGATATGCCCGACGATCATCGCACCTTTCTATGATCCCGTCCGATTGGCCGAGGATCTGTGCATGCTCGACAACATCAGTGACGGTCGGCTCGACGTGATTATCATCGGCGGCTGGGTACCGTCCGAATTCGAGATGTATGGCGTGTCCCCTGATGATCGCGGCCAACTGATCGAACAAACCTTGCAAGTGCTGCGCTGCGCGTTCGATCGACAGCCCTTCGAATTTGACGGACGAAAGGGCCGGATTACTCCTCCACCAGCATCGCCACGAGGGCCGAAGATTTTCGTTGGCGGCGGCGTCAAGGCTACCGCGAGGCGGGCAGCGCAATATGGCGACGGCTTCTTTCCGATGACGCATGCCACGGGGTATGCATCGCTTTACCGGGATCTGTGCGCCGAGTTTGGAAAGGAGCCCGGTCAGGTGATCAACTGCCCGGTGCAGAACATCTATCTGGCGCAAGATCCTGATCGGGCGTGGGACAAGATCAACACCTACGCCATGGAGTGCAACAACTTCTACACCAAAGCCGCACAGACGACGGACCAGAGTGTCCCGCAACAAGATGTGTCGAGCAGCGAAGAATTGCGGCGGCAAGGCTTGTTTCCGGTCATGACCCCAGAGGAATGCATCGCCTATTGCCGCGCTCAACCCGACGGCACACGCATCATGGTTCAGCCATCGCTTGGCGGGATGCCACCCGAACTTTCGTGGGAGAGTCTGGAGCTCTGGGCAAACGCCGTCCTGCCGGCGTTGAAGAAAGAGGGAGCCTGATACCGGTTCTCAATCGTAAAGTAGCCGAATGGTCGCGCTGCTTCTGGCGGAGAACCGAAGGAAGTGCATCGAAGATCATTTGGCATCGGTGCAGTCGCCGCTTGTCCGAGCTGATGTGCTCCGCTGTCGTCCACAGGCGCCGCGTTGCAAACAAGGAAAGCGTCCCACTGAAAGGAAGAATCATGTTGGACAAGTCGGGCGCGCGCTTACCGGGGATTGCTGGCGCCGCAGGTGTTGCATTGGGGGTCATGAGCATAATCATAGCGTCTGCTGTGACTGCTGCGCCATCTGACAGCCAGCTTGAACTGGGCCGAAAAGTTTACGCGAAAAACTGCGCCGCTTGCCATGGCGGCACATTTGCCGGCGGCTTCGGCCCCCCCCTCAGCGGCAAGACCTTTGTAAGCAAATGGCTCTCCGCCGATCCTGACGCATTTGCCGCACACGTCCGGACAATGCCTCCGTCCGATCCTGGCGGCCTCGGCGACGAGGAGTATGAAGCACTCACAGCACTGCTTCGGATCGTCAACGGGCTTCCGGAAGGACCGCCGTCTCGACCCGGGGCAAAGGCTGAGCCAACTGGTGAGGCACCGGTTCCGAATCACGAAGGCACAGCCATCGCCGGGCCGGTCGACGAGACTTACCAGAAGTACCGGGCCAGCTTGCAGGCGCTAGTAGACCGTCTGCCCCCAGTGACTGATGCCATGCTGCAGAACCCCGATCCCGCAGATTGGCTGAACTGGCGACGTACGCGGGACTCACTAGGGTTCAGCCCGCTCAAGCAAATCAACAAGGACAACGTCGCCCGGCTCAGTGTTGCATGGGCGCTGCCGTTGGGGCCTGGCTCTAACGGGATAACACCCATAGTTCACGGTGGCGTGATCTTTGTCGACAGTGGGAGCGTCCAGGCGCTTGATGCGAGGACGGGCGACGTTATCTGGCGTTTCAAGCGCAAGGCGAAACCCGCACGGCTGCCAACGACCCAGGCGCATGGACTCGCCATTTATGGCGATTCAATCTACCAACCCACCACGGACAACCATGTGATCGCACTGGATATGCGAACTGGCCAGGTACGTTGGGACACTGTGCTGGCGGCGGATCCGAAGGACTTGCTGCAAATCCTTGCGGCGCCGCTGGCCGTAAAGGGCAAGATAATCCAGGGCATGTCCGGTTGCCAGGGCACGGCTTACAAGGGCGGTTGCTTTATCTCCGCACTCGATGCCGCAACCGGAAGGGAAGTCTGGCGCTTCCACACGATCGCACGGCCGGGCCAGCCTGGTGGCGACAGCTGGAACGGTGCTCCGGTTGATGGCCGCTTTGGAGGGTCCGTCTGGACAGCACCCAGTTATGATCCCGACCTCGACTTGCTCTATGTCGGAACCGGGCAAACTTACAACATCTCGACGCTGCTCGGCAAAAAAACGGGCCGCCGTGGGCAGTCCAATGATGCGCTGTTCACCGATTCCACCCTGGCATTGCGCCCCGACACTGGTGCTCTTGCTTGGCATTATCAGCATTTCCCGGGGGACGTCTGGGACCTCGATTGGGCCTTCGAACAGACAATTCTTCCTATCGACGGTCGCAAGACCGTCTTAACCATCGGCAAGCTCGGCATCATCGATGCCCTGGACGCGAAAACTGGACGCTACCTATGGTCGAAGGATCTGGGCCTCCAGAATCTTGTCACCGCCATTGACCCCAAAACCGGGCGCAAGACCTACGACCGTAATATGCTACCGACCCAAAACGAGCAGAAAACGGTTTGCCCGGGCGCGTCGGGCGCTCGTAGCTGGCCGGCCACTGCAGTTGATCCCGGTACGGGCAAGCTATTTGTGCCCATGTCGGAAGGCTGTATGTCTATCACGCTGCTCAGTACGCCCGACAGCGTTATGGGCGGTATGGGCGTTGAGCTTATCAAACGCCCCGATAGCGACGGGAATTTTGGCCGCTTGGCTGCGGTTGACTTGTACGGCCATAAGGACGGCTGGACCCATCGCGGCCGCGCGCCCAGCGCGAGCGCGATCCTGGCCACTGCTGGCGGCCTGGTATTCGAGGGCACGCTTGATCGCCGGTTCCGCGCGCGCGACAGTGAAACTGGCGACGTTCTTTGGGAAATTCGGCTTGATGACAGCCCGCATGCTTATCCGATCTCCTTTATGGCGGACGGAAACCAGTATGTGGCGGTGGTCACCGGCGGGGGAATGCCCTTGGATCAAAGCTTCCGCATTTTCACCCCCGAGGAGCAGGCGCCAATCCGCCAGCGCACCTTGTGGGTGTTCAAGCTCTCAAAGTGACGGAATCTCACCTCGAAGCGGTCGACGCAGCATTCCACTCCGCCATTGCGGCGGATCGGAGATGAGCAGCATTGATGTTGTCGTGCTGGACTGATGCTTGATCTTGCATGAGAAGAGTAGATGGTGCGCTTGATTGATCCAAGGCGAATGACGCTCCGCAAAAGGACATTTCGATCGGTGTCGCACCGGCGAGGCACCGAGCACCGCCTGCTGGTAGATCAGCGAATCCGCAGACCTTGCGCCTTGCTCTGCGTGACTCGCCGCCGAGTCTTTGACGGATCGTGTTAAGTGTCAAACGTGTAGGGTTGCATCAGCCTTTGGGGTAATCCAAAAAAGCGAGTGAAAACCGCTATGCTGCAGGTTCGCCGGTTGTTCGGATCTACATAATGCTAGATCGTAAAATTTCTAAATAACAATAAATAAGTAATAAATAATGGAGGGAAAATAATGAATAAATCTGACCCGTATATAGCAGTTTTGCGCTTTCAGGTCTCCGCGCACCTGTGATGCGCTTGGACTGGGCAGGCCGCGCGGCTGGTCGCGTGACGAATAAGACTCTTATATGCACAAAAGAGGGGATTTAATCATGCAGTCGACATTACGCGCTTTCCGCGTTGGGTTAAGCCTTGGATGTGCGGTGGTCGCCCTGCCGGCTTATGCTCAGCAGTCCGCCGCGCCATCGCCTGACGCTCCCGTTGGTGGCGTATCGGCAATGGCCAGAGATTCAGCTTCGGCGGGCGATATCATCGTCACCGCACAACGACGCGACCAGAGCCTGTCCAAGACGCCCGTCGCCGTGGCGGTCGTCACCGGCGATATGCTGGCGAAGGCGCAGATCGTCTCCGAACTGGATCTGCGCACCGCGACGCCTGGCCTGACGATCAAGGCTTCGTCCGGGTCAAACCAGCTCAACTACGCGCTTCGCGGGCAGTCGCTCGATCCGTTCTCCGCTTCGCGCCCGGGCGTACTGCCCTATATCAACGAGGTCCAGATCGGCGGTGGCGGCGGCGCGTCGGCATTTTACGACATGCAGTCAATTCAAGTGCTCAAGGGGCCGCAGGGCACCCTGTTCGGTCGCAGCGCCACGGGCGGCGCGGTGCTGTTCACCACGGAGCAGCCGAAGGACGAATTTGGGGGCTACCTCAGTCTTTTGGGCGGCAATTACCGCGCCAGGAAAATCGAGGGCGCGCTGAACATCCCCATCTCACCGGAGACGGTGTTGGCGCGGGTCGCCGGATTCTACAGCGAACGGAACGGATTCCAGAGAAATCTGTACGATGGCAGGCGCCTGGGTGATTACGAGCGCTATGGCTTACGCGGAAGCGTGAAAATGGAAAGCGGTGCGGTTACCAACAACCTGGTAGTGGATTACTTCCATGGCAAGGGATCGGGGATTATCCCCGTGCTTTCCGGCGTCGCTCCCACCGGATTCCCACTGACGGCGTTGTATGCGGGCGTGGCCACGCCGCAGGATCGCGCCACCGGCATCGCCACTCTGCAGGCGTTCCTGCCGCCCGCGCTCGCGCCGCTGGTCCCGCCCTTCTATGACGCCTATTTCGCCGCTCCCGGACGTCCTGCGGGGGGTGTCAACCAGATTCTGGCCGAGCAGGCCGCACGCGGCCCGTTCAAGGTTTCCAGCGACGCGCTGAATGTTTTCCGAACGAAAAATCTGATCATCACCAACAAGACCGTGTTCGAGATCGCGCCTGAGACCGAAATCAGGAACATCATCGGCTATACCAATCTAAAGTCTTTCAACGCCTTTGAGGTCGATGGCACGCCTTATGGCATCGTCCAGAATAATTTCGCAAACGGCAATGGCAGGGGCGTCAGGAACCTGACCAAGCAGTTTTCCGAAGAGTTTCAGATCGCGGGCAAGGGCCTGGGCGGCAGACTGGATTATGTCGTCGGCGGATATCTCTCGGACGAGAGCGTGCTCCAGAACAACTATACCGTGGTTCTCGACCTTCTGCTGGGCGGTTCGGTCAGCGACTATCTCGCCAGGCTGAAGAACAAGACCTATGCCGGTTACGCGCAGGGCACCTATCAGCTGAACGACAGCGGTCTGGCGGCGACCATCGGGGGCCGCTACACCTCTGAAAAGGTGCGCAAGCTCACTCTGCCCAGCGACAGTAACCGGGTCACCCTGGGTGAGCCTGCGCCAGCAGGCTTCTCCTATGACAAATCGGCGACCTTCAACAAGTTGAGCTGGGCGTTCGGGATCCAGAACCAGTTCAACCCAAATACGCTTGTCTATGCAACGACGCGGCGCGCCTATAAGAGCGGTGGCTTCAACGCCGGGGCCCTGCCGAAAGACGGCCCTGCGGCAAACGGCGGCGACAGCGTCGCGGCTGAAAAGATGACCGATGTCGAAGTCGGCCTCAAATATAGGGATAATGCGAACGGCCTGCCCAAGCGTATCAGCATTGCTACCTATTATGAGTGGATCAAGGGCCGCCAGACGATCACCTACTACTTCCTGAACAATTCCACCCAGGGCGCCACCGCCAACGTGCCGAGCTCGAAAGTCTATGGGCTTGAGATCGACGGCCAGATCGGTCCCGTGAGCGGTTTCACGCTCGGCGGGTCCTTCAACTACACCCATGCGCGATTTGGAGCGGAACCGGTGGTCATCATCGGTGCGCCGCCGGTGCGGTTCGATGCCTACCCGGACACGCCCAAATTGTCTGGGGCCGTCTATGCCGAATATGCGGTCCCGGTATCCGGCACGATCGAGGCGGTGGTGCACGGCGACGTGTACGCGCAGTCGAAGGCCAACAGCGCCACGCGCATCGTGGCCAATGAGGGATCGGTTCTGCCCGGCTACCTCCTTGCGAACTTCCGCGTTGGTCTCAATGATGACGAAGCGGGCTGGTCGTTGACTGCAAATCTCAAAAATGCGTTCAACAAGGTCCACTATATCGGCGGTCTGCCCCTGGGTCAGATTTTGTCCCTCAACACCCGCGTGCCGGGCGACCCGCGGACGTTCACTGTGGAGGCGCGCTTCAATTTCTGATGCGCTGTGGGAAAGCGCGGGCTGCCTAGTCGCGGTGGTAGCTTTCCTGGTTACAATGCCGGCGTGGAAAGGTGCGGGTCGTCGCCAGCGACGCGTGCACCCACGCCGGCGATCGTCCGGCACGACGGGCTGTGTTGAAACGCCCGGCGCAGCGCCGATCGATAACCAGTCATCGGTCATAAAATGGCCGGGCATCGGAGAAGGATGGGAGTCATGGCGCGAGAGGTTAGGTCATTCTGTCGGATCTGCATGGGCGTGTGCGGAACGCGGCTGACGATCGAGAACAATCGCATCCTGTCCATCCGCGGCGATCGCGACCAGATGCTGAGCCGGGGCTATGCCTGAACTGATGCTGCGCGGGGAGTCCTACTGGACCGGCAAGATCCAGTTCGACGAGTTCAACACCCCGATCCTGGCCCAGAAGGCGTATGACCGCCAGAATGCCTTTGTAACATTCGTTCCGGAAGGCAGGCGTTTCAAGGTGGGCGGCTTCGTCAAGAATATCGGTGACGTCGAAACCAAAGGTGGAGCTTACTACAACGGCTACACTTTCCAGAACTCCGCCGTCTTGAACATCCACCGAACTTACGGCGCCGAAGTTAACGTCAAGTTCCAAGTACCGATACGCACAACCGCAGGTGTACCAAAGAGGCGTGTCATATGGCCCCTCAGCGGAAGCCCTGATTCCATGCCCGAGGTGCATTGTCACATGGGGCGGCATCGGCGAGTATCGTACGTGCGACCTAGCCGAGTAGTAAGGCCCGCCAAATCTTTGAACGACCGGATTACGGAGCCGCCATCGTGCGGTTGCCTAATGGAAAACTGAAAAAGGACGAATTCACTATGAGCTGTTATCTGATCGCCGCCATCGATATCGCAGATGTGGAAACCTACAAGCTCTATGAGCAGGCTAACATCGAAATGGCGAAGGTCCCTCAGGATCTGGAGTTTCTGGCGGCTGACGAAAATGTGCTGCTGCTTGAGGGAAAGCTTCCGGGGAAGCGAGTCGTAATGGTCAAGTTCGATTCCGAAGAGAAGCTCAAGGAATGGTACTATGGCGCTGCTTATCAAGCAGCCGCGAAGATCCGGCAGAAAGCAGCGCACACGTCATTCGTCATCGGTGTTCACGGCTTCCAGATGTAAGAAATGTCGCTTTTGACGTGCTGACACCGCGTCAGCACGTCAGGGCCGCATTCACCATGAGTAGCATTTCAAATGCGTGGAATTGTCCTCCGGATAGGTGAACATGGAGATAGCACTCGGCCGTGGCTATAGGGGCCCCAGAAAAGGGGGGGCGATACATGGCCCCGAGCCTTTCACGGACATAATCGGCAGTGCGACGTAACGACGCTCGCCCTGCGCGGCTCATCGGCGCCGGTTGCTTCAACGACTGCAACAGGACAGATGCTATCCGCGATTTTTCCTGAACTTCGTTGACGCACCTAACATGATAAGATCTGCATTGAACATCCAACTATCGAACATCTCGTCGATGGAACACCCGCCTTCCATCCAATCTCTTACGGGATTGTTCAGAACCGACAAAAGCTGGTAACTGACCTCCCAGTGTTCCTTTCTCACTTCCAAGACTCCGAGATTTGTTCTTATAAATGGGAAGAAATGTCTCGCGCTGTTTTTGACAAGTTTCTGATAGAGATCATAGTCGGAAAACATAATCCGCTCTGCCGCCGCGACATAATCGGGATAAGCCTCCGTTACTTTTCGGCAAGTGCTCAAAAAACAGGACAACGGATTTTCGACGTGGTCCATTCCAGCTGTATGTAATAATATTTGATTACTGAAATCCAATAAGGACATCGTAATGATATCATTTTTCGCCCCAACAAGGTTGTGTATGTTTTGACGAGAAGTGTCGCATTCTTGCGCCAGGCGCTGCACTGTCAGCGAGGAATCATCACCTTGGGCGATCAAGCGCCTCGCTGTTGCCAAGATAAGCCGACGCCGTTGATGCTGCGCCCCGATTTGTCCATGCGGTAAGGCGCCGCTCGCCTGGGGGGTAAACGGGCATGGTGGGACATCTCGTACCAGCGAAATCATCGAACGATCCCGCGACGTTGCACAGGCATCATCCGAAGTGATGCTACAACGGGCATAAGCTCATCCTCTCCTGGTCAAATGGGATAACACTCATCACGCGTTCATGCAAACCGGCACGTGGGCACCTCCAAGAACTTGTCGCAAACGGAGGGGCCTGATCCGATTCATCTGTGGACATCCGGTAATCGCGACGGTGACTGAGTCGCTGGTAGTGTAGCGGTCCGGGCGTTCTTGCCCGGTGGTTTGACCATCGGAGGCTATGATGATCCACTATGTCCGTCTGGACGCGTCGCGGAAGATGACGGCGATCTGCGCCATCGATGTGCAGGGCCAAAGACCTTGGCGAGATCAGTGCGGCTCAGATCGTCTGCCTAGATGCTCGTATTTTCCTCGGGTCTGCGGGTGACCTCGTGACGAAGAGTCGAGTTGGAGGTGGGGGCTCGACCACGCTGTTGACCGCAAATCTCGAAATGCGTTCAACAAGGTCCACTATATCGGCGGTCTGCCCCTGGCAGATTTTGTCCCTCAACAGCCGCTTGCCGGGCGACCCGCGGACGTTCACTGTGAAGGCGCGCTTCAATTTCTGATGCGCTGTGGGAAAGCGCGGGCTGCCTAGTCGCGGTGGTAGCTTTCCTGGTTACAATGCCGGCGTGGAAAGGTGCGGGTCGTCGCCAGCGACGCGTGCACCCACGCCGGCGATCGTCCGGCACGACGGGCTGTGTTGAAACGCCCGGCGCAGCGCCGATCGATAACCAGTCATCGGTCATAAAATGGCCGGGCATCGGAGAAGGATGGGAGTCATGGCGCGAGAGGTTAGGTCATTCTGTCGGATCTGCATGGGCGTGTGCGGAACGCGGCTGACGATCGAGAACAATCGCATCCTGTCCATCCGCGGCGATCGCGACCAGATGCTGAGCCGGGGCTATGCCTGCTTCAAGGGGCTGCAGGCGGAAGAGGCGCATCATGGCGCGGCGCGACTGCTTCACCCGCTTAAGCGGCAGCCGGACGGCAGTTTCGAGCAGATCGCTCTGGAGCAGGCGCTCGACGAAATCACGGCGAAAATGGGCGCCATTCTGGATCGTGACGGTGTTGAGGCCATCGCGAACTATATCGGCAATGGCGGCTCGTTCAACCGTACCGCCCATGACATGTCGGACAGCTTCGTGAAGGCGCTCGGCTCGTCGCAATTCTATTCGTCCATGACGATCGACCAGTCCGCCAAGCTGGTGTCGTTTGAACGCATGGGGGGATGGTCCGCCGGTACGCAGGACATCGAGGGCGCCGACGTCTATCTCGTCTTTGGCTGCAACCCGCTCGTTTCGCACTCGACGCTTAATTTCCTCTGCTCCGACCCCACCAAAAGGCTGAAGGAAGCCAAGGCTGCGGGAATGAAACTGATCGTCATCGACCCGCGGCTGAATGAAACGGCGAGGCATGCGGACCTGTTTTTGCAGCCGATACCGGGACAGGATACCGCCATCGCCGCCGGGCTGATCCGCATCGTCCTGGACGAGGGATGGCACGACAAGGAATTTTGCGATGCCCATATATGGCCTGAGAGCATCACGGCCCTACGGCAGGCGGTGGACATGTTCACGCCCGAATATGTCGAGCGGCGGGCGGGCTTGAAGCCGGGCGACCTGCGCGCGGTGGCGGAGATGTTCGCGCGCGATGGCAATCGCGGAGCGGTAGTGACAGGGACGGGCCCCAACATGGCGGCTCATTCCAATGTCATGCAGCATATGGCCGACAGCCTGACCATGATCTGCGGTCGGGTGCGTCGGGCCGGCGATCCTTCGCTGGTGGACATGACCAGCCCCGAATCGCCCGTCTATGCCGAGGTGATCCCAGCGTCCCGGTCGTGGGGCGAGAATATGAGCCGTATTCGCGGCGTGCGCATGCTAGGCGGCGAACGGCTGACCGGCACGCTCGCAGAGGAAATCCTGACCCCCGGCAAACACCAGATCAAGGCGCTGATGATGGTCGGCGGCAACTTGGCCGTGGTGTATCCCGATCAGCAGCGGATGGTGGAGGCGCTGCGGGCGCTGGAACTGTTCGTGGCGATCGAACCCTATATGACTGCGAGCGCGCGTCTTGCCCACTATATCCTGCCGCCCAAGCTGCAATATGAGCGGGCGGACCTGCCCATAGCGGCTGCCGGCTTTGCCCTGCTGACCAAGAACTGGTCGCAATATACCGATGCGGTTCTCGATCCGCCCGACGGGTCGGAAGTGGCGGATGACTGGTACATTTATTGGGCCATCGCAAAGCGGCTTGGCCTCACGATTGATTATGCCGGCATGGGGGCGATCGACATGGAGACGCCGCCCACCACCGAGGCGCTGCTGGAGCTTCGCATGCGCAACGCGCGCGTGACGGTGGACGAACTGAAGCGATATCCGAGCGGCAATATTTTCAGATTTCCTTCCGATCATGTGCAGCCGGCGCGGCCCGGTTCGGAAGCACGGATCAATCTGCTACCGCTCGATGTGGCCGATGAGCTTCACGCCTTCGCCGATACGGTGAAGGCGCATGCCCCGGCGGCGCCTCCGTCGCGCTTCACCCACCTGCTTATCTGCCGGCGGATGCGCGACATGTACAACAGCTTCGGAACTCATAATCCCCAAGTGCGCGCGCGTGTCCCCCACAATCCTGCCTTTCTCCATCCCGACGACATGCACGCGCTCGGCCTTGCTGAGGGGCAGCCAATCATTATCCATTCGGAGGCTGGGCGAGTGCGCGCCACGGCCAGCGGAGATGATAGCATCCGACCTGGTGTCATTTCCCTCTCGCATGGCTGGGGCGGGCTGCCGGAAGATGATGAGGCGAACGAGAACGGCGGCACCTGCGTCAATAAACTGGTCGATTGCACGCGACATGTCGAAGCGGTTAATGCCATGCCGCGCATGTCCGCCATTCCGGTGCGGATCGAGGCCCTGACGGACACCTCGCCGGAACCTGCAAACGCCTTCGCAACGACGGCAAACCCGCCTAGGTCGCCAGCGTCGCCACCATGCGGAAACTCCTGATGCCGTAGTCGCATCGCTGCAAACATGAGCCTTAGGGTGATCACCTCCACATGGCCGTAGGTTCCAGCCATAAGGTCGGGCAGGCGATTTGTCCGACCCGGACACCTAGGTAACAGATTGTACCTAAGACATGGGTAACAACCTCGTGCCGACCGGGTTGTCGAGTGGTTGCAAGCTGCGCTGCGCCAGATCGATATATCCGAGATTCATAGTGCATGAAGGAGACGAGCCAAACGCCGTCTTCGACCTCGTATTCCGACGGTTTGTCCGGCGAAGACGGTGGACGGATTAATCTTTTTGCGGTGCAGGCAGATGCGGCTGCAAGGCCGATGCGGGATGCGCTGAAGGATCGACAGGCCCCGATCACGGGGAACACCGCACGATCATGTCGATCTGCCGCTATTCAACAGAAATCACGAGACCGCGAGCACACCCGCATATCTCGGTTCTTCCAGCGCTTGCCCGGCGCCCATGGCTACGCAGATCAAGGGATCCTCTGCGATCACGACGGGTAGACCCGTCGCCTGGCCAATGACCATATCGATGCGCGTGAGAAGCGCGCCCCCGCCGGTCAGTACGATCCCCCGATCGACGATATCGGCTGCGAGTTCGGGAGCGGTGTTCTCGAGCGCCGTCATTACTGCCCGGACGATCTGGCTGACCGGCTCGACGATTGCGAGCGCCACTTCGGCCTGCGTTATCTTTAGCTCGATGGGTCGCCCGGTGACGAGATCGCGACCCTTCACGACCATTTCCGGGCCTTGGCCATCCGGCGCGTTGGCGGCGCCGATGCGGTGCTTAACCCGCTCGGCCGTGGCCTCCCCGATCATCAGATTATGCTTCCGACGCACGAACGACGAGATGGCATCATCCATCTTGTCGCCGCCGAAGCGAACCGAGGTACTGTAAGCCAAGCCGCGTAGCGACAAGATCGCAACTTCGGTCGTTCCGCCGCCGATATCCACAACCATGGCGCCCGTTGGCTCGGTAACAGGAAGGCCGGCGCCGATCGCTGCCGCCATGGGTTCCTCGATCAGAAAGACGTTCGAGGCACCCGCATTGAAAGCGGCATCGCGGATCGCCCGGCGTTCGACCGACGTGGATCCCGACGGTACGCAGATGACGATTTTCGGTCGGCGGGGAAACCGGCTTGGGCCTCCCAGCGCCTTGTCGATGAAGTGCTTGATCATCTGTTCTGCTACGCTGAGGTCGGCGATCACGCCATCGCGCAGCGGACGGACTGCCTGTATCCCGGCGGGCGTCTTGCCCATCATCAGCTTCGCATCGTTTCCGACGCTCCTGACGCGCTGAACGCCGTTGCGCGTTTCAAGCGCGACCACCGAGGCTTCGTTCAAGACGATACCCTTGTCACGCAGGTAGACGACGGTGTTCACCGTTCCCAGATCGATGGCCATGTCGTGGGAAGAGAAGTTCAATATTCGTGAAATAAACATATTCGAGCCGCTTCGCAGACTGGTCAGCCGGATGGCTCATCAGACTTCACGCTGCGCAGGGTTGGTCCTCGCGTCAATCAAGTGATCGTCGAACTGCCGCATTTCCAAGGCTAAAATCAGGCTGCTCCGGCTGGGCGCCGTTGTAAGGCGGAGCAGTGGTTCGGCGCGCCGCGCGGATCTTTCGACCTGTCGGTGATTGACTCGATCAGGTCGCTTTGACAGCACGCCCCCACGCGCTTTCTCTGCCGGATGAAGTCGGTTAGGATCACCGGATGAGCATTCGAATTGGCGTCGGGCCTGGCCTATATCAGCAGTTATCGAGCGACGACTATTGGCGCTGGGTCGCATTATGCGAGACCAGCGATATCGACAGCATCTGGCATTCGGATCAATTGCTTGGCCCCAGCCATGAGCCGCTCGTCATGCTTGCGGCGCTGGCGGCAAGGACCAGAAAACTCCGCTTCGGAACAAATGCGGTGGTGGCACCGCACCGCGACCCCCTGATTTTAGCCAAGCAATTGGCAACGATAGATTTTCTCGGCAGCGGCCGGCTATTGCCCGTCTTTGGCGTCGGCAATGCCAACGATCCGGTGTGGGGAGCAACGGGGCGCGACGCAAAAGAGCGCGGCAAACAGGCAAATGAGGTTATCTCGCTGGTCCGTCGCCTGCTGACGGAAGAAAGCGTGTCGTTTCAGGGCGAATATTTTCAATATCAGGATGTTCGAATAACCCCCCGTCCAAGCCGGCCCGTTCCTATCTGGATCGGGGGCGAATCCGAATCGGCAATTCGGCGCACGGCCGCTCTCGGGGATGGCTGGCTGGGCGGCTTCACCACCCCGGCCAATGCAGGCCAAGTGATCAAACGCATCAAGGCGGCGCTCGTTGAAACCGGACGCAGCATCGACCCGGATCATTATGGCGTAATCGTCCCGTTTCGGATTGGACCAGCAGATCATCCGAGCGTCATTTCGTTTCAGAAATTGCTGAACAATCGCGCCACCAGCGGGGCACCCTTTGTGGCGTCAGGCGACAGCGCTGCCGTGATCGCGGCCTTCCAACGCTATGCAGACGCCGGCGTTTCCAAATTCATCGCCATACCGGTGGTCGGCAACGCGGAGGATCTAATGACGCAAACACAGGAACTGGCAGCGAACATTTTACCCTTCGTTGAGGACCGATAGAGCTCCCATGGACACGGTTAGAGCAGGCTGACAGGCGCGTTCGGCGCGCCGATGGAGGCCAACATTCATCTGCCGATCGAATAAGCGCTCGACTTCGCCCTCGATCAAATGTTCTCGGTCAAAGCGGATATGTCGAACTGGCCGGGAAGCTTATGCGTCTGGCGAAGGAAGCCATCAAAATCAATGTCGCCCAACTTTACCAGACGATCTTCATAGCATCTATCGATCAGCTGCGTGGTAGATCCCCGCGCGACGGGGTATAGAACGTTGCAGGTTTCAATATCGAATAGCGCAGATAACTGTTCGGTGCTGACATCATTGCCCGCCCAAAAATTAAGCGCCGCGTTGTGTGCTATCATGAGGAAGGAAGCGAGTGCTTCCGGTTTGGCGTCCTGCGCCAGATCTCCTTCCAATTGGATATCTTTGATCAAGTTGCAGTGGAATGTCCGATAAATCTGCCGGACAGCGAACAGCGTCGAGTCGCGCGCCAGCATTGCTGCGATGGACCGGATCAACTGGTTGGATTGTATCGAGGTCTCCGCCATTTGACGGTTGACGGCGATCAGCCCTTCAAATCCCCTTTTCCCCTCGTTGATCGCGTTGCGGATGAACAGGCGGGTTCGAAACTCGATAGCCGCCGACAACAGCCCTTCCTTGCTGCCGAAGACATTATAGATGGTGGTCGGGGTAATCTCGGCAAGCTCGGCAAGTTCGCGCACGGACACGCCGTCGAAGCCGTTTCGCTCCATGAGATCGAGGGCGACGTTCAGGATCGAAATATACCGTTTTTTCTTGCGCTCCGACAGGGGGCGCTTGGCGGCAGCGGTCATGTTCATCCAGTTCCAAAGATTCGCGCGCGATCCACGCCGTCCTGTCAGCTGCCCCTTCGTGCCCACCTATCCTTTCGCACAGGCGCCAAAACCTGTCTAGTGTAACAGGTTACAAAATGTAACCCATGCCGTTATGGTATGCGTTACAGAATAGGTGCGCGTCGCCGCAGGTGAAGGTGGGGCCAGCACGGCCGGGAACAAGGCCGTGCAGCCTCGGAGTGGAGGGATATGGAAGCTCTGGATCTTGTTGCAATCTGTCGGACAGGATTGCTTTCCCGGCGGTTCGAGGAGCGCCTCCTCAAGCTGTCGATGGAAGGTTTTCTGCCGCCGATGCTGCATCCCGGTGCGGGGCATGAGATCGGGCAGTTGGCAACGCTTCAGGCGCTGCGAGCCGATGACCCCGTCGTCTATTCCCATCGTGGTCTCGCTTATATGATAGGGCGCGGCGTGCCTCTGGCGGCGATGCTGAGCGATATTGCGGGGCGGGTCGGCGGCACCAACAATGGCAAGGGCGGCATCATGCATGTCGTCGACACTGCCCGCGGAATTTACGGGGAAAGCGGCACGCTGGGCGGCGGCCTCGTGATCGCAACCGGCATGGCGATGGCGCTCAAGAAAAAGCGGGCGCCTCAGTTGGTAGCGCATTTCTTTGGAGATGGCGGGTCCAACCGGGGCACGTTTCACGAAAGCCTCAATTGGTCGGCTGTGCAGAAGCTTCCCGTGCTTTTCATCTGCGAGAATAACGGCTGGGCAGTCTCGGTGCCCACATCCCGCAGCACGGCGGTGGAGAATATTGCCGACCGCGCCGCAGGCTACGCCATTCCCGGCCATGTGGTCGATGGCCGCGATGCCGCAGCTGTCCATTCGGTGATAACTGAAGCTGCTGATCGCGCCCGCGCGGGCCAGGGACCAAGCCTTATCGAAATCAAAATGGTGCGCCTGCTGGGTCATTATGCGACCGACCCTCAGGCCTATCGTGACGGCGTGGACGCTGGTTCGCTGCGCGATCCGTTGGCCGATCTCATCGACCGGCTGATTGCTTCAGGGCAGCTCAGCGATGCCGCGATCCGGACGTTCGAGGACGAGATCGCGGCGGAAATCGACGCGGCCGTCGCCCAGGCCAAGGCAGCCCCGCTCCTGTCCGCCGAGCTCGCTTATACCGACCTTTACGCGTGAGGCCGCCTGAGATGCGCACGATGACTTATGCCCAGGCCATCAACGAGGCCATTGCCGAGGAAATGGCGCGTGACGATGACGTCATTCTCTACGGCCAGGACGTCGCGCAACTGGGCGGGATCTTTCAGGTGACAAGTGGTCTGCTCGACCGTTTTGGTCCGGACCGCGTGTTCGACTCCCCCATTTCAGAAAATGTCATGGTCGGCGCTGGCGTCGGCGCGGCGGTGATGGGCCTGCGCCCGATCGTCGAACTGCAGTTCGCGGACTTCATCATCACGGCGGGCGATGAGATATTCTTGAAGGCAGGCATGTGGCGCTTCATGCATGGAGGCGCTTTCAAGGTGCCGCTGGTCGTGCGCCTGCCGTCGGGTTCCACTGGTGCCGGGCCGGAACATTCGACCTGTCCTGAAGCCTATGTGATGCATTCGCCGGGCCTAAAATGCGCCGTGCCTTCGACGCCGGCAGATGCGAAGACTCTGCTCCGGCAAGCCATAGCCGATGACAATCCGGTGATGTATTTCGAGCATCGCCTGCTCTACCAGTCGCGCGGCGAGGTGGATGATGCCGCCCCGGCGCTGCCCTTCGGCAAGGCAGCGATCCGGCGAACGGGCACTGCTGTCACTGTGGTCGCGTGGCAATTGATGCTGCAGCGCGTGCTCGAGGCCGCCACCACGCTGGCGAGCGAAGGGATCGAGATAGAAGTAATCGATCCCCGGACGCTCAATCCTTTCGATTGGGACACGGTGATCGACTCGGTCAAGAAGACCGGCGCCTGTCTGGTTGTCGAGGAAGGTTACCGGTCGCTTGGCGTAGGAGCCGAAGTCGGGGCAGTGCTGATGGAGCGCGCCTTCCCATGGCTCGACAAGCCCTTCCGGCGGTTGGCCATTCCCGACGTGCCGCTTGGCTCGGCCGACGCCTTGGTGCGCGAAGTCATCCCGTCGACCGGCGCCATTGTTCAGGCTGTCCGTCAGATCGTGAAGGGGTGAGCGTGGCGCACGACATCCTTATGCCGCAGTTGGGCCAGGCCATGATGCGCGGGCGGATCGTGGAGTGGCAGGCGGCAACCGGAGACCATGTCACAGCGGGCGTTCATCTGCTCACCATCGAATCCGACAAGTTCACCTATGAGGTCGAAGCCCCTGTCACCGGTCGTCTTCTGCAGCTGGTCGAGGCGGGAGAGGAGGCCGACGTCAGCATGGTGCTCGGCCGGATAGGTTCGCTCATCGACGGAGCGATCGACGCTCCGATTCTACCCGCCACAGGTCAGCTCGCAGCGGCGATGACCGTCGCATCTCCTCCGCCGGCGCTTCCGTCCGGCCCGCTCGCCTCGCCAAAGGCGAAGGCGATGGCGGCGGGCCGGATTGGCCTTGATGACATCACCGCGAGCCGCCCTGACGGCCTGATCGTCGCGAGCGATGTCGAACGGGTGCTTGCAAAACGCGCGGCAGCCGGGCCAGCAAGCGCAGGCAGTGCAATAGATCGCTTGCAGCGCTCCTGGCAGCATGCGCCGCACTTTGTGCAGATGGTTGATGCCGATGCATCCGCACTCGTGGCCGCACAAAATCTGCGCAGGGCGGGGCGCTTTCCCGCAACGCTCAACGATATCCTGGTTCATGCCGCAGCGCAGACGCTCGAGCAATTCCCCGCGATCAACGCCCGCATCGCCGATGGAAGGCCGGTCCCCAATCGCGACATCAACATCAGCCTGGCGGTCGCTACGGAGCGAGGGCTGCGGACGCCCACCATCAGCGATCTACAGGGCAAGTCGCTGGCGTGGGTGTCCGAACGCACAAGCGAGGCGATTGAGGCGGCGAAGGCAGGACGTGCTGGAGGCGGTCAGGCCAGCCTGACCATCTCGAACCTCGGTGCGCAAGGCATCAGGCAGGGAACGCCGGTTCTCAACCTTGACGAAGCCGTGCTCATATTTGCCGGCGCCATCATCGACCGTCCCGTGGCTGTGAACGGCGCCGTTGTCGTAAGGCCGCAGATAACGCTCAGCATCGCCTTCGATCATCGCGTCGTCGACGGGCTGCAGGCGGCACAGTTTACAGCGGCGCTGCGCGATCGTCTCGAACGCTTCGATGTTGCGCCCTGGCGTGACCAGGCCGCGCCGGCGGCCATGCCCGAGAGGGTGGTGACCCTCTCCTCTGATCGTAAGCTGCGCTGCGACTTGAACGCCGGACCGCATCGCTGGACGATCGATGAACCCAGCTCTGTCGGCGGCGATGACAGCGCGGCCGATCCGGTTCTGCATGTGCTGGGCGCGCTTGTGTCCTGTCTCAGCATTGCGTTCAAGCTGGTCGCGGCAAGGCGCAAGGTGCCGATCGAACGCATCGCCGGTACAGTCGAAGCAACCCCTGAGACCGGCAAGGTACGGCAGGTCGCGGTTCGCCTTGCGGTCTGGTCGACCGCGGAGGCCGGGGCTGTAGAGGCCCTGCTCAAGCCCGCCAAGGCGGCCTGCTATGTCCATGACCTGCTTCGCGAGGACCTGGACCTTTCCATCGCCCTTTCCGTCCATTCGAGCGAGGCGGCATCATGAAAGCAGTCATAAAACGCGGGCCGCGGCTCATCGTGGATGATATTCCAATGCCGCAGCCCGGGCCGGGCCAGGTGCTGGTAAAGACCCTGCATTGCGGCATATGCGGATCCGATCTCCACGCGCATCATCATTATGAGGCGATGATCGACGGCGGGCGGCGCACGGGACTTGCCACTGGTAATCTCGACCCGCGGGCAGACATCGTCTTTGGCCATGAGTTCTGTGCCGAAGTGGTCGATTATGGCCCCGGTACCACCCGCAAGATCGAACCCGGCACCGTAGTATGCGCCATGGCTCTCGTCTTTGACGACAAAGGCGACGTCGAAGGCATCGGCTATTCGAACAAATATAATGGCGCTTACGCCGAATATTTCATCCTGACTGAAGCGCTGTTGCTCCCAGTCACCAACGGACTGCCCAGCCACATCGCGGCCCTGACCGAACCGATGGCGGTTGCCGTCCATGCGGTGAACAAGGCCGACACGACCGACAGCGCCTATCTGGTAGTGGGTTGCGGTCCGATCGGCCTCGCCATTATCGCCGAACTCAAGGCGCGGGGCTTGGGTCCGGTCATTGCCGCGGATTTCCAGGCCGAACGCCGCGCGCTTGCCGAACGGCTGGGAGCGGACGTGGTGGTCGATGCGGCTGCGGCCGATCCGCATCAGCATTGGACAGACTTCGGCGTTCCCACCTCGCTCATGGATCTCGCCGCCGCCAGCGGAAGAGCGCGCAGAGCGGTAATCTTCGAGTGCGTCGGGGCGCCGGGGGTGCTGAACGGCATCATCTGCGCCGCGCCGCCGAGCGCGCAGATCATGGTCGCCGGGGTCTGCATGACGGAAGACCGGATCGAGCCGATGATCGCCAATAACAAGGAAATCGATCTGCGCTTCACCATGGCCTATTCGGGCGATGAATTCGCCGAGACATTGAAGCGCCTGTGCGAGGGCGCCCTCGATCCCGCGCTGATGATCACAGGCACCACCGATCTCGACGGTGTGCCCGAAGCCTTCGAACAGCTCGCGCGCGCGCCGCGCCACGCCAAGATCATGGTGCGTCCATGACGGCTCTATCTGCAGGAAAATTGCCATGACCCCCCGCAAGCTCGCGATCGACTTTTCCGGTGTGCCGATGCAATGGACCCGGATTCCCGAATATGCCGCCATGCAGAATGCCGGCAGCCCCATCGCCACCCAGAGCGAGATCTTCGTCAACGCCGTCATGGCGAAATTCCGGAACCAGATACCGGCGGATGAGGCCGCTTTCAGGGAGGAGATCGACATCTTCGTTCGACAGGAGACGAACCATTGTTATCTCCACGCCGATTTCAACAAGGAGATGTACGCGCGCGGATATGAAGCGGTGAGACCTTATGAAGCTACGATGCGCGATTATTACCGCAAGCTTCTGAAGGAAAAGTCGCTCGCCTTCAATCTCGCCTATTGCGCGGGGTTTGAGAATATCACGCTGTTTTCCGCCAAGTTCGCCTTCCTCTGTGCGCCTGATCTGTTCGAGGGTGGGGACGAGCGGATGGTCGATCTGTTCACCTGGCATCTGGCGGAGGAGTTTGAGCATCGCACCATCGCCCATGCCGCCTTTGCGGCTATTTCCGGTAATTATTTTCTGCGGGTCTACGGCGCGCTGGTGGCTTTCCGCTCGCTCAACAAGTTCCAGGACGATATTCTCAAAACCGTCCTGGAGGTGGATCGCCGGCACATGACGGCAGCTGAGGTGAAAGCCTCCAAGCGCCGCCTGAGTTCGATCAAGCGGCGCATGGCGCGCTTCGTCCTGCCGCGCCTCCTACAGATCCTGCGGCCCTATTATGACCCGGCCAAGCATGAGATGCCGCCCGTGATCCAGTCCGCTCTGCTGAAATATGAGCATATGGCGAAGGCCGCGGCATGAAGGGCTTTCGTCCCAAGGGAGTGCCGTTGGTGGCGCCGGCCTATGATATGGGGCCTTATCGCTTCCGCGGAACCCGTGCCTTGATGCTGGTGGGCCCTATCGCCCCGGACAAGGCGAGGGCGGCGCTGCCGGAGCCGCTGGAATTGTTGGAGGACAGTCTCGTCATCTGGACGTTGATGGACTGCCCCGACGTGACCGGGATCGGGCCGCACAACTGCGCCTGCCCCGCAATCCCCTGCCGCTATGGCGATCAGATCGGCCAGTTCATTCCCTTCCTTCTTACGAGCACGGAAGCGAGCCTTTTGTGCTTCCGTGAAGTCCATGGCTGGGGCGCGATACTGGGGGAGACCGTGATCCAGGAGGAAGGTGGCCGCGTCACCGGCGCCATCAGCCGCAATGGCACGCGCATAGCGCGGATGTCGGCGACGATAGGGGGTGAGGTGATCCGGGAAATACCGAAGACGCCGACCTTCCTGTACAAGGAAATACCGTCGATCGACACGGAAAGCTGCGACGTCAGCCGGCTGATTGCGACCACATCTATGCTCGAAAACATCGAGCTCCGGAGCGGTTCGGGAGAATTTTTTCCGACGGAAAATGACAATCCGTTGACCAGGCTTGCCCCATCGCTGGTGATGCAGGCTCTATATGGCAGTTGGGACGATATCTATCCCGAAACTGCGAAGATCATTCATGAATATTCATAATCCACAAGTCGCAGCGCGCGAGTCACTTCAAGTTAAACTGAGCCATAAATAAGGAGCGGGAAAATGGTTATGAAAAAAGGGCGGATTAACACTTTGAAGGGCAAGCTCGCCGTCAGTAGCTTCGCACTTCTTAGCGGCATTGGTGGCTATACCGGGGCCGCGCATGCGCAGGACCGGCCGCAAGGCGAGACGCAGGGGCAGAACCTGCAAAGTGCGCAGATCGATGAGATCATCGTTTCCGCGCGTCGCCGCAAGGAGTCGATACAGGATACTCCTGTGGCCATGACTGCCATCGCAACTGGCCAGTTGGAAGCGACGGGGGCGGTCACCATTTCCGACATCCAGGGCGCTGCTCCCAATGTGCAGATCACGCCCCAGGGCACCGGCGCCGCCGCTGCGAACATCTCCATTCGAGGCCTCGCCTTCGCCGACATCGAAAAATCCTTCGATCCCACTGTGGCCGTGGTTTCCGACGGCATTTTCGTGGGGACGAGCACCGGACAACTGCTCGACTTCTTCGATGTGGAGTCGATCGAAATCCTGCGCGGCCCGCAAGGCACGCTGTTCGGCCGCAACACGATCGGCGGCGTGATCAACGTTCGGCGGACCCGCCCGACAGGCGAATTCGGCGGCAAATTCGAACTGGGCTATGGCAAATTCAACAACTTGACCGGTCGGGCGGTTCTCAACGCGCCGATCATCAAGGACGTTCTCGCAGCCAAGCTCTTCTACTTCCACTCGGAGCAAGATGGTTATTATCGCAGCTTCCTGACCGGTAAGCGGACGGGGGCGACCAACAACGAGAATTTCGGACTGTCGCTGCTCTTCACGCCTGCCGAACATTTCAACGCCCTGCTGACGGTTGAAAAGCAGGTGCAAGACTATGAGACGCCCAATTCGGAGATTTCGCAGAGCGGGGAACTGTTCTGTTCCTTCCTGCCGGCTGCTGCCTGCAATCGTGGTTCGCGGTCGCGTGATCTCTATACCTCGTTTGCGGGTCTTGCGTCGCTTTCGGACGGAAAGCCGTTCCATGGTACCTATCGTTCTCCCGCCGCGACGCTGGAGATGAATTGGGGGCTTGGTCCAGTCGATCTTGTGTCGGTTACGGGTTACAGGAAATCCGACGAATATCAGACCCAGGACTTCGGGACGCTCGGCCTCTACGATGCTCAGCGGCGTCAAACCTATCATCAATTCAGTCAGGAACTGCGGGCCAGCGGCAAGGTGACCGACAGCCTGGATTATGTGACCGGCCTTTACTTCTTCAAGAGCCGTTACACGCTGGGGCAGAACACATGGGTCTTTGGCGCCAATACCGGCGCGCCATCCTTTGTCGTCGGGAAATCGGAGAGCTATGCCGGTTTTGCCGACTTCAACTGGGGCTTTGCCGATCGCTGGCGCCTGTCCTTTGGCGGACGCTACACCCACGACAAGAAGTCCATGCACTCGGCCGTGGGCGCCACCGATTTCGGGCTGCAGAACGCGTCATGGAACAAGTTCACGCCAAAGATTTCCATCGATTACCGCCCCAATGCGGATCTGATGGCCTATGCCACCTGGTCCCGCGGTTACCGCGCTGGCGGCTTCAACGGCCGCGGCCTGACAGCGTTGACGGCAACCACGCCGTTTGATCCGGAAACCGTGGATTCCTACGAGGTCGGCGTCAAAAGTAGCTGGTTCGACCGCCGTCTGACGGTCAATCTCGCCGGATTTTACACCAAGTACAAGGACATGCAGCAGACAACCACCGTGCCCGGCGGGCCGACTGGCAATCAGACGCTGGTGGCCAATGTCGGCAGTTCCACGGTGAAAGGCATAGAGCTCGACCTGACCGCAAAGCCGATCCCGGAACTCACGATCCGTGCCGGCATGGGTATTCTTCACGCATCCTTCAAGAATTTCATCGTTCAGGACGTGGTCGCGGGAGGTTTCGCGAATTTCGATTATTCCAACAACCACCTGATTTACGCCCCGCCGTTCAACGCATCGATCGGCTTTGAATATGCCACCGAGACAGGGCTTGGCGGCCTCCGCGTGAACGGCACGTACCGCTATCTGGATGCCTATGACCAGCAGATCTCCAAGTCTCCGACCGTAACCGGCGCTCCGGGCAGCACGGTCGTGGTGCCGGGCAATGATCCGCGGGTGCGAAGCGATCACGCCAATCTCATCGACGCCAGCATCTCCCTGCTTCCTGCGTTTGCGGACGGCCGCGTGCGAATGACGGTCTATGGCCGCAATCTTCTGAATGATCCGGGACCAATTGGTGCGTTCACCGTTGCCGGCCTCTGGTCCTTTGCAGCGGCAAGAGAACCCCGGACCTATGGCGTCCAGCTCGGTTATTCGTTCTAAGCTCGAAAGCGAAGGAATGACCATGCGTCTGCAGGGCAAGGTCGCGCTTATTACTGGCGGCGCGGGAGGCATCGGAGCGCAAACCGCCAGGCAGATGGCCGCGGAAGGCGCGCATGTGGTGATCACCGACCTGGCTGACGGGTCGGCGCTCGCAACCGAGATTGGATGCCGATATTATTGTCATGACGTCGCCCAGGAGGAGCACTGGGCGACGATCGTGCAGTCTGTGAAAGATTGTCATGGCGGGATCGACATTCTCGTGAACGCCGCCGGCATAGAGGGGGATTTGAGCGATTCCTCTCCGCTCGCATCTTATGCAGAGTGGCGAAGGGTCATGACCGTCAATCTGGACGGCACGTTTCTGGGCGTGAAGGCGGTGTTGCCTGTCATGATGGAAAAGGGGACAGGTTCGATCATCAACCTGTCCTCGCTCGTCGCCTTTATCGGCACCCCCATCGCGGCTCCCTATGGAGCGAGCAAGGCGGCCGTGTGGCAATTCAGTCGCTCGGTCGCATCCTTTGGTGCCATGAACGGACATCGTATCCGGTGCAATTCGGTTCATCCCGGCTTGATCCGAACGCGAATGACCGACCAGATCTTCAGTTCGGTGGGCGAGTTGCTCGGGACGGACGGCATGGCTGTCGAAGACCAGCAATTGCGCATGATTCCCTTTGGCGAACGCGGATCGCCTGGCGACGTCGCGCATTTGCTCGTCTATCTGGCATCCGACGAAGCGGCTTACGTCACCGGTGCGGAATTCAAGATCGATGGCGGCTGGAGTATCGGTAACCCCAACTGAGCGGATCTGGACAGGCCTATGTGATGCGACCGGGCTTGGCGGAATTGGCGATCGCGTCTGCATAAGTTCCTTCGGGTGCGATGACGCCGAGATGCCCGAGCAATCGCGAGCGAAGCGGGCGGACCGCCGCCGTGCGTTCTCCGCGAGGCGCATCGATACGCTCCTCGGCGATGATGCGGCCATGGTCGAGAACGAGAATGCGATCGGCCAGCGCGATGGCTTCGTCGATGTCGTGGGTGACGAGCATCACCGCAGGCCGATGCGACCGCCACAGCGCCAGCACGAGTTCGTGCATCTTCATCCGTGTCAGCGCGTCGACGGCTGCGAATGGTTCGTCGAGCAGCAGGAGCTGCGGCTCGCGGACCAGCGCCCGGGCAAGCGCGCCACGCTGGGCCTCTCCGCCTGACAAGGTGAGCGGCCATGCGTCCAGGCGGTGGCCAAGGCCAACCTCGCGGAGCGCACGTTCCGCCCGCTCGCGCGTATCTCCACCTTTCAGACCCAGTACCACGTTACGCCACATGCGTTTCCAGGGCAGCAGGCGCGCGTCCTGAAACACCACCGCGCGCGCGCTCGGCACGGTCACGTCCTGGCCCATGACCCCGTCGAGCCCCGCGAGCGTGCGCAGCAGCGTCGTCTTCCCGCTACCCGATCGGCCGAGCAGCGCGACGAACTCGCCCGGCGCGATGTCGAGATCGAGCTTCTCGATGATGACATTGTTGCCGAATTGCCGCGTGAAGTCTCGCAGCCGCACGACTGGATCGGGTGCCGGCTTATCCCTTTTTGCGGGACCGGCACGGCCGGGAAAGGGTGTTACCGTCGTCAATGCGTGTTTGGCGTCCATGTGTTCAGGCCTCCACCAGGCTGGGGCGCCACGACAGGGCGCGCCGTTCGACCAGTCGGACGATGAAGTCGCCTCCCAGTCCCAGCATCGCGTAGATGATCAGGCAGACGACGATGATGTCGGTCCGCATGAAATCACGCGCGTTGTTGACCAGATAGCCCAGGCCCGACGACGCGTTGATCTGCTCGGCAATGACCAGCATGATCACCGCTATCGACAGCGAATAGCGCAGGCCGACGAGCAGCGACGGCAATGCACCCGGCAGGATGACGTGGACGATCAGTTCGCGCTGCCCGAGACTGAAGCTCCGCGCAGCATCCAGCAAGCGGACGTCCACGGCGCGAATGCCGTTGTAGAGGTTGAGATAGACCGGGAAGATCGTCGCAAACGCGATGAGCGCGATTTTTGGCGTCTCGCCGATGCCGAACCAGACGATGAACAAGGGCGACAGCGCAACCACCGGGATGGTCCGTTTGATCTGCACAAGCGGATCGACCATGGCCTCCCCGAACCGCGACAGGCCGGCGAGGAGGGCCAGGGCTATGCCGCTCGATACGCCGATCGCGAGGCCGATTCCGGCCCGCGTGGCGGAAACCAGCAGATTGGCCGGAAGCTCGCCCGACGCGGTCATTCGGAACAGGGTCGTCAGCACCGCTGATGGCGCGGCGAGCATTTGGTCGGGGATCAATCCCACACGTGACGCCAACTCCCATAGGAGCAGGAGCACAGCCGGAGATATCCATCTCGACCGACTCAATCGCGACAGCGTGTTTATATGTGACGACATGGTCATGGTGCCTCGTGGTCGTTGCGAAGCGGATGCGCGCGCGGTCATGCCGGTTGCCACCGCGTCCAGGCCGCGGCGCGTGCGTCTATAGGGTGATCCACCACGCCTGCAGTGCGCAGCAGGTCGACCACGCGCTGTTGATTGGCGATGATCTCCGGACTGAGCCGATCGACTGCGAAGATCGCGCTGCCGTAGCGATCGTAGACCTTTTGCTGGATAGCGAGCGGCAAACCTGTCGCCTGGGCGGCGATCTCGACCGTCTCGGGAATATGCGCGCGCGCCCAATCGGCTTCGACGCGGAGTTCGTCGAGGACATGGGTGACCACGTCCGGCCGTCGATCGGCGAAGCTGCTGCCGGCCAGATAGTAGGCGATCGATTTCAGACCGCCTCGATCTATGGGAATGGACCGGATACCTATCCGGGCATCCGACAGCGACAAATAGGGTTCCCAGGTCAGCCAGGCATCGACCTTGCCGGAGACGAACGCCGCCATGGAGTCCGCAGGCGTCAGGTAGACCGGTTCGACGTCGGTGATGGAAAGGCCTGCCGCGCGCAGTGCGATCACCGCTGAGAGCTCCGACGCCGATCCCTTGGTGAAGGTCAGGCGCCGGCCGCGCAGCCCCGCCACATCGCGGATCGGAGAATCGCGGCGCACGATCAGACCGCCGGTCGTATCCGGCACGACCTGGGCGGCAACATAGACGATGGGCGAACCGGAGGCCTGGGCATAGGCGAGCGGGGTATCGCCGGTGAAGCCGATGTCGATGGCGCCGGAGCGCATCGCCTCGACCAGCGGCGGCCCCGATGCGAACTCGACCCACTTTACCGGGGCCACGCCACGCGCCGCCAGCCGACGCTCGAAATCGCCACGACTCTTGGCGAGATAGAGGATACCGCCACGTTGGTAGCCGATCACTACTCCTGCGCTCTCGTCGCGCGTGCATGCGGCGAGAAGCAGCGTAGCGCCAGCCGCCGCCAGCAACCGGCGGCGGCTCAGCGGCAGGGAGCCGGAAAGAAGATCGCCGCTCATTCCGCCGCCGCCAGTGCCGCTCGGCCGGCTGGGTGGACCGGGAACGGCAGGCCCAGATTTTCGCGTAGCGTCGTTCCCTCATATTCGTGGCGGAAGCGGCCTCGGCGCCGCAACTCGGGCAGGACCTGCTCGACAAAGTCGGTGAGCCCATCCGGCAAGTGCGGCGGCATGATGTTGAAGCCATCGGCTGCATAGCCATCGAACCAGGCCTCCAGCTCGTCGACGATCTGCTCAGCTGTGCCGTGAATGGTGTGGTGGCCCCGCGCGCCGGCCACCCGCAGATGAAGTTCGCGAACCGTCAGCTTCTCGCGCCGGGCGAGATCGAGCAGCAGCGCCGGGCGGCTCGCGCGGCCGTCCACCTCCAACCAGTCAGGCAGCGGTTCATCGATCGGATGCTCCAGCAGCTCGGGCCTCTGGAACATCTGGGCGAGAAAGCGCCGGGGGATATCCGGATGGATCAGCCGCTGCAGTTCCTCATATTTGGCCAGGGCCTCGGCCTCGGTTCCGCCGACTACCGGGAATATGCCGGGCATGATCTTCAGCTCGTCGTGGCCCCGGCCGTAGCGGGGCAGCCGGTCTTTCACATCCGCGTAGAATGCCTGGGCGGAGTCGATCGTCTGGTGCGCGGTGAATACTATCTCGGCGGTACGCGCGGCGAGTGCCTTGCCTGGCTCCGACGATCCGGCCTGGACGATAACCGGATGCCCCTGACGCGAGCGGGGTACGTTGAGCGGCCCGGCAACCGAAAAATGGCGGCCCGCGTGGTTCAGGACGTGGAGTTTGTCCGGATCGGAGAAACGTCCGCTCGCCTTGTCGCGAGGGAAAGCGTCATCCTCCCAGCTCTCCCACAGGCCCTTGATCACATCGGCGAATTCCTCGGCGCGATCGTAACGATCCTCGGGCTGGGGATGGCTTTCGCGGCTGAAGTTGGCAGCTTCCAGCGGGCTGGCCGAGGTGACGAGGTTCCACGCCGCTCGTCCCCCGCTCAGGAGGTCGAGCGAAGCGAACAACCTCGCCAGGATAAAGGGTTCATAATAGGTCGTCGTGGCGGTGGCGACGAGGCCGATGCGACTGGTTTGGGCGGCGATTGCCGACAACAGCGTGATTGGTTCGAAAGTCGCGCCCTGGGCGGTAACCGAACTCGCGGCCGGATCGGCGCGGTTGAAGAACCCTCCCTGGCTATCGGCGAGGAACACCATGTCGAAACAGGCGCGCTCGGCCGCCTGGGCAATGCCGACATAATGGTCGAGATTGGCTCCTGCATCCGCCTGTGCCTGTGGGTGTCGCCAGGCCGCGACGTGGTGGCCGGTCGCCATCAGGAAGGCGCCGAGCCGGATCTGATCCTTACGCTTGGACATTTTTTGGCCTTTCGATTAGAGGCGGCTACGCAAAGTCACGCCGAATGTACGTGGATCCCCAAGCGAGCCTGTATAGGCAGCGCCGATGTCGTTCACCGATGTGTAGTAGTAATACAGCTTGTTGAAGACGTTCCGACCCCAGATCGATGCGTCCCAATTTCCGCTCTCACTGCGGATCCCAAGTCGCGCATTGACCAGTCCAAAGCTATTTATCTTTGAATAACGAGAGTCATTGTAACTCGAATAGTAGAAAGACCTGTAACTGTAGTCGGCGCCTACATAGCCTTCGATCTTTCCGATCGGATGCGCATATTCGCCACCGGCCGAGGCGGCCCAACGGGGTGCGCCAGGCAGCCGTGCTCCACTCAGATCACAGACGGTCGGCTGGCCGGGAGCCCGCAGTTCGAACGGGCATTGTGCGTTCTTGTAGCTGACATATTTGGCCAGGTTGTAAGTCCCGCCGCCATAGAGCGTCAGGCCGTCAGCAGGGGTAGCGCGCAGGTCGATCTCGATGCCCTTCGAACGGACCTTGCCGATGTTGGAAATATAGGCCTTCGCCGGGACCATGCTCAGGTCGTAGACCGTGCTCTGGTAGTTGCGGACGTTGACCAGGAACAATGCAATATTCGCGGTCAGCCGACGGTCGAGCCACTGGGTCTTCAGTCCGACTTCGAAGTTGTCGACTTTCTCCGGCTTGACCACCGCCAGTTCGCTGCGCACGGCGCCGCTGGAATCGAGCGGCAGGCTGGCAAGGTTGATGCCTCCCGACTTGGCCCCTCGCGAATAGGTCGCATAGGCCAGCACGTCGCTCGTCAATTGTCCCGAGGCTGTCAGCAGCCCCGACAGGCTGTTCCAAGAGCGGCTGAGCGAATAATAAGGAACGGTCGGCGTATAGGCATAGCGCTGCGCCAGTTGCGCGGCATTCAAGGTGGAGATGTCCGATCCGCCGCCGCGCGTCTGCTCGAAATAGCCATGTTTGCGCTCGTGGGTGAAGCGAAGGCCGCCAGTCACGCTGATGGCGTCGGTCGCGTGCCAGGTGGCCTGGCCGAACGCGGCATAGCTGTCGGTCTGCGGCTTGGATGGGGCATAGGTATAGGTGCCCTCCAGCGCTGCGCGCCGCTGTTCGGCTGTCAGGCCTGAAGTGCCTGGCGCGATCAGCCATTCACCGGCGTCGCGCCCGAACGAGTTGACGAACCAGCCGCGGATCGATTGATGGAAGGCGTAGAGGCCGAGAACATAGTCGAGCCGGCGTTTGCCGCTCGACGCCAGACGAAATTCCTGGCTCCATTGGCGCTGACGGTCGAACTGGTTGTTGTCGGTATAGATGCTGAGCGCGCTGTAGTCGGTGTCGTTGTGGGGGGTCCAGTTCCAAAAACGCCAGGCGGAGATCGAGGTCAATGTCGCCGCCCCCAGATCCCACTCGACCCGCGCCGAGACGCCGCCCTGCTTCATCCGGATGGGCCCGAGCCAATCGGCGTCGGTCGTCCTGGCGCGGGGATCGAAGGGCAGGGACGTGTAGCCGAGGCGGGCGTTACGTTCAGGGAGCGCGTTGCTCACCGGCGCGCCATTGTCATAGTTGGTGACGACGCCCAGGAACATGCCAACGCAGCAGCTCTGCTTCTGCCTGGCATAGTCGGCGGACAGCTTGACGTCGATGTCGTCGCTGGCGTGCCACAGCAGCGAGCCGCGCACGGTGGCGTTGTCGAAATCATGGACCCTACGATCCTGATAGACATCCTTGATGAAACCGTTGCGGGTCGTCGACTCGATCGACAGGCGACCAGCGAGGGTGTCGCCTATGATGGGTCCTGAAATCGTGCCGCGACCCTGGATCAGGCCATAGTTGCCGACGGTGATGTCACCGGCAGCTTCGGTGGTGAAGCTCGGCGATTTCGTCGTCACACTGATCGCGCCTGCGGTGGTGTTCCGGCCGAACAGCGTGCCCTGCGGTCCGCGCAACACCTCGACGTGATCGACGTCGACCAGATCGAACCCGGCTTGGCCGACGCGGGCATAGTAAACGTCATCGACGTAGAAGCCGACGCCAAGGTCCAGCCCGTTATTGGCAATGGCGACGTTGCTGCCGAGACCCCGGATGTTGATGTTGACGTTACGCGGGTTGACCGTGAAGACGGTCAGGCTGGGGACTTCCTGATAGATTTGCTGAAGGTGATAGGCACCCTTCTGTTCGAGCGCCGCGCCGCCGAGCACGCTGATCGCGATGGGGACATTTTGTAGACTTTCGTCACGCTTGCGCGCGGTCACCATGATCTCGCCGGCGTCGAGGTCCAGCGCTTCAGCCCCCACGCTATCGGCAGCCACCGCGCTGTCCGCAGCGCGGGCCGGCGTGGCACCCGCACCGGCCGCGAGCGCCAGCGCGAGCGCGGTCCATGTGCGAATTGGTCGATAATGTTCGGTAGATATGTTCATTGGCGCAAATTCCCCTTGTGAGCCCAATCGGCTCTTCGGAATGTCCACCTCTCCTGCGTGGCGCGGTCTTGTGCCGCGCGCACAGTCAGCCGTTCGGCGATCTTCTCGCCGTCGGTATTCCTATCGACCTGTGAACTACCGGGGGGCGGTCACCCCCCGGTAGTCAGCGCATCATGCGGCGGCTGATAGCTCGGCGAGTCCCGGTGCCGGCTTGATTGGGCGGCTGCGCCGTCCATCAATTCCGACCGGTGCGTCACCCTCGATCGTCACGCGGCGTACGGTACGTCGCTGCCTGTCGAAGTCGGCAATCGCGCGATGCTGTGTCGCCCGATTGTCCCAAATCGCCACGTCACCGGCCTGCCAGCGCCAGCGCACCACATTTTCCGGTCGGGTAATTTGGTCCTGGAAGACATCGAACAGGCGCCGTGAGTCGCTCGGCCTGAGCCCCACGAAATGCTTGAAGAAGTGGCCCAGCACCAGTGACCGCTCCCCACTCTCGGGATGAACGCGGACAAGGGGGTGTTCGGTCTCGTAGACTGTTTTAGTGAAGAGCGCGCGCTGCTCCAAAATCTTGGGGTCGCGCGTACCGCCAGTTTGTTCGGCATAGTCATAATCGTTGCTGTGTACTGCCCAGAGGGTGTCGGCGAGCGCCCGCAATTCATCCGGCAACGTCGCATAGGCAGCGGCGGCATTCGCCCACAATGTGTCGCCGCCCGCCTCGGGGATAACCACGCCACGCAAAATCGATGCCTGGGGATAGGCGCTTACGAAGGTAACGTCGGTATGCCAGCTGTTTGCGGCGTGACCATCGATCGAGTCAATCTCGAGGATATGCCGCGTGCCGTCTCGCACCGGTACCGTCGGATGCGCCACGAGCGGTCCCCAGCGTTCGCCAAAAGCCTCCTGCGCGGCATCATCAAGTTGATGTTGCCCCCGGAAGAACAGCACCTTGTGCCGCACCAGCGCAGCCTTGATCGCGGAAAGCGCAGCCTCGCTTATGGTATCGGAGAGCGTGACGCCATGTACTTCAGCGCCGATCCGGCCTGTTACGGGTGTCACGCGAAGCGGCGAATCCAGGTCGGCCGCGTTGATGTAGCCGGCTGAAACGGGCGCGGGATGGGCTGATGTCGACTGTTCGATAGTCATTGCTGTCGTGCTCCTGTTCACGGCCCGCCAAAACGGACCAGACTGACACTCCGCCGATCACAGGCGAATATTCCGCCTGCCCCGGGGTGGATGGAAATTAATCTACCGAATCAGTAGAGATTGCATCCAAGTTTTTCTGCGCGGCGCTCAAGCGACGCTTTGGCAGACTATCTCAGCTATTCTTATTCGCCGCCGGCAAGAATCGGAGGGTCGTCCTCGAAGCGCTGGACGCTTCGGCCCGGCTTTCGCGCCCGGACGCCGAACGGTTCTGGCACTGGCCAGCAGCTTGTCCGACCGCGAACGAGATGGCAGTTTGGGCAGGAGTTCACGACGGCAGGAGTAAACGGAATGACCGACATGGGGCTTTCCGCATGGCGTGGCTATATCGACCAACTGGCGCCGCTGGCTGAAAAGATCGCGGCGCTGTCATCCCGGCCGCATGATGAGCAATGGAAAGCGGATCTGTACCAGTTCCTGTATTCGCAGATATCGGTGGGTTATCTGTTTATGATCAGCGACCCGCAATATCCTGAGTTCATTCCCTACTATAACCATATATTCGGACAGGGCTTCCCCAATCCGGACGACACGCTCAGCCAGGCCGTCATCGAGGATCGGGGGATTTACCAGATTTCGGGTTTTCGCGGCAGCGCCAGGATCGCCTCGTTGCAGTTGGGCGGCGATGTCGGCTCGGTGGCCCGAATGATCGACGATCCAAAGTCGCTCGTCGGGAGTTCCAAAGGTGTTTTCGACCTCGATTCGGCCATCTTAGCCGAGGACGGATCTTTCGAGATCTTACTCAGCCCCGAGCGCCCGCGGGGATATGAAGGCGACTGGTGGAAACTGGAGCCCGAGGCAACCGCAGTGATCGTCCGCCAGCGCCACTATGACTGGACCAACGAAGTCGACGGCCGGTTCGCCATTCAGCGTCTGGATGTGCCGGCCGCGAAACCGAGGCGATCTGCTCGCGATATCGATAAGGCCCTCGGTAAGATTTCGAAATATATCGAGGCCTATGGCGAGGTCAGCTTCGATGGTCCGCCAACCCGGCATCTGCGGGCGGCGCCGCCCAACAGCCTCACCTGCAAGGACTATTCAAATTATGGCGGGCTGGCGAACCAGGCGTTCGTCGAGGGCATGTTCGAACTGGCTGACGACGAAGCTCTGATCATCGAATCCGACGTTCCTGAAAGATGCGCCTATTGGGGATTTCATCTTACCGACGATTTCTGGCAGTCGATCGACTGGGTCAATCGTCACTCAAGCCTGAACGGCCATAGCGCTCGTATCGACAGCGACGGCAAGCTCCGGATCGTCGCGTCTGCGCATGACCCGGGCGTGCCGAACTGGCTCGATACTGTGGGTCGCTCGACCGGCTTCGTTTACGGGCGCTGGACGGACGCATCCGATTATCCCACGCCCCATGTCGCCAAGGTAAAGATCACCGATGTGTCGCGGCAGCTCCCGGCCGATACGCCGGTCGTCACGGCGGAGGAGCGGGACGCGGCGATCCGCGCCCGGCGCAGGGCGGTCCAACTGCGGCGCCGATGGTAGAATAGCACCGGCGCGGAATAGTGGCGTCATGCCCGGCTCCTCCGCATTTTGCAGACGGCCTGTATTTTAAAGCTTGGAGAATGAAATGACTATGTTTGCTGTTGACGATCTTCTTGCTACCGCCAGGGATCGTACCGGCCTCTCTGATTTCGGACCTGACGATTTCTTGGAAGGCCTGACCGTATTGATCGATGGCATCAACAAGTCTGACCTCATACGTGATGACCGCAGGAAAGAGCTGGGCGAACGATTCCTCAACATTCTGGTCAACCGGCTGTGGTTCGCCCAGGATCTCAAGGACCATCCCGAGATAGAGGATGAGGACATCGGCTCTCCAGTCATCATCGCATCCCTTCCCCGCACGGGTAGCACCAAGTTGCAGCGCGTCCTGGGTTCTTCAGGCGATTTTCAGGTCCTGCGCCTGTGGAGCGTGTCCCGATTTGCCCGGATCCCGAATATGCCCAACGCCGGCAAGGCGGAACGCATCCGCCAGACCTACGAATATGAGAAGTGGATGTACGATGTTTCGCCCGAAATAGCCAAATGGCACCCGATGCACACCGAGGAGCCAGAAGAAGATTGTTTTCTGATGGAAAGCACCTTCCGCGATACGCTGAACTTCGGGATAACCGGTGTTGCTGACTTCATGGAATGGCTCGACCATGCGGATGTGCAGCCCGCTTTCGATTATTTTGTTTCGGCTATTAAATATCTTCAATGGCAGTTTCCGTCGGACCGGCACAAGCCTTGGCTGTTCAAGAACCCCTTTCATCTCGGCGCCGAGGCTAGGCTCACCCAGATACACAAGAACCCCAGGTTCATCATCACCCATCGCGATCCCGTGAAATGCATGCCGTCCGTCACGCATACGATGATGGCGGTCCGCAAAATGTATTCGCAGGTCGATACGAGCCAGCACTTGGCTTCAGAAATGTTGGAGGCCTGTTCCAGGCAGACGGTCGAGCATATCAAATGGCGCGACAGCAATCCCGACGTGCCGGTCCTCGACCTGAGTTTCCGCGAAGTCACCCAGGGGGGAACTGCCGTTGCAAAGAAGATCTACGACTTTCTCGAGATGGATTTTTCCGAAGCCTCGCGGGCAAATATCCAGGCTTGGGAAAATCGCAATCCGAGAGACAAGCACGGCAGGACGTCCTATTCTCCGGACGAGATCGGCATGAGCGACGCCGAAATCCGCGCGGCGTTTTCGCCCTACATCGATCGTTTTTCGGCCTATATGGAGTGAACGGCTCGCGTCAGTCGCGACCTTGGCCATTTTTCGAGAAAAGTGCGCAACATGATGGAATTCTGGCTGCGATATGATCTGCGGAGCCCGTCCTTCGGGCTCGGTTCCGTCGAACTGGCGCGCGCCGCTATCGAACAGGTCGAATGGGCCGACAAGCGCGGCTTTCACAGGGTCGAACTGACCGAGCATCACGGCACGCCCGACAACGTCAACCCATCGCCGCTCATCATCGCCGCGGCGATGGCGAGCCGCACGTCGATCATCCGGTTTCAGCCCTCGGCTATCATCCTGCCTCTCCATGATCCGATCCGTATCGCGGAGGATTGCATCATGGTGGACATCGTCAGCAACGGCCGCCTGGATGTGACGCTAGGGCTTGGCTACATGCCGTCGGAATTCGAGATGTTCGGTGTGCTCCTGAAGGATCGCGGCCAACTCATGGATCATAAGCTGGATGCGCTTAGACGTGCGCTGAAGGGCGACATGTTCGAATATGATGGCCGCAAGATCCGCGTAACGCCGTCTCCAGTGCAGGAGGGCGGGCCAAAGCTGTTCATCGGTGGCGGGGTCCTCGCCGCCGCGCGCCGCGCCGCGAGGTTCGGCGACGGCTACTATCCAATGACCTATCGGGCCGACTTCGCCCAAGAATATCATCGCGTCTGTGTCGAGCTTGGCAAGGCCCCGGGCCGGGTGATCAACGGCGGCGGGTCCACGGTCATCCATATTGCGGAAGATCCCGAAGAGGCATGGGCCGAGCTTGCCCCTTTTGCGCTTCACGAGACGAACTCCTATGCGGCAAATGCAGAGAAGACGGGGCAAGCCCTTCACCAGAAGCCCGCCGGATCTGCGGAGGCCCTTCGAAACTCGGGCAACTATATCATCCTTACACCCGAAGAAGGCCTATCCTATTGCCGGAAGCAACGCGATCTGGGTCGCCATGTCGCAATCAACCCACTGATCTCCGGCATCGACCCCGCATTTTCCTGGAAGAGCCTCGAACTGATCGCGGGCAGGATCATTCCCGAGCTCCAGGCAGACGAGGTGGCCCCGAGCCGAGGCGAAGATAGTTCGGCATCGTAAAATTAACGCCGCCTTCGTTCGAAATCTCTCCGCCGGTTCGAGGGCGATGATGGACAGGCATAATTGGCCTGCATATGGTACGTAACCATACTAAAAGAATCAGACCATTGAGAGGACCTGACAATGTCGATGAAGATTGGCGCGGTCTATCCCCAGACGGAGACCGGGACGCCGGAAGCGCTCGAAAAAATCGCGCGGGCCGTGGAGGCGATGGGATATGCCTCGCTTCTCCTGTACGACCATGTTGTCGGCGCCGTTCACGAAGGCCGCGATCCTCCGCTCTGGGGACCCTACACCGACAAGCACCCGTTCCACGATCCGTTGACGGCCTTCTCCTTCCTCGCCGGCATCACAAAACGGATTGAGTTCGTCACCGGCATCCTGATCCTGCCGCAGCGCCAGACCGTGCTCGTCGCCAAGCAGGCGGCCGATCTTGACCTCTTCTCAGGCGGCCGTTTGACGCTCGGCGTGGGCACGGGCTGGAATTACGTCGAATATGATGCGCTCGGGCAGGATTTTCACAAGCGTGGGAAGAAGCTCGACGAGCAGATCCCCTATCTGCGCCAACTGTGGAGCGAACCGGTGGTCAGCTTCGAAGGGACTTTCGACAAGATCGATCGAGGCAACATCGTCCCGCGCCCGAAGCGTCCGATCCCGATCTTCTGCGGCGGTTTCGGCGAGGCGCCATATCGCCGCGCGGCGAAGTTGGCCGACGGGTTCATCTTCGCGGCGGGGCTGGAGGAGCACGCGCTTCCCGGCTGGCGGCGCGTGCGCGAGTTGCTCGCGGAAGCCAACCGGCCTGTGGACGGCTTCGGGGCGCATCTGATCGTCCAAGACAGGAACGCGCAGGGCCTGGAGGTTGCCGACAGCGTCGATGCCCTGCGCCGCTGGCGCGATGCGGGCGGCACCCATGCCAGCGTCGGCACAATGGGTCGCGGTTACCGCACCGCCGACGAGCATATCGATTTTCTGGCCGAGGTCCTGCAGCGCGTCGATGGCTAAACTTGATGGCGCCAGTTGACAGGTAGCTAGGTAGCTGGGAGCCTTGCGCCACGGATGCGTTCGGCCCGTTCGCGGCGGTCACGGCCGCCACGCCTGAAATCGGGAAGAGGAGAAGGGGTCGTGGTGGAGATCGTGATCGATGAGCTGAAGCAATTGGTTCGGGCGACTCACTTGGAGGACGTCCTGCTTACGGTCGACGATGTGAAGCGGTATAATGCGGACGCCGCAAGGTTGGTACACATCGCAGCGGAGCGGTTCGGCAAGATTCGGCTGCTCGTAGACGCCCGCAAGCTGTCGATCCAGCCGCCCGAGGTCACGCAGCATTTCGAGCAACCGGACCGGCTGCTGCGCACGCCCGAGGATCGCTACGCGCTCGTGCTCGGCTCCAATCTTGCCAAGATTCAGGCGCGCCGCGTGCTGGGGAACGACGATCGGGTGTGCTCCTTCCTTTCGATGCAAGCCGCCGAGGCCTGGCTGCTCGATGGCCGAAACGAAGTCGAAGACATCGGGGAGCAATGAACCGACCGCGAGCGAACACCGGTTCAGACACCGGCGATAGAGTGGTTCTCCCTCCCTTGGTGGTGGGCTTTAGGCGGGGCTCGTAAATGCATGATCCCGCGTCCGGGGGGCAAGTCTCTCCACTGCTAGCATCGCGGTTCACAGTCACAACGTTGTTTTTATTCGCTTTTGCACTGCTCCTTGGACGTCCTGCCGCACCGCGGCAGAAATTTGGACGGGCATTAGAAAAGATCAGGGAACTCGTGCTCTTCCGACGCTGAGGTATCGAAAATCATTCCGTCCGGTGGCGGATGATCGCCTGTTTCGTACATTGGCGCGCTCGGAGAACTGACAAGGAGCCCGGTGTAATCAACGTATTTGGGCGTCACTTCGAGGGCCACTGCCAGCGCGCAATGGCTGCCGCACATCGTTGCATCTCTTGACAAGAATATTGCGATCACCCTACTTCATTTAATGAAGAGGCATTAGAATAACGTTGCCCATCAGGAGAGGAAATATGATAAGCAAGAAGTTTAGCGGGTCGCTGCTTGCCGGAACGGCTCTGCTGACATGCATGGCCGTGTCCGTTCCTGCCAGGGCGGTCGCGCAAGAGCCGGCGGCTGGTGAAGGTGACATCGTCGTCACTGCCAACAAGCGGGCTCAAATTCTCACCGACGTGGGCCTATCCGTTGCGGTGGTCAACGCGGAGGCGCTGGAGACGCGGCAGATATCCACGACTGAGGATCTCGCCACGGTCGTTCCGGGCCTATCCGTCGGCAATTCCGGCTTCAATACGCCCATCTACAGCTTGCGGGGCGTGGGCGTGAACGAGTTGTCCGTCAGTTCGGGTTCGAGTGTCGCCATTTATGTGGACGAGGTTCCGCTCACGCTTCCGGTGATGACACGCGGCGCGGCTCTCGATCTCGAGCGCGTGGAAGTGCTGAAGGGGCCGCAGGGCACCCTGTACGGCCAGAACGCCACCGGCGGCGCGATCAACTACATTGCGGCGAAGCCGACCGATAGTTTCGAGGCGGGCGTCCGCGGGAGCTATGGGCGATTCAACAATACGTCGCTGGAGGGCTATGTCAGCGGGCCGCTGGCCGATACGCTGAAGGCGCGCGTCGCAGGTCGGGTCGACCGGCAGTTCGACGGCTGGCAGAAGAGCGTGTCGCGCCCAGGCGACACGATCGGCGAGATAAAACGGTTCACCGGCCGCGCGATCCTGCAGTGGGACCCGGTAGACACGCTTCGGATCACGCTCAACGGCAATGGCTGGATCGACAAATCCGACAACCAGATTCCCCAGCTCGTCCAGTGGGTGGGGGCGAACGGCAATGGCACGCCGGCGAGTTTGGAGCAGGTGATGGGTGCGCCGTCGCTTCTGCCGCCGCTGAACCAGCCCGATACGCGTCTAAGGACCATTCCGAACAGCCCGCGCTGGGCCGATTGGGACCAGTTCCGGGACTTCAAGACCGACGATCATTTCTGGCAGGGGTCGTTGCGCGCGGATCTGGATCTTACCGAGCAGATCACGCTGACATCGATCAGCGCGTTCATGAAGAGCAAGATCGACAGCGAGCGCGAGCAGGATGGCATCGGCACGAGCCTGTTTCCGGCGACGCTTGGCCAGGACGTCAACAACAGCGCGTACACGCTCAATTCCCATACAACGACTTTTTCCCAGGAGTTCCGCGCCAATGCCAAGGTCGGTGCACTGAACTGGATCGTCGGATTGAACTATCAACATGAGAAGGTCGCCGACGAACAAACGTTGCTCGCGGCGCAATTTCGGTCGCTCACCGCTCTTCCTGGCGGAGGTTTCACCCAGGCGACCGCCGACATGGCCCAGAAGATCAGGGGCTGGTCGGTCTTCACCAATGCCGAATATGAGATCAACGACCGGTTTTCGGTCTCAGGCGGCATCCGCTACAGCGAGGAAGACCGCAAGTTCAGAGGTTGTGTCCGGGATACCGGGGACGGCCGAGCCGCGACGACGTTCAACACGCTCTATGGCATATTCGGGACGGCGTTCCAGATCCAGCCGGGCGCCTGCTACTCCGCCCCTGCTCCGCGGCAGCCAGGGCTCTCCCGGCTTGAGCTGAAGGAGAACAACATTCCCTGGAATGTGAATCTGAACTTCCACCCGACCAACCGCTCGCTGATCTATGCGCGAGTAAGCAAGGGCTTCAAGTCGGGCAATTTCCCAACCATCTTCTCTCAAAATGCCGGATCATTCCTGCCAGTGAAGCAAGAATCCGTGCTTGCCTATGAAGTTGGATTCAAGACGAACGATTCCCGCTGGATCACCGCCGAAGGAGCGTTGTTCTATTATGACTATACGAACAAGCAGCAGCGCGGCCGCGAGAACACGGGAAACATCTTCGGCCTTGTCGCGAAACAGGTCAACATTCCCAAGTCCAGCCTCAAGGGAGCAGAGTTCGCGGTGACCGTTCGTCCTGCCGAGGGCCTGACAATCCGCGCCTCGGAAGTGTTCGTGAAAAGCAAAATCAAGAAATATACCGGCTTCAGTATTGACGGAAATCCGCCCCCATTCCAGAATGTTCCGATCGACCTGTCGGGTGGACCGCTGCCGTTCGTGCCGAAGCACAGCGTCAACATCGACGTGAACTACCAGACCCCGATCACGGACGCTCTGGACGTCTTCGTCGGCGGGAACATGGCGTATCGCAGCAGGACGATGGCCCAGATCGCAGCAAATGAGCGCTGGGATATCGCGCCGTACACGTTGTTCGATGCACAACTGGGCATTGCGGACCGCACCGATCATTGGCGGGTGTGGCTATGGGGCAAAAACCTGAGCAACGAGCTGTACTGGAACAACGTCATCAAGTCGGCCGAAACTCCGGTCCGCTATGTGGGCATGGCCCGAACCTATGGGCTCAGCGCGTCCTTCAAGCTCCGCTGACATCTGCCCAAGTTGCAGTGGCTGCGACTCTTCACCCCTCCCCTCAGGGGGCGGGGGTGGGGGGCTGTCCGCCAGGCCGGGCAATGAGGTGAGCCCCACCCCAACGCCTGCCTGAAGAGGAAGGCTCCACAGGTTCCAGTCAGCGCAAAATAGTATCAGCGGAGCGTCAGATCAGGCCCGAGCCGGCGATCTCTTCGACAAGTGTCTGACGAGACTTCGCTCGATCCACAAAGTTCGCCTCATCCGCTGTCACCGCCCGGGTGAACTCTGGATCCTGGGCAACCTTGAGGAGCGCGTCCAAAGCCGCTTGATCCTTCACGCTATAGATCGAAACCGCATCATAATCGACGCCGCCATCATTGTTCGGCGCCTGATCGGCATCTTCTCGACCAACATAAAGGTTGATGAGATTTTGAGGATAGTATCGCTTGAAATCGACGATGAAGGGGGCGAGCCACTTGGTGCAGAGAGGGATGTGCACATTCTCATAGTGATCACGAAACTGCTCGAACGAGATGCCTTCCTTGCGCTTCATGAACATCATCATCTTGTACATCGTGCCTCTCCCAAGGTATTTCCAAAACAAAGTGGTCCCGGCAGGTTCTCTAATAGCGAGAGCTCTGCCGGATGGCGATTTTCCTCCGACAGTCCTTCGCAGGTGGAAGCGCCGGCAAGCTCGATCCCATACCAGCCATCCTCGCCATTGCACTTGGTCGTGCGCCAAGGCGCCCGCGCTTTCCAGCCGGACCGGCTGGGGTCGGTTCATTTTCCCAATATTGTCACCGTATGATTGGCCAATCAAGGGAACGTCTAATTTCTGAAAGGACTTTGAGAGAAAGATCAAGCCCCTATCGCGGGTCGCTGGAGAGGCGAACTCGATGCCGATTGGATGGGACGGGTAGGCGTCATTCGGTGACAATATCCGCCTTTTTCCGGAGTGTTATCCCTACCGCGTGCCGGCTTTGGACTCGCGCAGGGGACAATCGGGTCCCTCTGAGGTCGTGTCGCTCCCGGAGTCTGCGGAAGGAGGTTGCGTGCGACCATGGATTATATACTCTAAGGGCCATTATAATGAATGGGAGGGGCGGGCCGTGATTTCCGAGCCATCGGTGATGCCACCTAAGTTGAAAACTATGGCCAATGAACAGAATGTCGATCGAGGCAAGTTTTCATAAGGCCGAGATCCCACAGCAGCGCATCGGCTCCGGGAGGGCTACCAATCATAGTATATGGTTGCAGCGCCCGGCCGTCCATCTGCGTGCTTGCAGTAAATAGTCTTGGTTCGACATGATGTTTATTCTGACGGTAAGGAGAGGCCTGTGCTGAACGTTCGCAAGTGGCTGCTGATCTCGGCAGGTGCGATGCTTGCCGGCCAGACGTCGGGCGCGGCGCCATCGGCAGAGGCGCCGCCTTCATATCCGGCGCTGAACTATGACATGACCAGCCGCGCGCCTCGGATCCCACCAAGCGAAAAGGACCTTCAGACCGCCATCGCCGAACCCTGGTTCACCATTACGGACAAGACGGCTGTTCCCGGCGGAATAGACAAGAAAGTCTTCATCGAAGGAGGCGTCTTCGACAGGCAGGGCAATCTGCTGTTCGCCGAGTTGTATAGCGGCCGGGTGATGCGGCTCTCGCCAGATCGAGATCTGACGGTCATCCTCCCGAAGAATCCGTCGGGGCCCGCGGGGCTCGGCGTCCATAAGGACGGGCGCATCTTCGTCGCCGCAGTCGGCGATCTGTCGCAAGGCGGGTCGGTATTCACCATTCGGAGCGACGGCTCGAACAAGCAAGTCATAGTCGATCCGCGAGGCGGCTATATTCCGGACGACATCGCGCTCGACAGCCATGGCGGTTTTTATTTCACCGATGTCCGCGGCAACAACGCGGATCCTTCGGGCGGCGTCTTCTATGTCGCGCCCGATATGAAAACGATAACGCGGATCATGACCCATATGTCGATGCCCAACGGGATCGCACTGAGCGCGGATGGCAAGACCCTGTGGGTCGGCGAGACCGGAAGGAGCCTCCTGCATCGGATCGAGCTGTCGGCGCCGACACAGATTGCACCGTTCGGAACGACCGTCCCCTATCATTTCACTGGCGGCAGGCCGGATGGGGTGCGGCTCGATGCGGATGGCAATGTCTATGTCGCGCTGATCGAGGAAGGCCGTATCATCGTCTTCGATCCGAAAGGCATACCGATCGGCCAGATACTGATGCCCGAACGTGATCGCGGAGAGTTTCTCTACACCTCCAGCCTGGCGATCAAGCCTGGCACGCGAGAGCTCTATATCCTTTCGAACGATTATTATTCTGGCCACAAGGCGGCGATCTATCGCGTCGGCGCGTTCACCAACGGCACCAACTTCCTTGCTCCCTGACCATATGCTGCCGGACTCGATTCAGTAGTGGAATTGCACGCTCCGGGAGATGGGTTCGCGGGCGATACGATATTGCGCGGCTGCATGGCCGGTATCGGCATAGCCGAACGAGATGCCGAACAGGAGCTTGAGATCGTCGTCCAAGCCGAGAACCTGCCTCGCGACCTGCGCGAAATAGCCCAGATAGGTCTGCGGAACGCCTGCCAGGCCATGCGCCACCAGCGAGAGCAGGAATGTCTGCGCATACATGCCGATATCGCCAGCGGCGCGGACATTGTCGCCGACCGGCGGCATGAACAGCAACGCAACATGGGGAGCGTCGAATAGTGCCAGGTTGCGCAGGATGGCGGTGCGTCGGGCATCGAAATCATCCCGGGTAACACCCAGCGCTTCATAATAGGCTCGGCCCTGCGCCGCCGCCCGCTCCGCCATGAGAGGCGAAAAATCGGCGGTATCGAACGAGAAGTCGAGCGTCGGCCGGCCCTCCGCCTCTGCGGCGAGACATTCCTGACTGAACTTGTCCCTCACTGCGCCGGACAGGATGTGCACCTGCCATGGCTGGCTGTTGCAGTTGGATGGGGCTTGCTGCGCGTCCTCCAGCACGGCTGTGATGAGCGCGTGCGGAACGGTCTTTGTCAGAAACTGACGGACCGACCGCCGCGTCTTCACGACGTCGCGAAAGGAGATTTCCGCTATGTCGCCATCTGCGGTCGGGGCGGCGGACGAATATGGTGAGGTCACGGGCTCTTTTCCATGATGCTCAGAGGCTGTTCGGTGCGCCGCCCAGTCGCGTCGCGTTCGCTCAGAATCGGACGGTCGCCTGCATCGTGACGGCACGGGGGTCCATCACATCGCCGATCAGATCGCCCAGAATCGCATTGGGCGTTCCGGCACCGGAGCCCGTCGCGGCGAGGTTGACCGACTGGATCGCCCTCAAAGTGTTGGTCAAATTAGTGCCGATGAGCGACAGTTCCCAGCGATCGTCCGGGCCACGGAGCGTAGCGCTGGCATTGAACCGCCAGGCCTTGCGCTGGCGCGAGCGGGGATCCTCCTCGGCGAGCACATAATAGGCTCCGGTGTAGGCGGCATCTCCCGAGAACGAAAGCGTCAGGCCCTGGCCCAGCCGGCGCTCATATGTCGCACCAACGTTGCCAGACCAATCCGGAGCCCGGTTCAACGGCCTACCGCTGAGATCCTGAGCATTCGCGATGTCGGTGGGACCCGCGGGGGTTATCACGACATTGCTGCCATTGCCCGACGCAATGAGGTTGCAACCGGCTGCCTGGGATTGACCCGCATAACAGGGAGAGTTCTGGAAGGTAATGTAACGAGCGCGATTATAGGCGATCGCAGACCGCAAGGTGAGCCCCTCGATCTGGTGAGGCTTGATCTGGACCGACAGATCGACGCCTTTGACGCGCGCGGCGCCCGCGTTGGTGATCTGGTAGCCGATCGTGGCGGGGTTGAACGCCGAAACCTGCAGGCCTGTGTAGCGATAATTGTAGAGCGACAGATCGAGCAGCACCTGGCGATCGACGAACGTACCCTTGACGCCGACTTCGCCGCCGCTCGCCTTCTCCTGGTTATAGCTGATATCGCTGACCGGCGCGCCGAACCCTCCCGTGAACGCGTTCAGATCGAAGCCGCCCGATTTGAAACCGCGGCGATACGCCGCGAACAAGGTCAGGTTCTGCACCGGCTTATAGGTCAGCGTCAGTTCCGGTGAGAAGTTGTTGAACGATCGTTCGGGCCGAACGATGGACGGCGTGTAGCTGACCGCCGAGAAAGCGTTGGGCAGGATGGTTACGCCTATTTGCTTCTTCTCATGTGAGTAGCGCCCTCCCGCCGTGGCCTGGATCTGAGAGGTGACATCCAAAATGGCCTGGCCGAACACCGAATAGGCATCGACCTTCTGCTTGAGCAGCGGATTGACCAGCAACTGAGGGCCGGACAGGAATCCCCCGGAGAAAAAGCGCGTGAACGGATCCGAAGACGCAACCGGGTTGCGATAGTCGAGATCGTTGCGTTGATAATATGCGCCAATCACAAAATTGATGGGTGCGCCGAACTTGGTGCTCGCGCGGAATTCCTGGGAGTATTGCTTGCTGGAGAGGCGGTTGGCTGGGGTCAGGAAGGTCTGATCACCATAGCTGAAATTGCCGGTGTAGCCGCTCCTGAGGATGTACAGGCCACTAACCGAATTGATTTCCAGCACATCCGACGGGTGGAAATTCGCCGTGAGGACGGTCAGGAACTGGCGGTTGTAAACATAGCTTCGGCCATCTCTGAACAATTCGCTCAAGCTGGCGATTGCGGGTGGAATATCGGCGTCGTTATTGCGGCGATCAAGTCGGCAATCGGTCGATCCGGTCGTTCCCAGCAGCGCCACATATTGCGTGACCCCGAGATTACACGCGTAGAGTTGGTTGCGGATGCCGAGGCCGTTTTTCTGATCGAGGTCGCTGTAGCTTGCCTTCAGGGTTGCGTCCAAGAGCCCGCCGGGAGCCTCATAACGTACGGTGCCGCGCAGCGAGAGGTCGCGGTTATTAGGACCGTGACGATGCCGAGTACCTACGCCGGGCGTCGTGGCGTCGCCGGGCTGGCCGCCCAGGAAGGCCGGAATCGGATAGGAACCGATGGGTTTGGCGTCGTTGATGAACCAGCCGCTCTGGGCACTATAATAGCCCGCCAGGCGGATGCCGAGTTCGGGTGTCACCGGAACGGAAACGGTGCCTTCGACGAATTTCTGCTGGTTATAGATTTCGTAACCGGCGCGCAACGAGCCGCCGAAGTCCTTCTCCGGGTTTTGCGACGTGATCGAGATGATGCCTCCGGGGCTGTTCTTCCCGTAGAAGAGCGCCTGCGGCCCCTTGAGGATTTCGATACGGCTGAGATCATGAAGACCCAGCCTGAGGGCGTTGGCCTGACTGATCGGAATACCGTCGATATTGATGGTGACAGCCTGGTCTACGGCGGGGCCGATGTCGGCCGAACCGACGCCGCGCAGGTTCAGCACTCCGCCATTTGCGCTCGATCCCGTCGCGCTGCCCAGAAGCTGTGGCGTCTGGACTGACAATTGAGCGACCGAGGATGTATCGTAGCGCGCCAGCTCCTCCTGCGTGAAGGCAGTGATAGCCACCGGCACGTCCTGCAGGCGCTCATCGCGCTTGCGCGCCGTGACGACTATGTCCTGAAAGCCTCCGCTTTCCGCAGCTGAACTCGTCGCGGGATCGGCTTGCGCCATGGCTTGTGCTGGCAGGAAGGCGGCCAGTGCGCCGAAATATACGAACGGCGCCGCAAAACGAGAAAATTTCTTCACCGTACTGCTCTCCCCTTATGGCGGCGCGCGGCCGCGCTTCCTGTCGGCGCTTGCTCGCGCGACCGTTGATGACTGCCGGTTATTCTAACAGGAACATGATTTTTCCCTGACAAATGCCGGCATGTTCACAGACGCCTCTCCTGGTCGATCGAGCACCCACGGATGCTGCGTCCTCTGTTTAGGGCGAATATATATATCGGCCACATCATGGCTGCGCAACGAAGAAAGCTAACAGGAATTCCAAAATGGATCTGCGCTGATGCTCGGGCAGTGGCAGGGTTCCGCCGTTCCGGCGAGCCGGCGTCAATGCCGCATCGGGGTCCCTCGCGCTGCTGCCGCTCATCCTTTCCATCACCGCTGGCAAGCTCAAGTCGCACCCGCTTGGGCAGTCGCTCCGCCTCGGCCGCGTTCAACTTCAGCACCAGCGTCTTGCCGGATATGTGCGGCGTGATCGTCCCTGTGTCATCCCGATACGCGCGCCGAGCGCGCCGACCGAAACCGGCGCCCGGTTCAGTAGCTCCAGGATCACGAGATATTGCGGGAAAGTGATGCCGAGCGGGTCGAGGAGGGGCCTGTGCATCCGCGTGAAGAATGGCTCATCTGTCAAGCGCGCCACGCTACCTGGGTTGGTTGAATGCAATAATCTGACGCCACCTGCGTCAGAACAGCGTGTTCGTGACTCCGCCGTCGACAACGAGGCTTTGACCGGTGATGTAGTTCGACTGCTCACTGCAAAACATCGCCGCTATGGCTCCGAAATCGGCCTGTGACCCGAACCGGCCGGCGGGGATCGGGATCGATCGCACCGCTTCGGCGATTTCGGTGTCCGTATCCGTGCCGTTTGCCGCGGCCCGCGCACCATAGATTGCGCGAATGCCATCGGTGTCATGCATTGCCGGCAGCAAGGTGTTGATGGTGACATTATGATGGGCCACCTGTCGTGCGACCGCGACCGAATAGTTGGTCAAGGCCGCTCTCGGAGCGCCGGACAAAATGCGCCAGGGATGTGGAAATTTGGCGGCCGCCGTGGCGATGTTGACGATCCGGCCCCAGCGCCGGCTGGCCATGCCGTCGACGACCGCGCGCATGAATTCGATCGGGGAAATCAGGGTCAGCTCCAGATTCTGACGCCAGTCCTCGTCGGCGATCGAGCGGAAGTCCTCGATATAGGGCGGCGGCGAACATGTGCCGATCAGAATGTCGGGTTCGGGACATCTTTCGAGTATAGTGACACGGCCGCCCGCGGTGGCGTGATCCGCCACGATCGCTTCCACCTTCGCACCGGTGGTGTCGCGGATCTGATTGCATGCCGCGTGGAGCCGATCCGCGTTACGGGCGGAGATGAACAGGTCGACCCCCTCGCGCGCAAGGACCAGCGCGGTTCCGAACCCCAGCCCTGCGCTTCCCCCGTTTATGATCGCGCGACGGCCGCGAATTCCCAGATCCATCGGACATTACCCTCCCGCGGTTTCGCCGCACAATCCTGTCAGGTTCGCGTACGCGTGAACCGACGCAGAAACCACGATCATTTCCACAAGTGCTGGCCGTTCTTGCGGCTTTCCGCTGCAGCAGGCCCATCTTCCGCCCTCTCGACGACATTTCCATGCCGAGCTGCCGCTTGCGCTCTACTAATTTCCTAGTATGACTGAACTTGGATGAGTAAGCTAGATGGTAGATTCCAGAGGCGTGTTCGAGCTACGCTCCCCTCGCGAGCGCTCGTGCCGGCCAGTTCATCCCGTGGGGCGTGCCCTAGTGGACTGCACAGGCCAATGGCGACTGTTCTGATTAAGCGCGTCGTCGCGCGTACGTAAACCGAAGGAGGAGGATCTGTGGATATAGAAGCCATTCCTGCGATGCCGGCAGACCTGTCGAGCAGGGGCGAGGCAGGCGCGAAACAGTGCCCGACCTTCTGTGGCGGCACTATGGCGGCGGCGCCTGTGGTGCGGCAATGAATTCGGCACCTTCCCCAGCCGCCGCGCTGCAGGTCCTGGATACGCCGGAGATCGTGCGGCGTGCAGCCGTCGCAGGGCTGGGCGCGCGCCTGAACGTTGCCGAGGCCGTGCGCGACATTGTGCATAGGCTGGCACGATCGGAGGCTGGAGATGCCGAGCTGGCCGCCGTCGCGCAGCTGCTGCGAGAGGCTGGTGCCGTGCTGGAGGGCCAGCCCGAGCGCGAAGGCTATGTCCGTTCCGTCGAAGGGGCTCTCACCGGTCTGGGTACGCTGAGCGAGCTGGGGCCATTCACGGGGCGGCTGCACCCGACCTCGCCGCAGATGGATCTCCTCCTGGGCACAGACCGGGCTGAGGCGCGCGCGACCTACGGCAGCGTGCATCAAGGCGCCCCCGGTTTCGTTCACGGAGGTTACATCGCGGCGACGTTCGACGAAATGCTGGGTGTGGTACAGCGCGACACGGTGCGCATGACCGTCGAACTGAAGCTTAGCTATCGCGCTCCGGTGCCGCTCCATGAAGAGGTTCGGTACACGAGTTGGCTTGACCGCGTGGAAGGCCGAAAGGCGTTCGTAGTCGGCACCCTTCATCACGGCGACCGGCTATGTGCCGAGGCGACGGCGGTGTTCGTAGCCCCGGCGAAAGCGCTTTTTTAGCCGGGTCCACGGCGTGCTTCCGCTGTGTTGGCTATGAAGCGTGGGTGCCCGTCTGACCGGAAATGAAGTGGCTATACGTAGCGCGTAAGGTTCGCTAGATAACCTATCTCAATGGATTGACAGTAGCGACTGCCGGACTGCGTCGTGAGGGTGGCGCGCGCTTGGATTTTTCTGGCCAGTCTTGACGATGGTTCGACAACGAACCATTGTGCGGCGCTGACGGGGCTGTATTGTGGCCTGAATCGCGGGATATGAACAGGAAGAGGGGATTATGCGCGTTTTGGTTTTTGGCGGTACCGGCTATATCGGAACCTATCTTATAAAGGAATTGGTGGCATCCGGTAACACCGTTGATGCTTTCATTCGGCGTGAGACGGCTGCCGACGCGGTGCGGGCGCTGGGCGCAAATCCTGTCCTCGGATCGTTGGATGTCCTCGACGATGTTCTCGCCGGAGTGGATGCTGTCGACGCGGTGATCTGGGCGGCCCAACTCATGCTCGAGGACGAGCGGCGGGTTGTCGGCGCCATGCTTGATCGACTCAAAGGAAGCGGAAAAGCTTTCATCTTTACCGGCGGCACCAGCCTGCTGTCCCGCCCCACCAACGGCGACTGGGATGAAAATAGCTACGGCGAGGACGATCCTTTCCAGCCTCGCCGGCAGATCGCTCCCCGCCTCGAGATCGAGAACATGGTGCGGGCGGCTAGTGAAAACGGCTTCCGGCCCATGTGTATCCGCCCGTCGCTGGTGTGGGGGAATGGCGGTAGCCAGATCATCAGAGATTTCTACCATTCGGCGAAGGCGACCGGTTCGGTCTGCTACATCGGCCGTGGCCTCAATGTCTATACCAACGTTCATGTGGAAGACGTGGCGGTGATGTACCGCCTCATGCTGGAGCGCGGCGTTGCGGGGGCGCTGTATCATGCGGCATCCGGCGAAGCGAGTTACGGCGTCATGGCCCGGGAAATCGCCCGTCATCTGGGCGTGGGAACGCGCAGCGTGACGATCGAGCAGGGCATCGACATCTGGGACAAGTTCATGGCCGGGGTGGTGTTGTGTTCGTGCAGCAAGGTGCGCGCGCCGCGGGCTCGCTCCGAGCTTGGCTGGGCTCCGCACGAGGATCGTCTCGACATTCTGGAAGACTGTCTGCACCCGGCCTATGCGGAAGGCGATCGGCCTTCGCCGTCGTGGGTCCGGACGCCTGCGGCGAACTGATGCGCACGCCGGCAAGATCGCTGGTCGGCACGGGCGGCTGAGGCGCGGCGCTGACATGTTCGCCAGCCGTTTGTGCTCGACGCACCTGGCCATCATCGATCGAGTGCCCTTGAAGTTCATCTCTAGGTGAAATGGGAATATGGCCGGAAAAGCGAACAAAACCATGGAGCGGGAGGGCGAGCGCCCGATCGCCCCGAACTGGTTTCGACTCGGCTTCCTGGTGCACGACGTATCGCGCATGCGTCGGACGCTATATGATCAGCATCTCAAGGCTCTCGGCATAACCCGTTCGCAATGGTGGGTGCTGGCCAATATTTCACGCCATCCTGAACATGGCGTCATGAGCGCCACGCTGGGCAGAAATATCGATATCGGCAAGGTTACCCTAAGCGGGATCATCGATCGCCTTGAAGTGGCAGGTTATATCTATCGCCGTTCCGACAAGGTCGACAAGCGTGCGAAGCGGATCTTTATCACCGAGTCCGGCTATCAGCTGATAGACCAGATGAGGGAGGTGATCGAACCTCTCAACAAGCGTATTTGCGAGGGCATGTCACTGGATGAAATTCGCGCTACGGAAGACAGTCTCGCGAATGTGAAGGCGAATTTGAAGAAGATGCTTGGCGAGGACCTGAGTCAGAGTTCCGGGAGATGGGAGCTGAACGGCGACGCCAATCTCGATACCGATTGAAGAATTCGGCTCATTTGCAAAGAAGAGTGCGGGCCGATGTGTTTTACCGCCGGGGTGGGCGTTCGATCGAACCCGATCCGACCGGCCTAAGATGCGGAGCCACGCCACAGCAAAAACTCGTTCGGCACCTGGTCGGCGCCGCGGGCTTTTCACGCGCAAGATCGCCGCTTGCCGAGTCCAGCATGCAAGAAAGTTCGCATTAGAACTTATTTGTTGACCACCGCTGTCGCCCGCATTATCGCGGGCCATCGAAGCGGCGACACACCACTCGTCGACACAGGCTTGATTTCAACCAAAGAGGGGCTGCTCAAATGGCACTATTGGACGGGCGCGTTGCAATCGTTACCGGGGCTGGCAGAGGCCTTGGGCGCGCATATGCCCTCATGCTTGCAAAGCAAGGCGCAAAGGTTCTGGTCAATGATCTCGGCTCGTCATCCGCCGGTGCCGGGGTCGATCAGACGCCGGCGCAGGAAGTCGTTTCCGCGATAGAGGCGATTGGCGGACAGGCGGCGATAAACGGGGCCGACGTTTCGGACTGGGGTGCGGCCAAGGCAATGGTCGACCAGGCTGTCGACACGTTCGGCGGTCTCGACATCCTGATCAACAATGCTGGAATTCTGCGCGACCGCATGCTGGTCAACATGTCGGAGGATGAGTTCGACAGCGTGACGAAGGTGCATCTCAAGGGAACCTTCGCCCCCCTTCACCATGCCGCCAATTATTGGCGCCAGAGGCAGAAGGAAGGACATGCGGTCTCCGCAAGCGTGATCAACACGACGTCGCACAGCGCTTTGTTCGCCAATATCGGACAGACCAACTACGCGGCCGCGAAGGCTGGCATCGCCACCATGTCCATCGTCGCCGCACGGGAACTGCAGCGTTACGGGATACGGGTCAATGCGATCGCGCCCCGCGCCAATACCCGGATGACCGAAGGGCTCCGCGAATATACCGAGGAGGAGGTCGTTCGCCGTAATCCGGAGTGGATTGCAGCGCTTGTCACCTGGCTCTGCAGCGACGAAGCAAAAGAGATCAGCGGGCGCGTGTTCGAAGGCTGGGGCTATGGCTATGCCGTCATGGAAAGCTGGCAGCACGGACCGCGCATGGACGCTTCGATGGATCCGACCACCATCGGTGAAGGTGTCAAGAAGATCGTCGGTTTCGCCAGGGCCAACGCGGGGCTGAACCGCAACGAGTGGTTGAATCCCTAATGGACCGGCGCGCCTGCTTCTGCCGCTGCTGACGAGGAAGGAACCGTGGTGAGTCTGGAGGTAGGCGAGGGGCCGTATCTTGTCGAAGTGAGCAACGGGTTGCTGACGCTCACTTTCAATCGGCCCGAAAGCCGCAACGCCATCCCAACGGATGCGGTCCTTCGGCTCGCCGCCCTGTTTCGAGCCATTGGCGAGGCTGCGGACGTCCGCGTTGTGCTGGTTCGCGGCAAGGGTGAGAATTTCGGCGGAGGCGGGGATGTCGCGGGTATGCGCGACTCCCTCGCGCTTGCACCCGAAGCGCGAAGCCAAAGCTATTATGCTCGCCTGGATAATGCCAGCGAGATGGTGAAAGCTTGGTGTGCGATCCCGCAGCCCATAGTGGCCGCCTGTCGCGGCTCGGTGGCAGGCGCCGCGATGATGTTCAGCCTGGGCGCGGATTTCACCTTTGGCGATCCGACCACCTATTTTCTGTGCGCGCATCGTCAGATCGGGCTGACGCCGGACAGCGGTCTAAGCTATCTCTTGCCCCGTGTGGTCGGTTTGAAGCGCGCGACGGATCTTATTTTGAGCGCGCGCAAGGTGGATGCGCCAGAGGCTCTTGCCATCGGCTTGCTGAGCCAGATTTGCGCGGCGGAAGATCTCGATGCGTTCGCGTTGAAACAGGCGCAGGCGCTGGCGGCGGCGCCGCAGCTTGTCGTTCGACGGGCCAAGGCGTTGTTGGCCGCGAGCCTTGAAAACGGCATAGGGCAGCAGCTGGATGCTGAGCGCGATCTGATCGCGCAAAGCGTCGCGGACCCTGATTTCGAGGAGGGCATCACTGCCTTTTTCGAAAAGCGTCGCGCGAAATTTCCGTCGGCGAGGTAGTGCCGGAGAAGAGCGCCTGCCGGCGCGAGTAAAAGCCGTGCCAGCCTGGGTTGCAAAAGGCAGGTACGAACGAATAGTTAGCTACAGAACCATATTGGGGGCGGCCATGGAAATCCAGTTTTCTGAAGAGCAGGAAGCCATCCGTGATGGCGTGAAGCGTGTTTGCGACCAGTTTGGTGACGAA
>NZ_JBANFK010000026.1:0-49257 GCF_037861105.1 Rhizorhabdus argentea
GCTCGTCTCCGCATCGTCGCGAAGATTGAATCAGACCCTCAACACCACTTCAAGGCAGTTTTTCAACAGAATCGGGTGGAAAGCGGACATCACCAAATCGAGGCGTTTAAATCATCCCCGGCGTCATATCGAAGAGCGCTGATGCGTTTAAACGCAGCTTCCCAAGCTCGTATCTGAGCACGATCACCATCGTCGCGCGCCTTCCTGAGCCGTTCCAGTGCTTCCTTGTGTCGTATGCGTAACGCATCGATCATGTCACTATTTTCGGTCATTTCAACATTATTGAGCCCATACCGAATGTCCGCAAGTGGGTCGACTTCTGTCATTCGATCCGATTTGGACCGGTTGCTAAAAGGGGTGATTACCGGACCTTTCGCTTTCCGTATATGGTGCGGCGATGGACACACTTATCGTCTCGGTCGTGATCGCGGGCTTGTCATGGTCTGCACTTAGGGATGTTCGATCAGGAAAAGCGCGGTTTATGGCTAATGTTTACGCCGACAGACGGCGTTCGGCCTTTCCTTATTGGTGCGTGGTCGCCTTCCAAGTTCTCATGGCGATGATGTTGGCCACACTTTGGGTGTCTCTGCTGATCGAACCACAAAACTAAGCATGCCCCCGATCTGCGAACTGATCGGAGATGCCCACAACGGGGGGCATCGCTGTCGTCCGTTGAGGGTTGGTAGCGGCCGGGATACCGGGACGGATGGATTTGCGAGGGTCCGCTTTCGGATGGAAATGCATGTTAGCGGACGTTCCCGCTGTCCTCGCTGTGAGCGCCGACCCAATCGATCAAACCCCAGAATGCCGCCGCCCCAGCCAGCCCAAAGAGCCACAGCCGCTCGCTAGGAAGAAGAAGCCCAAGTAAGACCAACAGCGATACGGCGATGATGGCGAACCATGGAGAGCGAACGAACGACAGCATTCGGCCATCGTGCCATTGCGCGGTGATGTCCGCAACGGGCCCCTTCCCGCCGTTCTGTCCGATCTGGAGCTTCATGTCCGGGAATGAGCTGGGAACGATCCAGAGCTAACATCGTGGATTGCGTCGTATCCGAAACCGCCCGTAGATCGACTGCGCCTGAGCATCCGTCTCGCGAATAAGTCGTCCAATCTCCCTTAGCCTGCCCTTCCATTCGGCAACGCCCTTATTGGCGTTCCTAGACGAGATGGCCTTGCCTTCGGCTGTCTGGGGGCCAGTCGAGTGCGCCCACGGCTTAGTCTGCCGTATCCGCTCAGCCTGCTTCGCCCTACGCTCCGCCGTCCATGATGCCTTCGTTCCCATGACCGATCCTGTTCAGTTCGTTTCGCGATTTTTTGCCACTACGGCCACTGCCTTCATATCGTCGATCGCGGCCGGAACGTATACAGACATTCGCGAAGGCTTCATTTCAGGGGTAAAATGAGCATGAGCAGCAGTCCGCATCATATCCGCGTGAGACAAAGAGGCCGGTACGGTATTCGGGCGCTTGTGGCGGAGGAGCCGCCCGTCGCGGAGGAGATGATGCTCGACAAGCTCGTTCTGCGCATACCGGGCGTGATCCGCTGGCACGGGACCAAGGTGAGCCCGGAGCGCGCTGCGGCTCTCCTTCACGGTTATAGGGAACTGCTCGAAGCGCGCGCGGCCACACTCCTCGGCCGATGGACCGCACCGTCACAAGGCAAGGCCGGGTTCACATCCTCCTTGCAACCGGGTTGCACAACGATCTCGGGGGCTCGCCTCGCGATAAGGTGGGACGTTGACGAGGTCAGGTTCAGTCTTTCGCTGAAACTCAACCCCATTCGCACATTGGTGCATCTCTGGCCGAGGATAATGCCGTCCTACGATGCCGAGACCCAGCTTCGCGAGATGGAGCGAGACTATTTCTGGACCACCTCTGGGGCACCGATGAAGGCGGGCACGCTCGACGACAATGACAATGCGGTTGCGACACTTGATGGCATCCTCGCCGTGCTGGGCTCCAACTATCCCCAACGCTTCATCGAGACGTTCGAGGAGCAACTGCGTCATTGGTCGATTGAAGCTGTCGCGCCTGCCAGTTCGGGCTTTTCCCACGATCTATCCGAGCCGGACCCTTGCGCCTTATTCGGGGACCAAAGCGTGACGTTGAACTGGAGCCAACTCGTCGTCAGCAGCGCCGAACTCTTCTGCGAACGTCGGCATGCCGACGCTGTCGCGTTGATGCACCGCGTTGCCGCGCACGTTCATGCCGCACACGGCAATGCGGAGTGGCGAAGCTACGGGGTCGAGCAGGATTTCGGCGGCCGACTGGGCAAGTCCATGACGGTGGGGATCAGCCCGACCGAGGACATCCGGCAGATTTGTTATGCGAAAACCACAACTCGGGTCAGGGTTGAGATACGCTATCTACGCAAGGTGCGCGCGTCGCTGCGCATGGATGTCAAGCACCACGCTCGACCGCTGTTCGATCTGTTTGCCGCCCTACAGACGGATGCAGCCTTCCGGGTGGACTGGAAAACCTTTTGCAAGATGTGCGTCGAACCCCCGCATGCCATGCTCACCGAGGTCAGCCAGATGATGGCGCTGATCGCCGAGTGCGCGCGCGGAGCGGGCGTTTCCGCGAAGCCGGTGTTCACCGCGCTGCTAACCGCGCGAAGCATCGCGGAAGATGACAGCGGAGACTTCCCGCGCCGGTTGATGAAGCGCCTCGAAGCTGCCGGGCTGATCGACCGTCAAAGCCTAGTGCGTCGTGTTCGGCCGGGCGAGCGGCGGCGTCATCGCCTGACGCCGGTTTATTTCGAGATAGTAGGCCAGCTCCAACAGGCGTTCGAGCAGTGATGGCAATGACGGGCGACCGATAGACCGCTCACTCGGAAGCCAACGAGGGGCTCGATAGCGGAACCGGATGGCTGGCGAGATCAGGCCGCTCCGGAAGGCCCAACGCCTGCATCATAATGCCATGATGCAGATCGGCGGTGTGCTGCCAGTCATAGCGCCGGGAATGACGCCGGATCAGCGACCGATCCCACTGCCGAGCCATCGCCGCCCGGATGCCATCTGCGATGGCTGTGACAGACCTCTCCCGGAACAATAGGCCGATGCGAGGATCGGTGATCACCTCGGGCGAACCCCACACAGGTGTTGCCGCGACGGGCGTGCCGCATGCCAGAGCTTCCAGCAGCACGTTGGAGATGCCCTCATATTCCGAGCAGCTCACGAGCAGGTCCGAAGCCCCCAGCAAGGTCGCGAGGTGCGCTTGGTCGATCGAGCCGGTGAAGGTGACCCTCTCGGCTACGCCCAACTCGATTGCCAGCCTCCTCAGCCGATCATGTGAGGGGCCGTCGCCGACGATGATCAACTCGGCGTCGGCTATCTCAGAAATCGCGCTTATCGCGAGATGATGACCCTTATTCTCCACCAGATGCCCGACCGAGATGACGGCGAAACGGCTGATACCTAACGAGCGGCGCAGCGCGTCACGGTCTGGTGACGGCTTAAACACATCGCGGTCGACGCCATGCTCCACAACGGAGAGCTTGTCTGACGCGACGCCGCAGTCGACAAGCGCGTCAGCCAAGGCTTGGCATACGGCCGTCGTCGCCACCGCACGCCGAGCAGCCCACCGGATCATCGCGCCGGGGATGGACTGCCGCGCGATCTGACTGACATCCGTTCCGAGTGCGGTCAGCATCACCGGCTTGCGGAGCATAAGCCCCACGAGGCTGGCGGCGACCCCGTCCGGATAAAGATAGTAGGCGTCGATGATATCCGGATCGAACCCGGATCGCTTGATATGCCGGATCGTGCTGAGCGCGGCCATGGCGATGCTGAACGGGGTGAGCCACATGCTGACCTTCGGCACCATCAGGTAGCGCATGAACCGCGCTCTGATCTGGCCCGCGTGTTCCTCGCGCGGTGTCCGCGCCAGCTTGGCGTAGCTGCCGAATATCCGCGCCTTGAACGGAAACCACGGCACCGGGACGAGCACCCGTAGCTCCACGCCCGCAACCTGCGACAGGTGATGCAGCCGGTGCTTGAGGAACACCCCGTTTCCGGGCCGAGAGCTGCTGGGGAACAGGTTCGTGAAGGCGAGTATCTTCACCTCAGAGCCCCCGATGGTGGCGAGTGGTCACCGCGAATAGTCCTGTCAAATATAGTCAGGGACGAACTCCGGTGGCGGAGCGGATGGGCGGCCTTGCGTTATGTCCGCGACAGGCGGCAGCTCTGATCCGCAGTGTCGGCATTTGATCGCCGCCGCCTTTATGGTCTCTGCACAATAGGGGCACTGCCGGTCGCCATCCGGACGATCATCCGATCTAGGAAGAGCCGTGGCCTGAGCCGGTGCAGGGGAATAAGCCCACACGAGTGCCCCCACCCAACCGAGCATTGTCCATCCCAACAGGAAATTGAGGATGCCGATGCCGGTTACCGACCGATGCTCGCGCTGCATCGCGACCAGCAACGGAGAAAAATAAATCACGAGTGACGAGATAGCCAAGGCCGTGCCGAATAACGACACACCGGCTGGTCCTCCCAGCCCCAGTCCGGCGATACTGCCCACCCAAATCGCTATCAGCCTAAACCAGTAACTGACGCCCATCACTCACCCCCTTAAAAGCTCGCCGCCCCAGCGATTGGCTTAATCCTAAAATGGGATAACCGACGCCGCCGTTTAGCGAAAGCCCGTCTTCATCCGGAGCGGCACAGATTGGCGAAGTCCCAGCACACCGCAGAACACACCGTGCTGATGAATGTGCTGGTTAGAGCCCGCGAGAAATGCGGGTTCACTCAGACCCAACTGGCTAAGGCACTGGGCAAACATCAGTCGTTCATTGCGAAGATCGAGGTAGGGGAGCGCCGGTTGGACGTGCTGGAGTTCTGCGCGATATCGCGCGCGCTCGGCATTGAGCCCGTCGCCTTGATGGAGACGCTTCTCGCCGGTTTGCCGGAGCATTTCGACATCTAGCTGTCGCCACCCGGTTGCAAGCCATCGCTCGCAGAAACCCATGCCGGATTTACCGGCTGGCAAACGGGCAAGCGCAAGCCGTTGGGGCATGCTCGCCTGTATGGTCGTGACCGATCATGGTCTTGCCGCAGAACCAGCATAGATCGGCTGCGTCTCCGTCTCTCTCGCGGATCGCCTTGCGTACACGCTCCTGCCATGTGCTGGGTTTCTTCTTCTCGGTCAGCGGAGGGGGTGGCTGATCCGGTAAGGGCTTGCCAGTCCTATACAGGTTCCAGTGGTGGAACGTCGAACCCATGAAGGTTATCCGGCCGTCCCTTTTCTTATAAGCAACGTGGACACTGGTCTTCTTCTCGTCTGTGTCCTCGGTTGCCCTAGCCCGATACCGTATGGCCTCCCATTGGTTGGATGGGGGTTGGAGCTGTGCCCCGGATGTCTCTAACCATTCCTTGAAGGCGTTGAAGGTCTGGCGGAACTCCAGTGCTACCTTCTCTTGATAGTGGGATGTGTGCTCTACCTTCACCGGGTTGGCGTCGCGGGCGGCTACAAACCTTTACCCGGCAGTGGCAATCCATCCTTGTATGTTTCGCCGAACGGACGCCACTGGGAGGCAGGATCAAGCGACAGCAGCGTGAACCACTCCCCCGGCCGTGAGTGCCCCTCAAGAACGCCCTGCCAACGCATGGGCTGACGGAACCGCGCATGAAGGTCGGCATGGTGTCTCTTGCAGACCGGATAGATTTCGGCCGGACGGTCATAGCGTTCGAGGTGGCTGTAGATGAACCCGGAGCCGTTGAGCTGATCGGGGCGGCTGAAACCGCATATCGAGCACACCGTGGGCCGGATCAGCTCTCCGCTACGGAACATGGCGCGCTGGATCGGATTAACGGCGCACCGCGCATCCCATCCCCATCCGTTATATGGGGTTTCCCACGGGCGGGGCCGAGAAATCGACAGGCGCGGCGCACCGACATCAGCCGCGAAAAGGTCCGACTGCTCTCCGTCAGTTTCCCTATCGGTCATCTTATACGCCATTGCGGCGCGGGTCGAACGCTGACGGATCGGGTTGGCGAGCAAGGATAATTGCTTCCGCTCGCGTCAATTCTCTTGGGGCAATGAAGGCGTACCAGCCTTCGCCGCCCCGCTGTTCCACGAACTCTCTCCATCGGTCGGGGTGTCGGTAGCGACGATGGATTTTTCCATGGCATGAACGGCAAACTCGCTTGGCTGCCAGCGGCCGAAAATAGTTCTCGTTGTGATGACCGAGCGAGCCGGTAGCGCCACAGATCGAGCAAGCCTCCTCCGGTATGATCCACGTCTTCTCACAAGCAATCTGGAACTTCTGCGATCCCGCCCGGCGCTCCGCGCCGGTTGCTCCGTTATAGGACCCGAGGAGCGGCCATCGCGAGATTGGCAGTGCGTAGCCATCCGCTAGAAGCTGATCCACTCGACGTTCAATCTCTACATCTGGAAAGGGGTGATCGACAGCGGGGGCGATCATCATCGTTGTCCGGAGATGCAGCGATACACGCTGGCCCGAGATATCCCGACCTCACTGGCGATGACGCTCGCACCCTTGCCAGCGGCGCGAAGGGCCTTGACGGCGGCAACCTTGCCTTGGGGTAACGGCTGGCGGCCCTTATAGCGACCAAGGGCCTTTGCTCGGGCGATACCGCAGAGCTGGCGCGATTTCATCAAACTGCGCTCGAACTCTGCGATTGCGCCGAACATCGTCAAAAGCATCTTGCCGGTCGGCGACTTCGTACTCACTTCTGACCCGCCGAAGTCGAGCACCCTCAAGCCCACACCCTTCTTCTCCAGCATCTCGACGGTAGTGAGCAGATCGGCGGTGGAGCGGGCGAGCCGGTCGATCTTGGTGCAGATCAGCACGTCGCCTTCTCGAACGAAGTCGAGTGCCGCTGTGAGTTGCGGCCGATCAGCATTTGCTGCCGAGATGTGTTCCTTGAATAGCTTCTCGACGTTGCAACCCGTTGCAAGCAGCAGTCGCTCCTGCTCTTCTAGCCCGGCGATTTGGTCAGTCGTCGATGTTCTCGCATAGCCGACAAGCATATAATAATCCTTCCAGATCAATATCTTATATTAGAAGAATAGTGGAAATAGTCACGCGCGAAAATCGATTGAGGCGTTAGGAACAGTAAGAAGGAAAGCGCCATTTCAACAGATCGGTTATGACGATCCTCTCGTATAGCTTGCTTAAAAGAACCCGACCCAGTTAGGATTATGCCATGCGAAATGAGCAGCGAGTGACATCAGTCCGGAACGCCCGCCAAGATGGAATTGATGCTTGCAGTTCCGTGCCTCTATTTCTGACCCCCATGTTTGAGCAGAAGCCGCTCGGTTCTGCCACGGGCTTCCTTTGGACACTCCACGGTCGCCATTTTCTCATTACCAACTGGCATGTCGTCACCGGCCGAAATCATGAAACGGGGAAATGCCTATTGGACAATGCCGCGATCCCAGACCGGATCGTAGTGTCCTTTCCTCGTGACGAACGCCTCGCCCCCCCACTAGATGTCACGGTGTGGACGGTGGATAGAGACGGAAATCCGCGATGGACGGAACATCCCATCTACCGCCAGTCGGTCGATGTGGTGGCACTACCGATCGAACCGCCGCCAGATGGCGAAGGTAGCTACTTTCCGATGAACGGCATTCCGGAAATCGAGCTTGTTCAACGTATTGGTATGCGAGTGTTCATTCTTGGCTTCCCGTTCGGTAGACAGGGGTTGGGGATGCCCGTGTGGAAACAGGCAACTTTCGCAAGTGAGCCATTTTTAAGCCCCGAAATCCAACGCTATTTGATCGTGGACACTGCATCGCGACCGGGCATGTCCGGCTCGCCAGTGATCCAACGAGAGTATGGTGAGGTAAGAACTGACGAGGGCGTCATCGGACACGCGGTAGGGGGCTTGGGCGCGTGCCGCTTCGTTGGCGTTTATTCCGGAAGGTTCCACACGAACGATCCGAATGACGCCCAGCTTGGCCGCGTTTGGCCCCGTCAGCTCGTTTGGGATATTGTGGAACAAGCCTGTTTATGGACTGCCCCAACGTAGCGATCAGCGTCTCCCAAAGGTCAAGAACCAGAGAGACGATGTCTAATTGGGCGCGAACCGATCCTCATGAGACGCTTTGGTGGGCATTGCCGGTGTTCCCAATGAGGAAGCCTCATAGGAGCACCGCGCCGACCGTCATCTAGTCTGCGGGAGTATAATCTCTATAACATCCTCTACCTTGGGGGTATGCTGACGTGGATGTTCACAAGATTATTAGCTCGACGCACACCGTCATTCTGCTGATTGTAGCAGCGATTTCGGCAATCGGCTGGGTTGTCAAGCTAAGTTACGATGTAGCGCAACTACACGAAGATGTCCGCCTCATGAAGCAGCGACCACCTGTGGTGGTCTCTTCGAGAGACCCGCGCGAGCGTGCTTGCGCTCAGTTGGCGCTCGCAGCCGCAGCGCCGTCACCCGGCACGGGGGATGTGAGTAGAGCCATGATCGACATGGGGTGTCGTGACCTCAAATAATAGGAAGGAGCAGGGATGCGGGGGATATGGTAGAGATGGGTAACAAACCGATCCAACTGGTAGAGGCTGCGACGCCCACGGCTCCGGTCGAGTGGACGCATTTGGTCCTTGGCCTCGCGGTTCCAGTGGCTGTGATTGTTGTATCGCTGGCTGCCGTCATAACCCTCGCCATCATCTATTTCGGACGGCTGGAGTTTCGGATTGGCTTTGGCGAGAAATGGCATTTTAGCGCCAAGCGCCAAGGCGTCGCCGACCAACCGGGCGAATTAAACGCACCGCCGCCCGAACCGGCTGCCCACTTGCCCCCACCGGAAGCCGAAACCGGCGCAAACGCTTCACTCCCGGCCGAGGAAGAAACGCCTCCCAATCCCTCACTTGGCATAGAGTTTTTTACCGCGACCAACGTGCATGAGATTGACCAAGCCTACGCTGATTTCCGCCTCACTTTAACTGAGAAGGACTTCGAGTTCTGGGATGTTCATCATCAAAACCGACGAGGCAAGCGCGGAGCACATGACGAACGCGAAAACCTGCGCCGCCTTGCTGAACAGAACCCTACTTGGGTTTTACCGCACGCGAGCCTCATTGACTGGGCGGTAAGCGATGGAGACGCCGACGAAGCCGGACGCCTGTTAGCTGCCGGGCTTAGCCGCGCCCAATCCCCTCAGATCGACGCCGTGTTGACGGCCGGTCTCGCCATGCACTTTCGACTACATGGCGAGCAATCGGCACTAAACTTCTGCGTCGAGTGGCTCAAATCCAGCCTGCCCGATCGGGTTAAAGGTATAATGCTCTCGAACCTCGCGGAGTTATTGCAAGAAGCGGGTAAAGATGAAGGCTATCGAGTGGCGTCGGAAATGGCACTTCTAGCGCACCCGGTTCTCGATGGAAAAAGATTTCGACTGGCATATCATTATGGCGAGCACAGTTCGCGCTGGTCTGCTGCAGTTGCACACTACAAAAGGATCATACACACGGAGGATAGTGGATCGATTTCGGAAAACAATCTTGGAGTGCTATATAGGCACTTCGATAAAGAGCCGGAGATAGACGCTTTTGAGCGGGCTGTTGCGAGAGGCGACAACTTCGCCGTGGCCAATCTAGCGAAACTACTTACCGCTGCTGGTTTCGTCGCGGCGTCGGAGCGCCTCCTGAACACGCTTGACGACCCCAAGGATGCGGGCGAACTTTACGCAGCCGCTCGCAGCGAAAATCTGGCAGCGCGGCGCGCGACCGACGAAAAGCGCGAACAAATCGACGCCATCGCCGATGCCGATTTTGGTCTATACCGCAATGCAGTCTCGGCTGCGTTTCGGCGAATACGTTCGGGCGCAGAGCGAGCAACCGGAATGTACGCCTCTTCTGATACGGGAGCGCGCGTTTTGATACAGGATGGTGGCTCACTATGCACGATAATAAGGGATGGGCGGATATACAGTGGCACACTTAACGACCACCTATTCTGTAGAACGGGTAGGTTGATGCACAAGGGAGAGAGCTTGCTGGGATCGAGCTTTCTTCAAGTCACCTTGCTGGACCAAGCGGATGACAAAGTTGTCCTTGTGCAATGGCCAACACACGTAGGCCCAGAGGCGCGTCTCGCTATCGCTTCACTGGATTATATTTCGCCCCCTCAACTGGCAATCGAGCCCCCAAAGCCCGGGCCTCAATTCTAGATGGTCGCCGAGCGCATTGTCGGTTGGACCGTGAGCGATGGTCAGGCGCACTATTCCCTCTGCCTCAAGGGGTCATTGATATTCTTACGCGGTTGCCCGGCTCCTAAAAGCCTCGATGGAGGTCCGCCCGACCGTGGGGCATATAGCTGCTGTGGTATCGGCTATCGCGGGTTTAAGGGACGCGTTAGGCCGGCGTCGCTTTAAGCGGGGGAATACAATGGAAGCGGGTAGCGCGGCGGATTGGTTTGCAGGGGTTGCATCGGCAGCAGCCGTTGTCGTTGCTCTCGCTGGATATTGGTTTTCAGAATGGCAGCGACGGCGCGATCGACGTGACCGCGAACGCGATGCGGCGAACATGATTGGTGTGAAGCTCTTTCAGGCACTCAACCGGACGGATGACATCCGACGCCACCTTTGGGCCCCGTATAACGGTCCCGAATTAGGCGGAGATGACGGCCATCAACTGTGGAGGCACATTCAGCCGATGGTGGGGTTGCAGAACGACCCATCGGTTGCGCTCAGCGATGCCGAAATCAACCTGCTGATCCGCGCCGACGCGACCCAGTTTATGATGGACCTCATGCTGGTGATTTCCCGGTACCAAAGCATCAATTCCTCAATGAAGGAATATGCGCTCCGTTATGACGCAATCATGGCCCTCGCTCCGGTGCCGGTCGAAATGAACGGAGAGGTCATGATCCATCGGATGTCACGCGATCAGTATATGAAGCTCCAACCATACAGCAACGCGCTTGAGGGATTGATACAGGGCCTGCGGAGCATGTCAGCGGAGAACGTGACGAACGCGCAGGCTATCGCGGTGCAGTTTCAGCCGATCATGAAGAGGTACTTCAAGACTGCGAAGTTCCTCAGTCTAGGCGCGCCACCGGCACCAGCGCCCGCGCCCGCGCCAGTCGAAGCCTAATCGGTTGGCGCGAACTTGAAGAACAATAGCTGCAACCCGTTGCAAGCAGCCGCGCACCGCAGGACGGTTTACACCCTAGTGCAAGACTTTGGATATAACGGAGCGATTTCGGCCCAGTTTACAGAGGCATCGGCCGAAATCTGCCAAATCAGGGAGCTTGGGGGGCTCACGCTCGGAGCCATGACGCCCTCTTATGTTTCTTGTCTACACCTTGAAAGGGCGGTGACTGAATGACGGCGGCGCTAAGCGGGCCGACGATCTCGATCCGTTCACCGAGCTTATCGAACCGGAATACCGGCCTCAGTGTGGGAGCTACCAAGGTCACCTCCTCGGCGACGGGGTCGCAGAGGACTAGCGGACAAACCACTGCCAGAGCTTGCTTTACGGTTCCTCTCGCAATCAATCGCTCGCGTTCATCTTGGCTGTCGAGAGTAGCGCGGAACTTTCGCACCCGAGCAATATGCTCCGATCCGCTTAATTGTCCGGCTGCGTTGGCCAACCTGTCCACAACTGCACCATGCGCCGACTTCGCAACGGTTAAGTCCTCGCCAATGGCTTCGATTTGGCGTTCGATTTCCCGGCTTCCGTTCCGACTGTAAAGATCGATAAGGCGCGCTTCTCGTTCGCTCAACTCTGACAGTCGCGTTTCGATCTCGATCTTCTCAAGCTCAAGCGCCCGGACCTCGTCCGCTGCCTCAAAATGGTCTGGAGTAAGGACGATGTGCAGCACGCTATTCAACACGGCAGCTTCGAGCCGGGGATAATTGAAGTGCAAACGATGTGTGCAGCCTCTTCCGCGCAGAGCGCCATCACACACCAAATATCTCTCGTCCGGCTTGCCCTTGTTGCGAAACGTCATGACGGAGCCGCAGGCGGTGCAGCGCGCGATGCCAGAGAGCAGGTTCGATATTTGAGGTCCGCGCCTGCCGCCCCTCAGTGTTCGCGCCTTGCGAGACGCGCGAGCTTGGTTGAACTCGACCTCGTCAATGACCGCTGGGAAATAGCCTCGGATAGCGCGACCTTCCTCAACGCGTGTGCCATTCAACCTCCTTCGCGGTTGAAACTCCCCGATGGTGGACCGTGAGTTCAGGATTTTTTGTATGTAAGAGGCGTGCCATCCCGCACTGGACAACGCTCCTCTACCCCATGTGCCGATCCCTTCCCGATTAAGAGTGGCAGCAATGAGATGCTGACCAATGCCGCCGATTGATAGTTGAAATATCCGTCGAACGACGGCGGCGCGCTCGGGGATCAATGAGTAAGAGCCTTGGTCATTCACCATGATCCAAGCGGGACAGCGCCGCGTCATGGCCTTGCCGTCCCCCTCAGCCGCGCGCTCCCGCTTTCGCTTCCAAGCGGCGGCAAGGCGATGGGACTTTTTTTCGCTCTCCTCGTTCGCAAGCTGCGCCTTGACGATAAGCTCGATTAGGCTTGCGAAATCAATGGTCTCCGAGGTGTAGAGCCGCTCCCCGTCAACGGTCGCGATGGCGAGACCGGCGTCGGTCAATGTGGAGATCAGTGCGAACACAACCCTCGCATCCTGACGGCTAAGTCGGTCAAGCCTCTCGACCACCAGCACTGACCCGGCTCCAATGCGCCCCGCGATCACGTCCTGCTCGAATACCGAGAACTGGCTGCCTTCCGTTCGATTGCTGCCGCGATACGCTGAGCGGCCCTCGTCGATCATCTCGGCAACAGGTTGCCAACCCTTTCGCGCACAAAACGCGCGACAATCATCAAGCTGGCGAGCCAGCGATGAACCTTTGCTCTGTTCGAGCGTCGAAAACCGGGCGTAGATGTATGCCTTCACCGACCAATTCTAGCGGGCTATGCAATACTATACAACAGGAGCAGGTTATGGCCGCCGGCCGCAGCGATCTCCAGCGCGCGCTTGGCGGTTTCCTGGCCCTTCACCTGCTTGAGGTCGGCGAGGATGACGGGCGCGTCGGCAGTCCCCGGTTGCGGCGGCACGAGCGGCGCGCCGCCCTTGAAGTGGCCGATCAACGCGAGCAGATCGGGCGCGGCCACCACTTCGATCGAGCCAGCCCAGGCGGCTTCGGATCCCTGTGCAGAGGGGCAAACCAGCCCCAGATCGCGTTCCGACGCATGAAGGGCGGCGAGCAGCACGCCCGGCGCAGGAGCGACGCGGCCATCCAACCCGAGTTCGCCGACGACGACGTAGGAAGCCAGCGTCTCGGCATCGATCACGCCCATCGCGCCGAGCAGCCCCAGCGCAATGGGCAAATCGTAATGCGCGCCCTCCTTGGGCAGATCGGCGGGTGACAGGTTCACCGTGATCCGCTTGGGCGGCAGCGCGAGGCCGATGGCGGACAGCGCCGCCCGTACCCGCTCGCGGCTCTCGGCGACCGCCTTGTCCGGCAGCCCCACCACGACGAACGCCGGCATTCCGGGCGCGACCTGCACCTGCACTTCGACGGCGCGGGCCTCCAGCCCCAGAAATGCGACCGTCGCCACGTGCGCTACCATAGACCCGCCCCCGATGTTCCCGGGCTGTTCTATGGGCGGCGGTGAAGGATTGTCGAGGTTTTTCCGTTATTGGCTGAGCAGGTCGACCTGGCCGCTATCGAAGGCGGATAGCCTGACCCAGCCCAGCGTGGTCGGCGCGACGCCCGGCAGATCGACGCTATACTGATGCCAGCTGCCGGCCGGCAGCGGCTCCGGGGCGACGAAGTTCAGCGACTGCACCGTGCTGGGCGACATCGGCGAGCCCTTGGCGTCGCTCGAGCCCCACTCGACCTTCGCCTTCATGCCGCTGAGCCGTGCCGCCGTCGGATTGCCGAAATCGAGCACGATCCGCGAGCCGCCAGCATAGGGCTGGACATCGGCAAGCGCCACCGCCACCCGGCCGAAATCGGTGGCGAGCAGGCCATAGCCGGTCTGGCCGGGTTTGAGGGTGATCGCCTGGTGATCGCCGATCGATTGTTCGACCTTGGCGAGGCGATCCTCTATCGCCTTCAGCCGGTCGTCGGCCTTCGAATTGCAGGCGCTGAGCGCTGGCAGCAGCATGAACAGGCAGATGGCGGAACGACGCATCGGAGTCTCCAGGCAAAAACATGTCGCCGCTCCGAACGCATGCGAAACGAAAAAGAGCCATCCGCCGGAACGAAATTGGCAGAGCGGTGCGGACGTGCGCTCGATATGCGCATTCAACTCGTCATCCCGATGGACATCGGGACCCAGACCCGCGCCGAAGAAGCTATGCGCTGATAGGTCGGCATTCTTACCTCCCACTCAGTGTTTATGGGTCCCGATTTTCATCGGGATGACGAAGGGGGGACTTCACCCGATTGTCGTGCGCCGCGCAGATTGATTGACTCGGTCCCGCCTTTTGCCTAAGCGCGCTCCCGTTAGCGGCTGCCACATGTTCGGCGGCCCTTTTGTTTTGAATTTGAGGCGAGATACGATGAAGCGCACTTTCCAGCCGAGCAACCTGGTCCGCAAGCGGCGCCACGGTTTCCGTTCGCGCAGCGCCACCCCCGGTGGCCGCAAGGTGCTGGCCGCTCGCCGTGCGCGCGGCCGCAACAAGCTGTCCGCCTGAACGCGACTCCGTACGCGGTGCTTCGGCGCCGCGCGGATTTTTTGGCGGCGAATGGCGGCCGACGGGCGCCAATGCCCGGCTTCGTGCTGCTGGTAAGGCCGCGTGGCGATGACGATCCCGTCATGCGCCTGGGCATCACCGTGACCAAGAAGATCGGCAATGCGGTCGTCCGCAACCGCATCAAGCGGCGCTTCCGCGCGCTTGCCCGCGAGCTGCTGCCGATGGCCGGCATTGCCGGTGCCGATCATGTCCTGATCGGCCGCTCCGGCGGTCTCGATAATGATTTCGCCGATCTGCGTGCGCAGCTTCTGAAAGCGTTGGGGAAGATTTCTCCGAGGGCGCCGGCGTGATCGGACGGGTGATCATCCTGCTGGCGAAAGCCTGGCAGAAGGGCCCATCGCTGATCCTGCCGCCGACCTGTCGCTACGTGCCGAGCTGTTCGGCCTATACGATCGAGGCCGTCTCGCGCTATGGCGCGCTCAAAGGCGGATGGCTCGGGCTCCGCCGGATCTGCCGATGCCACCCTTGGGGTGGCTCCGGCTATGATCCGGTGCCCTGACCATCGACAGTTTTCCGGGAGTTTTTGGTGGATAACCAGCGCAACATGATCCTCGCGATCGTCCTGTCGGCGATCGTCCTGTTCGGATGGACCGCGCTCAGCGACCGGTATTTCCCGGTAGCCAAGCCCCCGGTCACCAAGATCGAAGGCGGCAAGGAGCAGGTGCTGCCCCAGCCCGGCGCCGGTCCCGTCGTCGAAACGGCGGGCGCGATTCGAGCGCGCGCGGTCGTGCTGCGCGAAACCCCGCGTGTTGCGATCGATACCCCGAAGATTGCCGGCTCGATCAACCTCAAGGGCGCCCGGATCGATGATCTGGTGCTCAAGGCCTACCGCGAGACGGTGGCGAAGAATGCACCGCCGATCCGGCTGCTGTCGCCCAACGGCACGCCGGGCTCCTATTATGCCGGCTTCGGCTGGACCGGTGACGGAGTCGACGCGCCCGGGCCGAACACCCTATGGACCGCCGCCGGCCAGAAGCTCACGCCCGCGACCCCCGTAACGCTGAGTTGGACGAACAGCCGGGGCCAGCGCTTCGAGACAGTGTTCGCGGTCGATGCGAATTACATGTTCACCGTCACGCAAAGGCTGATCAACAGCGGCGCCAGCGCTGTCGCCGCCCGCCCTTATGGGCTGGTGTCCCGAGAAGGAATCTCGCGCGATCCGTGGAGCTGGACCAATCGCGTCGGTGCGATCTCGAAGGCTAACGATCGCGCGGTGGACTTCGTGAAGGCGCAGGACCTCGATACGGCAGGAACCGCCGGGTCACGCTTCACCAGCACCGGCGGGTGGCTCGGCTTCAGCGACAAATATTGGCTGACGGCGATGGTGCCCGACCAGCGTTCGCCGGTGGAAGCTGGTTTCCTATCGCCGTCCCCGCATGTCTATCAGGCGGTCCTGACCGGGCGCCCGGTCGTCATCGCGCCCGGCAAGGCGGCCTCTGTCAGCCAGCATTTCTTCGCCGGCGCCAAGGAAGTGAAGCTACTCGACAACTACGAAGCGACGCTGGGCATCGAGCAGTTCGGCCGCGCGATCGACTGGGGCTGGTTCCGGGTGATCGAGAAGCCGATCTTCTGGGTGCTCGACCAGGTCTTCAAGCTGGTGGGCAACTTCGGCGTGGCGATCATCATCCTGACCTTCCTGGTGCGCGGGCTGATGTTCCCGATCGCGCAGAAGCAGTTCCGCTCGATGGCCGGCATGCGCCGCGTGCAGCCGAAGATGAAGGAGCTGCAGGAACGCTACAAGGACGACAAGCCGCGCCTCCAGCAGGAGATGCTGAAGCTCTACCAGGAGGAGAAGGTCAACCCGCTCGCGGGCTGCCTGCCGATCCTGGTGCAGATCCCGGTATTCTACGCGCTCTACAAGGTGCTGATGGTGACGATCGAGATGCGCCACCAGCCGTTCATCCTGTGGATCCGCGATCTGTCCGCGCCCGATCCCCTACACATCCTGAACCTGTTCGGCCTGCTCGACTTCACCCCACCGGCCTTCCTGGGCATCGGCGTGCTGGCGCTGCTGCTCGGCATTTCGATGTGGCTGCAGTTCCGGCTCAACCCGCAGCCGATGGAAGCCGCGCAGCAGCAGGTGATGTCGCTGATGCCGTGGATCATGATGTTCGTCATGGCGCCGTTTGCGGCTGGGCTGCTGGTCTACTGGATCACCTCGAACTTCCTGACGATCGCCCAGCAGACGTGGCTCTACAGCAAGCACCCGGTGATGAAACAGCCGGTCCCAGCCATCGCTTCGGCGAAGAAGAAATGAGCGATGGTCAACCGCCAGCCGATCCGGCGGAGGACCTGATCGAGCCCGCGCGCAAGCTGTTCGCGGGGCCGGTCACCTTCCTGAAATCGGCGCCCGATCTGAAGTTTCTGCCAGATGCGGACGCCCCCGAGGTCGCCTTTGCCGGACGCTCGAACGTCGGCAAGTCGTCGCTGCTCAACCGCCTGACCAACCGCAACAGCCTCGCGCGCACCTCCAACACGCCGGGCCGGACGCAGGAGCTCAATTTCTTCGACGTCGGCGCATCCGAGGAAGGCGCGGTGCCGGTGATGCGGCTGGTGGACATGCCCGGCTATGGCTTTGCCAAGGCGCCCAAGGACATGGTCCGCAAGTGGCGCTTCCTGGTGAACGACTATCTCCGCGGCCGGGTCGTGCTGAAGCGCGCGCTGGTGCTGATCGACAGCCGCCACGGCATCAAGGATGTCGACCGCGAGGTGATGACGATGCTGGACAAGGCGGCGGTCACCTACCATGTCGTGCTCACCAAGGCCGACAAGATCAAGGCGAGCGAACTCGCGGCGGTGACTGCGGCGACCGAGGCCGAGGCCCGCAAGCATGTCGCCGCCCATCCGCGCCTGCTGGTGACGTCGAGCGAGAAGGATTTCGGAATCGCCGAGCTCAGGGCTGCGATATTGGAAGCGATCTCTTCCTGATCGGGAGAGGCTGGGAAAATCGCCGCTCCTGCGTTAAACGCCACTCGATCCAACCGGGAGGCGCGCGATGACGCTCAAGCTGTACATCGGCAACAAGGTCTATTCGAGCTGGTCGCTGCGCGGCTGGCTGGCCGTGAAACAGTCAGGGCTGCCGTTCGAGGAAGAGGTCGTGCCGCTCTATGACGGCGACTGGGAGATGCGCCGGCAAGCGCCCGAGCTCACCGCCTCGAATGGCAAGGTTCCGGTGCTGTGGGACGGCGACGCCGCCGTCTGGGAAAGCCTCGCGATCATCGATTATCTCGCCGACAAGGTCGGTCGTGATCGCTTCTGGCCCGCTGCCGACAAGGCCCGCGCGCTCGCTCGCTCGATGGCGTCGGAAATGCATGCCGGCTACACCGCGCTTCGCTCGCAGCACACGATGAACATGCGCCATGTCTATCCGCCCGACCCGATGACCCCTGAGGTCGCGGCGGATGTGCAGCGCATCACCTCGCTCTGGGATCAGGCGCGGGAGCAGTTCGGGCAGGGCGGCGACTATCTGTTCGGCGCGTTCGGCGCGGTCGACATCATGTTCGCGCCCGTCGTCACCCGCTTCCGCACCTATTCTATCCCCCTACCAGCGCTAGCGTCGGACTATTGCGCGGCGGTCTGGGAGCATCCGTTCATGGTGGAGTGGAGCCAAGGCGCTGCGGGAGAGCATTGGGTGATCGACAAGTTCGAGCGGGCGGCGGAGAAGGCGTAAGGTGGCATCAAAACTCCGAGCCGTCTTTGCGCACTTGGCGGCCCTTGGTGGCGTCGAGATGCATGTCGATATCGGGATAATGGCAGTCGGTCGCTGAGGGGCGGCCGATTGCGATGAACACACAATCCGCGTCGCTCTCGTTGATCAGGTGATGGCCGTTGGCGTCCCCCTTGGGATAGGCAATGCAATCGCCCGGGCCGATCGGCGTTCGGCCCCTGTCATCGATCAGAACCGCCTGGCCGGCCAGCAACACGACGAACTCGTCCTCCCCCTCGTGCCAATGGCGCTGGCCCGACCACGCACCCGGCTTTAGCGTAACGTGGCTGACGCCGAAATCGCTCAGCCCCGCCACGGGGGCAAGGCGGCGATACCAGCGGTTCTGAACCACGCCGGCGTAGATCGAGGGGTAGCCGGTGGCGTTGGTCTGGGGGATCGCGTCGATATCGATCTTCGGCATCGGGGCTTCACGGCTCTTTGCATAACGGACGCGTGAGGCTAGGCGGACGACATGGTGAACGCAATCGACCCTGTCGCGCTGACCGAGCGCCTGATCGCCTGTCCCAGCATCACCCCGGCTGACGCCGGTGCGATGGCGGTGATCGCCGAGGCATTGGAGGCGATCGGCTTCACCGTTCATCGTTTCACGGCGGGCGAGGCACCCGACGGCCCGATCGAGAACCTGTTCGCCACCCGCGGGCAGGGTGCGCCGCACTTAGCCTTTGCGGGGCATAGCGATGTCGTGCCGCCGGGCGAGGGCTGGCACGGCGATCCCTTCGTGCCGGAAATCCGCGGTGATCTCCTCTACGGACGCGGCGCGGTCGATATGAAGGGGGCGATCGGGGCCTTCATCGCCGCCGCGGCGCGTCTCGTCGATCAGCCGGGCACGCTCAGCCTGATCATCACCGGCGACGAGGAGGGCCCGGCGACGCACGGCACCGTGGCGCTGATCGACTGGATGAACGCACGCGGCATCCGTCCCGACCTCTGCCTTGTCGGAGAGCCGACCTCGACGCACCGGCTAGGCGACATGATCAAGATCGGCCGGCGCGGATCGGTCAATATCTGGATCGAGAATGGCGGCGCGCAGGGCCATGTCGCCTATCCGCACCTCGCCGACAATCCGATCCCGGCGTTGGTGAAGGCGCTCGATGCGCTGGCCGGCCTGCACCTCGATGATGGCAACGCCTGGTTCCAGCCGTCCAATCTCGAGATCACCACAGTCGATGTCGGCAACGGCGCCACCAATGTGATCCCGGCGGTCGCGAAGGCGCGCATCAACATCCGCTTCAACGATGAACATAAGGGCGCGGCGCTGGTCGAGCTGGTGCGCTCGACCGTTGCGGCGCACGCCCCCGCCGCGACAATCAGCGCGGTGATCTCCGGCGAGAGCTTCATCACCCCACCCGGCGAATTCTCGACCCTGATCTCGAACGCCATCGTCGAGGCGACCGGGCTTACCCCGGAGCTGTCGACCACGGGCGGCACCTCCGATGCGCGCTTCCTGTCGCGGCTCTGCCCGGTGGTCGAGTTCGGCCTGTGCAATGCGACGATGCACAAGCTGGACGAGGCGGTGGCCATCGCCGATCTCCACGCGCTGGCCGACATCTACGAAGCGATCATTGGCTCGGCCCTGACGCGCTGAGCGGTTGCACGCGCCGAACGACGCGCTATAGCTCAGCGCCGTGCGGGCGTGGTGAAACTGGTAGACGCGCCGGACTCAAAATCCGGTCTCTTCGGAGGTGTCGGTTCGATTCCGACCGCCCGCACCACCACTATAGAGCAATGTGCGTTCTGGGACGCAGCCTGACCGGTATCAGTCCAGCAGCGACAGAAGGTCGATCTTTTCATAATCCTCGAGCGTTATCCGCTCACAGGCTTTGAAAAGCCGCGTTCTCAGCAAGGTCTTGCTTCCATCTTCGGCATGATTTTCAAGCAGGCGATCATTGCCGACGCCACCGATCAGCGTGGTCAACAATGTGGCCCCCTGCTCCTTCGTGATCGGCTGGTGCACCTCGACAGTCGTTTCGAACGCGATATCCCCCTTGCGAAAACAAAGGTCATCGTAAAACCACTCGCCCTCCTGCGTATAGGCGGTCGCCGTGCAGTGATGGCCGTGGACGGGAGTCGTCGTCCACGGCGGCATGCGATAGTTGAGGACGACTGTGTTGGTGGCCTCGTCGACGTGCAGCACGCGCCAGAACGTGCCCGGCGTGATGGCATAGGGGAGCCATGGCACCTCCTCGGAGGCTATACGCTGCACTCGATCCTCGTCGCTTCGGGCAGGGTTCGCTTCGATCGAGGTCATGGTTCTTTCCTCCTTAGAATGAATAGCCGACGGACAGGCCATAGCTGCGCGGCGCCCCAACCGAACCGGACACGCCAAAGGCCGAGGTGGGGAAATCCAGATAATATTTCTGGTTGGCTATGTTGGTGGCGAAAATCTTGACCTCGAAGCCTTCCGGTTCCTGACTCAGCGTAAGGCTGGCCGTGATGAGATGAACCGCCGGCTGTCGGCTCAGACCCAGCGGCCCGCCGCCGCCCGGCAGGAAGTCATAACGCGCAGTGTAGCGATCGGCTGCACTGATTGTGCCGCGCCAGCCTTCACCCAGTGGAAAGGCATAGTCGGCCGACAGCGAATAGGACAGGTCCGGCGCACGCGGCAGCGTGGTCCCGCTGAGATCGGCAACACCGCTGACAAGCCCCGGACCGCCGCTGGGAGCCGGGCATCCCGGATAGCCTGGCGAAGCAAAGGCGGCGGGGCAGAAGATCGCGGCCCGGCGATAATCCTTGAACTTAGCATGTTCGAGCAGCCCGCCGGCGCTGAGGGTGAGACCCGCAATCGGCCGCAGAACGCCACTCATTTCCATGCCATAGATCCGCGCCTTCGCGGCATTTTCCGCGCGCACCGAGCCGGTGGAGGCATCGACGAAGCTGACCTGGATATCCTTATAGTCGTAATAGAAGCCCGCGACAGCGATGCTGATGCCATTGTCGGCTGAGTGCGCCTTCAGTCCAGCCTCGTAGCTGGTCAGTTTTTCCGGCCGCAATGGGACGAGCGGAGCGAAGGCTGGGGTATTATAGCCACCGCTCTTCGCACCCTTGCTGTAGCTGAGATACGCGGTCGAGAGCCTCGTCTCGTGCGACAGGACGACGCGGGGGGTGAAATCACGGAAGGTCACGCTCTCCCCGAAGGCTGGCGTGGCGCCCAGGGCCGCGACTGCCTTGGCATCGCTGGTCGCGCGCAGCTTCTTGGTATCGATATTATAGCGCCCGCCGACCGTGAGTTTGAAATCGGAAGGCAATTGGAGATAGGCCTCGCCGTAAGGTGAAAACGACCGCAATTTGACCTTGGCATCGTTCTGGGCGCCAGCCAGCGGCCCGAATGCAGCGCCCATCAGCTGCACGAACAGTGTGTCCTTGTCCACTTCGCCGCTGACGCCGAACAGAAAGTTGAATGCGCCGCCCAGCTTTGTGCGGACATAGGCGTCCTGGGTAAAGGTGGTGCCGAACTCCTCCGCACGGGAATTGAACAGATCGCCCGAAGAAAAATCCTGATCCACGAAGATCTTATAATGAAAGTCGCGGATGCCGGTCACGCTGACGAGGTTGAAATCGTCGGTTTCGTAAGCGATGTTGAGTGTTCCGGCGAGGTATCGGATGCTAGTGTCGCGTGTCCTGTTCTGCGAAACCTGATAGAATTCTCCGGCCGGGCTGGGGGTTACGCCGAACACTGCGCACGCCGTGCATAATGGCGCTCCCGTCAGGAGACGACGGGCGATCGGGTCGCTCTGTTCGCGATGATATTCGACGCTTGCGACCACGGTGAGCCCCGAGCCCGGCGCATAGCGCAGCTTCCCGCGCACCGTTCCGCTGTCATGGCCCCCCAACCGGTCGCCAGTCGCGATATTGCGGATATAGCCGCCGAGATGGCTGTATTTCCCCGCGACGCGGAACGCCAGGTCGTCGGTGAGAGGCAGGTTGAGCATCCCCTCTCCCTCGAGCCGACCGTAATTGCCGATCGTCGCCCGCACGTTGCCGTGGAGGGCATCGACAGGATCGTTGGTGGTCAGCAGGATGACGCCGCCCGTCGCGTTCCGGCCGTAGAGCGAGCCTTGCGGACCATTGAGCACTTCGATCGACTGCAGATCGACGATGTCGACCGATGCGCCGACCTGGCGCTGGAGATAGACACCGTCCTGATAGGTTCCGATGCTGGATTCAAGACCGGCGTAAGCGGAGTTGGTGCCGATCCCGCGGATATAGACCTGCGCGGAGCCGCCGCTGTCGTTGTAGACGATCGAAGGCAGGCGCACCTGCGCGTCGCGCACACTTTGTACATTGAGCCTCGCGAGCTCGCCGCCGCCCAGCGTTACCGCGGCGACTGGCGCGCGATCGAGCCGTTCGCCGATCTTGCTTGCAGTTACGACGATGTAGTCCTCGCCCGGCAGGGAAACGGCGTTCGCGGCTGTCGCGGAGCCCGCTTCCGCAGCGGTTTGTGCCGCGGCTCCCGTCCCGAAGGCGACGAGGCCAACCGTTGTCAAAAATGACGCCGTAAGATAACGCACAACTTTATGACGACGCATGCCATCCTCCCTGATTTACGGTCTTCGCCGGGCGAACACCACTTAGAGGAAGGTCTTGGATCCGAGCAAACGGCAGTCCATCGCATTTCACGCCAGAAAGATCACAATGGACGACGGCACCGGGACGAATACTGTGATGGCGCTTCCGCTGTCGACCGTTCATTGCTGGAGAAGCCTGCAAAGCTGCGTGGCGACCTGATCTGCCTACAAGGATTGGGCATCGATCCAGAGGCAGTATTATGCGGCAGTGGGGTTTCCTTCGAGGATATACTTGCACAAAAGCCGCTCCCGATCGCGCTCATCGCTGAACTGCTCGATCGTCTGGCTGACGTCGCCCCCGTCGGTTTTGGCATCACTGCGGGCCTGTCGGTCCGTCTGCATGATCTGGGATTGCTAGGCTATCGGCTCAGCCAGTGCGACACGATCGGCGAGTTGCTCGAAGAATGGACGCGCTATTCGATCATCATCGGCTATCCGCTGGGCAGCTTCTTACGGACCGGCCGCAGCGGGTGGACCCTGACGTTCCATAGCCGCTACCCGCTATCGGATCGTGCTTATGCCTTGTGCATAGAATCAACGCTCGCGGGCTTCGCCCGATCGATTTTCAATATGACCGGGTACCGGCTTCAACTTCGCGAGATCGGCTTTCCATTTGCGCGACGTCACGACGAGTCGGCATATCGGGAGATCGATGCGCAGCGCATCTTGTTCGAGAAGTCCCACGCTTATGTATCCGGGGCGCTTGCGGATCTCTTGTGGCCGATGCCCGCCGCGGATGCCGAAGCACGCGCGGTGTGCGACGCCTTCTGTCGCGAAAGCCTGTCGCGTCTGCATATGGCCGAGCCTTTCGGCCGGCGGGTCCATGATGTCATCCGCATGGAGCAGACCACGAATGCGGAAACAGTGGCGCGGGCGCTCGGCGTAAGCGTCCGAAGCATGCAGCGCAGCCTCGCTGCCGAAGACACGAGCTTTCACGCACTGATCGAACAATATCGACACGACCGCGCCAAGGATATGATTCGACAGGGTTTCGCGGCAAAGGTCATCGCGCATGAACTCAACTACCAGAACGTAGCCAGCTATTATCGCGCTTTTAAACGATGGACGGGTAATCACCCCAACGGCTGGCTCGAAACGCAAGCTTGAACCGGAAAAGCCGCGAAGGCCTTCGCGGCGTGGCTTTTCGAATCGGGGGTTTTTACCGATTGCGAAAAACAGCGGCATGATAGCGGCGACCGCGCCCAGACCCACCACTTCGCGGCGATGTGAAGCCTGGCGATCAGGATATCATTTTACTGGCAACTTATCCCGCCATCGATCACGAATTCCGCTCCCGTGGCAAAACGGACTTCGTCGCTGGCCAGCATCACGATAACCGCGGCTATTTCATCACATTCACCCCAGCGTTGCGCCGGCGTTGCCGCGATAAAATCGTCGATGATCGAAGCCGACTCCTCCGTGGGGATCGCCATCGGAGTACGAATCATTCCCGGGTGTACGGAATTGACCCTGATGCCGTCGGGCGCAAGTTCGATGGCGGCCGCCTTGGTCATGCCGCGCACCGCGAATTTGGAAGCCGTATAGGGGAGAACATGGGCCGCGCCCATCAGCCCGGCGACCGACGACATATTGATGATCGCTCCTCCGCCAGCGCGCTTCATCGAAGGGATCACCGACTTCATGCCCAGATAGGTGCCGACCTGATTGACATCGATGACGCGCCGATAGTCCTTTTCTTCCATCGTCTCGATCGCGCCATAGGCGACGATGCCTGCATTGTTCACCAGAACGGAAACCGGGCCGAACGCATCTTCAGCCTGCCGCACGACATCCTTCCACTCGCCTTCCTTGGTCACGTCATGGCGTGCGAAGCGGGCATTGGGGCCGCAATCCCGCGCGACTGCCTGCCCCTCTTCTTCAAGGACGTCCGTCAGAAAGACCTTTGCGCCTTCCCGAACCAGCGCGCGTGCGAAACTGGCTCCCATGCCGCGAGCGCCGCCGGTGACGATGGCTATCTTTCCTTCAACGCGCGCCATTGCTTGCCCTCGTGCTCATGAAGTAGTGGAACAGAATAACGATAAGCCGGTATGGCCCCTGCTCCGGTCCACACCCGGACGGCCTGCCGCAAACCGGTCTTGATCATTCTACGCCATGACCGACTGTGCCGACTCTCGTCGGCATTTCTCCGCCGAGGCTCAGCCGTGCGCCGGCGCCAAGTGTAGGCCTTTAGCGAAATATCCGTTGAGGCCTTTGACGATGAGGTCGTACACCGATTCGACGGTGTCCTTGATCATCGCGGCGTCGGCGGGTTCGACGACATCGAAAGTCGAGGAAAGAAGCATGCGGGTGCGCCCGCCGGGCAGTTCATCCAGCGCCCATGTCGCGATATAATTGCGGACCCCTGCTATGAATCCATCGGTGGCAGTATAATAAAGCCTGTGAGCGACGGGGTCCTCAAGGAACAGGGTCTCTCGATTGACCAACGGCAGGCCGGCGCCTTCCGCATTGCTGCGCTCGAGCACCTTGGTGCGCGGCAGGGTGCCCTTTTCGCCCTCGAGGTAGAATTTTCCCACCTCCATCCCGTCGCGTTCGAGCTCGTTACCCCACCACTCCATGCTGCCCCAGTCGGTCAGCACATCCCACAGGGCTCCGGTTTCGGCTTCAACGATGCCCTCGCTACGGGCAAAAATTCGCTCAATCTTGGCCATCTTCGGCTCCTCGTCGAACTCGCCCTCAGTTGGCGGGGAAAATGCTCGCGCCCAGGCCTTCCAGGCCCTGCCAGTCGCCGGTTGCGACGATCGGATCGCCAGCAGCCTTCTGCGGCGCCGCCCGCAGGACGTTCAGCACCAGACGGCTCGCGCCGGCACGCTCGAACTCGCTCACCCGCTTCAATATGTCGGCGGGCGAACCCCAGGCGAGCACGGAATCGATCAATCGGTCGCTGCCGCCGCCTGCCGTGCATTCTTCCACATCAAAGCCTGCCTTCACGAACGCCGTCTGATAATAAGGCAAGGCGAGATACATGGCGAGATAGCTACGAGCGACCCGGCGGGCCTCTTCGGCGTCGGTGCTCAACACGCACGTTATCTCGGAGGTGATGTTGAGATCCGGGCCGACGCGCTCGCGAGCGTCGGCGATGATGGGGGACGGCATCATCCAGGTCACGATTCCTTGGGCCTGCTTCATCGCCAGCTTCTGCAAACCCGGCGCATGGGCCGCGATATAGACAGGCGCCGTTTCCGCGGGGCTCACCATACCCAGCTTGGTCTGGGCCATGCCTTCCAGATAGGAGGTCATCTTGGGCAAAGGCTGAACCCATTCGCCCCCTCGCTTGCCGATTACGATCGGGTTGGACGCGCCAAGCCCCATGATAAAGCGGCCCGGATAGAATTCCGACAGGGTCTGAAGCGTCTGGACTGCCCCAAAAGGATCACGTCCATATACCGTCGCCACGCCGGTCGCGACCTTCAGAGTCTTTGTATTGGCTAGAATGAAGGCGGTCGCGAGGAACGGGTCGCGGCCAAAGGCATCGAGCAGCCATACGCTTTCGAAGCCGAAGCGTTCGATATCGGTCACCAGCTTGGCCAGTTCATTGGCAGGCAGGAAATTGGTGGTGCGGTCAAGGGTAAGACCAATATCGATCATGGCGCTCTCTCAGTTGGGGATTGAAGTTGGCTTTCTGTGCCGCATGACTGAGGTCACGCCGCCTTCTTGTTAGCGAAATACCGACGGAATCCCTTCAGAACGGCGTCGGTGTAGGTTCGCTCGATGATCGAGCGCATCAAATCCATGTCCGCACCTTCGACGAGATCGAATTCCGACTTGAACGTCATTAACGTCTCGCCAGTCGGCAAGGGGTCGACCAGGGTCGTCGCCAGATAATTCCGGAACTCACTTCGCAATACCGCGCCGCCGGGATTGGGGCGAAAGATCATGTTATAATAGATGCGATGCGTCTCATCATCCTGCAGCAGCAGCGTTTCATCGACGGCGGAGCCGGTGACGTGATGTATCACCCGGGTCCGCGGCACCGCATCAGGGGCGCCGATCAGCTCAATGGTGGCTATCTCGGGACCGGGTCGGCCACCTTCCGAGGGCTTGATCCACCAGCGCTCGAAGGTGCCCCAATCGGTGAGCAACTCCCACACCTCCTCGACCGAGGCGTCGACGATGCCGCGCACTTCAGCATGTCCCCTCTGATATTTCCCCATCAACTATTTTCCTACCGACGTTTTAGTCCCGGATGCCCTGCGGTTGAGTCGATAGCATCAGGCGGCCGTACCGGCACGCCCGATGCTCGAAAGATTTAGAGAAACACCACGTCCAGCGTATGCGTCTTCATGTGAACCTGCGAACTACCCGCTGGATATTCATCGAACACCGAACGGTCCACGTTCATCCCGCTGAACTGCTCCATGATCATGGAGCCGGTACTGCATTCCAACATCCGTTGCTGCGTATCCTTGTACCAATCGGTCTGGCGCATCCTGTTCACGAACTCTTCCGACTTCCAGGACGCAATGGCCACCCATTCGTTAGGATCCCGACCCCACCCATGGAAGGCGAAATTGCATCCCTCCTCATACCAGGGCACAGCGTTCCGGGCCAGTTCATCGAGCGCCTCAAGAAATTCGGCCCGCTTCGCGGGATCGACCTTGAAGCGCGATACGAAACAATTAGCGTCGCGTTCCCACGTGCCCATGCGTTCACTCTCCTTATTCTGGGGACTTGGCGTACCCGCCCTTAAGACTAATCCACCTAGGATAACAGGTCTAAATTGCCGACACACCCCCTGATTGTCAAGTTGTATGTCCAACAGGATTAGGCGGCCGACGTGACGATTTCCGTGGCGAGGGCCGGGCGCAGAACCCTGGCCGTAAAGACCCAGTTATCGCCCGATTTGGCGTAATGATCCTCATAGATGACGTGATATCGTCCATGTTCGCCATTGTTCATCCTGGCTTCGACCAACCCGAACACCATACCGCTGGCCGTGCGGTCTGACACGTCGTGCAGAATGATATTCGTCATATGGTGAACGGCCTGTACGACGGTGGCGACCAGGCTCCGGCCGTAATCACGAATTTGGCCGGTGCCGACGTGCCGCCCGCTGCCGAACGCCGTCTCATCCAGAACTCCATCCGCAGCGAACAGATCGGACCACTGATCGACTTCGCGCTCATCGATGTGCATTGCATATCGATAGATAAGATCATGAATGGCCAATCGATCTTCGATGCGTCCGAATTGCTTTGTCATACCGGCATTTACCTCCATCCCGATGGGCCGCATGAAGCGGCGCGGTCGGCAAACTCCGATCTGCCGAACGCATCGAACTCACATTAGCATTTACCTGCAGGCCGGCGCGAACGGTCAAATGGGGCGGCGCTCTTGACTCGACTCCGCCTGCGAACTGGCTAACCTCGGACTGGATTCCTATGCGAACCTCAGGAGGGTGAGACGTTGGCGCCAACGGGCTGATATAATGTCGTTCTGCGAACGAGATCCCGTCCGGCCAATGCGGCGATTTCGTTGAGCGTATCTATCGACATTTCCTGTCCGTGCGCCGCTCCCGCAGCCCGGCTGATCGACTCATTCATAAGGATGCCGCCCAGATCATTGCATCCCGCACCAAGGCAAGCCGCCGCACCGGCGTGACCCATCTTCACCCAGGAAACCTGGATCGAATCGATTGCGCGATGCAACGCAATCCGTGCCACGGCATGGAGCAGCACCGTCTCGCGCCAGGTTGGCCCCTTGCGAGCGTGCCCGCGCATGTAAACCGGCGATTGCATGTGAACGAACGGCAGAGGCACGAATTCGGTAATCCCCCCCGTCTCGAGCTGAAGCGCCCGGATATCGGCAAGATGGCGCGCCTGGTGGATCGGCGCCTCCAGATGGCCGAACATCATCGTGGCGGTGGTTTTGAGGCCAACCTGGTGCGCCGTTCGGATGATGCCCAGCCACTCAGCCCGCGACAGCTTATCGGGGCAGATCTTCGCGCGCACTTCGTCGTCCAGGATTTCCGCAGCCGTCCCCGGCAGTGATCCCAGTCCCTCGTCCTTGAGCATCAGGAGATAGTCGGCGACCGCCATTCCGAGCGTGGATGCGCCCTGGGAAATTTCCAGCGGGGAAAAGGCATGGACATGCATAGCAGGCTGCGCCTGCTTCACCGCGCGCACGACGTCCCGATAGGTTTCTCCGGTATAGGACGGGTGTATACCACCCTGCAGGCAGATCTCGGTCGCGCCTCGCGCCCATGCCTCGCTCGCTCGTTCGCCGATTTCCGCCATCGACAAATTATAGGGCTTGTCGCGAAAGCCGCCCTTGGCCGAGGTTTTGGAGAATGCACAGAAGGTGCAGCTGAACGTGCAGATGTTGGTGTAATTGATGTTGCGGTTAACGACATAGGTTACGCTGTCGCCGCAGGTATCACGCCGCAGTTGATCGGCTGCGGCGACGATTTCTGCCGCCTCCGCGCCCCGCGCGGTCAACATCGTGGCGATCGCTCCGGGACTGAGGCTGTCGCCACGCACCGCACCCGCGAGCGCGAGATCGACGTCACGACGAACAAATCCCCCGGAGGCGCCTGTGCCGAGCGGGTGCAGCGCCGTCCCGGGGGCCGGCACATCCAGCCCCGGGCTCCAGTCCTGCGCCCGCGCCAAACCGTCGGCTTCCGACAGACGCACGACGGCCTTCCTCATCACCGGGTCCAGCCAACGATCGGGCTGCCCTGCGAAGGCCGGATAGATGGTTAGCCGCTCGATCAATGGCCGCCCCGCCGCCGCACATTCGCGCTCGAGCGCCTCGATCTCGGGCCACGGCGCTTCGGGGTTCACATGGTCGATCGTTATCGGAGAAATACCGCCAAAGTCGGACAATCCAGCCTGCACCATCGCTACCGTGCGGCCCGGGTTGAGGTTCGGCGGCGACTGCACCGCGACCGATGCCCCCAGAATGATGCGTGCCGCGGCGATCGTCCACAACAGATCCGCCTCGTCGGGTTCGGCCGCATTCTCCATCTTGGTGCCCGCCTTGGCGCGGAAATTCTGGACGATCACTTCCTGGATATGGCCATGCTGGCGGTGCAGATCCGCAATGGCGACCAATGCTTCCAATCGTTCGGCTCGCGTTTCGCCGATGCCGATCAATATGCCCGTCGTGAACGGTATCGACTGCCGGCCAGCTTCCGCGATCGAGGCCAGCCGCACCGCCGGGTCCTTGTCGGGCGATCCATGATGCGGCCCGCCCTTTTCGCACAGCCGCCGCGCAGTGCTTTCCAGCATCATGCCCATCGAGGCGGACACGGGACGCAGTTTTTCATAGTCCGCGCGGCTCAGCACGCCCGCATTGATATGCGGGAGCAGCCCGGTTTCCGCGACCACCTGCGCCGCGCTTTCCACGACATAATCAATGGTCGTCTCATGGCCAAGCGCCTGCAGTGCGGCCCGCGCTGCGGCATAGCGCAACTCCGGCTTGTCGCCCGTGGTGAACAACGCTTCCTTGCAACCCGCCGCGGCCCCCGCCCTGGCTATCGCCATGACCTGTTCGCCTGACAAATAAGCGGCGGACAGATGACGTGGTGCGGTGGCGAAGGTGCAATAATGGCACACATCGCGGCATAGTTGCGTCAGCGGAATGAAAACCTTCCGCGAATAGGTCAGGAACGGAACAGCCGCCTGGTCGCGCAGCGCGCCGGCCTCGGCAAGCAGCGTCGCCTGCGGCAGGGCCAGCAGTTCGGCGATCAAGGCAGCTGGGTTCATCCGATCCCTCTTGATGATGTGATCACGCTCAGGCTGACGGAACAAGCTCGCCGGTGATCTGTATACCGGCGCCGTCAACCTGATAGGTCTTGTTGATGAATATGAGCAGCGAAGTCATGGCTTCTGCGGCTGCGGAATTCGCCAGCGCGCCGCCATGGAGTCCGCGGACGCCTATTTCGTTGGCAAGGCCCACGACCACGGACCGTGCTTCCTTGTCGTCGCTGAACACGAGAATGTCGCATGCAACATCTACGTCCTTGGCAAGCTTGGCGGCCGCGACATTATGAAACCCGGACACCACGCGCACGCCATCGCCCAGAAGCTGTGCGGCCTTCAGAGCGGCTGAGCCTTCGGCGGGCAATTGAACGCGCATCACGCGGGGCGGCACGAGCGGCACCGTCGTATCGACGACGATCTTGCCGGCGGCATGGGGCCTGATCGCTTCAAGCGTAGCTTCTTGCGCCTCGAAAGGCACAGTGACGAACAGGATGTCGCCTGCGCGTGCCGCCTCGACATTGTCCATGCCGATGATGCCATGGCCAAGGTCGGCAGCCCGCTTCGATGCGCTCTCCGCCGTCCGCGAGCCGAGCAGGACTTCATGATTTGCCCGCGCCAGTCGCCAGGCCAATCCACTTCCCAGATTGCCAGTTCCGCCGATGACAGCAATTTTAGCCTTGGACATCATGCCCCTTTCGTCTTCTACCGCGTATAGGATCAGTCGATCTAGTATGCGCTGACTGTATCAGCGTCCAGCAATATCGCGCCGAGGCCGGCTATGGCTTTCCGCGCGGCGTGCCGGACAGATATCGCTGCAACGGAAAGCAACTCTTCCGGTCACGGGGTTTCGTGGAATTCCGAATGAATTGCCTCGAACGCGAGTATCTGGGTGTCGGCTTTGCCCATGCGCGAGTCGCGATAGGGGGCATAATCGGGAGAGGACAGGCTCGCGCGCAGATCGGCAAGGGTAGGATAGGAGAGGATTGCGATCTGGTCCGGCGCCGATCCTTCGCCCTCCTCTACGGATATCTGAGTTCCGATCGCGATATAGCGTCCCCCATGTTGGCGGACGATCGCTGGAACGTTGGCGACATAGTCGTTTAGCCAAGATCGGTCGTGGACCTTCAGCGTTACGATAACAAAGGCGGTCACAATTTGTCCTTCAGCCCTCGTTCGCGAACAGTGGGAGGAGAGAACGGAGAGGCCCATATCGAAGCGCCTGCAGAATGTCCGTGGCCGGTGGGCGCTGCCCCTGCTCCAGCGTCATGTCGCGCCTTCAGGATGGCAGTCCCAAGGCCGCGCGCAAATGGCCCAGGCGCACCGGGTAATAGGCTTGAAGACCCTGATTGACTTCATTTGCAGCCGGGTGATCCGCCTGCAGGCCCGACACCCAGTCGATGCGGGTGGCATCAGGAGACAAGGAGGTCAGCCGCATCGAGCCCTTCACACCGATCACTGCAGGGCGCGAGCTGTCGATGACGCGATACTCCAGCACATGATGGTCATGATCGAGCCGGTCGAGGCTTTCCGTCGCCCACCAATCGGCAAAATGAACGGTTCGAACAGCGCCTTCGCCCTGGCCGACGGTTTCACAGCGATCGACCAGGGGATGCCAGTTCTTCAAGCCGGAAAAATCGCTGATCATCGCCCATATCGTTGCGATCGGTAGCGGTATGTCCGCAGAGGTCGACACAGTCATTAATCCATCTCCGAATTGGCTTCGAGATTAGCAGGCCAGCGGCGGCCATCGATCCTCGCGACCCGCAGCGACATTCACTTCGACCCGTCCTTCGCGAACGCGCACCGGATACACCGGCAGCGTCCGCACCGCCGCGCCGCCAACCGCGCGCCCGTCATCGATGCAGAAGCGCGCGCCATGGCGGCGGCAGATCAGCTCTCGTCCAATGATGCGGCCATCGGCCAACGGAAAGTCGAGATGCGTGCACCGGTTGCGGACCGCGTGCACCTCCTTGCCAAGCATGAACAGCAGGATCGGTTGACCGTCGATCTCCACCACCTTGCGACCTGCGTCGGCGAGCTCCGACAACAGGCACGCCTCCACGAACAAGTCCTCGCCCTGCATCACCGCCGATCCTGGCTGTCTGCGAGTCGTGCCACCAGTCGATGCGCCGCCGCATGGGGATCCATGGTCCGGGAAACTGTACCGGCAATCAACGCATTGATGTCGGGGTCGTCCTGAATGCCGGATAGGTGGCGGCGCAACAGACCATGCGCCAGCGCCACAACACGCGCCTGCATGCGACGGATCGAACGCTCACGTCCCTGGTCGCTCGATCCGCGCCAGCAGTCAAAGAAATCGTCGACAGCGGCGATAAGCGTGCTGACACCTTCGCCCCGGTTCGCCTGAAGCGGGATTACCGGGGTGTTCCAACCCTCGATCGTGGGTTTTCGGTGCGCCACCATTTCGCGAAGGTTGCGGACCATCCGCTCCGCACCGGCGACGTCTACCTTGTTGACCACGAAGATGTCAGCGATTTCCAGCAAGCCAGCCTTGACCGATTGTATGCCATCGCCCCCCTCGGGCGTCTGGAGGACGATGACGACATCCGCCTGGGTCAGCACCTCAATCTCGCTCTGTCCGACGCCGACGGTCTCTACAACGATGATGTCGAAACCCAGGGCATCGATGATCGTGAGCGCATCGCCCGCAGCTTCCGCCAGGCCGCCCAGGGCACCACGCGCAGCCATCGAGCGGATCAGCACGTCGGGATCGCCAGCGTGGCGCCCCATCCGAACCCGATCGCCCAACACCGCGCCGCCGCTAAGAGGGCTTGACGGGTCCACCGCCAGCACCGCCACCCTTTTGCCGGCAGCCCGCCACATCGTTACGCAGCTATCAACAAGCGTGCTCTTGCCCGCGCCGGGAGGGCCGGTGACGCCAACGACGCGCGCATTCCCGCCGTTCAGATAGAGATGTTCCAGGATGGGGGAGACGCCAATGTCGCCCAGTTCGACGCGGGTAATCAAACGCGCGGCCGCCTGCCTGTCGCCTGCTATGATCCGGTGCGCCAGGGACGCTGCATTCATTGTTTCGCCCGGCCGCGATTCTTCACGAACGCAACGATCTCCTCGGTGGTCGATCCCGGACCGAACACCCCGGTTACACCCATTTCATCGAGCACCGGAACGTCATCCGGGTGGATGAGGCCGCCCAGCATGATCGGTATATCGCCGACATTTCGGGCCACCATCGCATCCAGCAGCATGCGGGTGTAGGTGAGATAGGCGGCGGAGGAGAAGCTGAGGCCGACGATGTCGGCATCTTCGTCGACAACGGCCTGCGCCATCCCCTCTATGGTGTTATGCTCGCCGATATAGATCACCTCGACGCCCGCATCGCGCAAGATCTGCGCGATGGTGCGGATGCCCTTGGAATGAACATCGGTGCCTACCATGCCCAGCAGGCAGCGCACCGGTCCAGCATGGCTGTCGGTGGTGGCGGTAGCGATATCCGGCTCAATGTTCATAGCGAATCGGCGCCTCCAACGCGCCAAAGGCATCATAGGGATACCCCATACCCAGCCGCAGCGTGCCCCATACCTCGCCGATCGAAGCGTCGGCCAGCAACGCGTCGATCATCGGGCCGGTGGTGTTGGTGCCGTTGCGGGCGCTGCTGTGCAGCACGCGCAGCGACGCTTCCCATCGGCTGCGGTCACGCTGTTGTTTCAGTTCGGAGAAACGCTGCATGTGCTTGCGCGTGTTGGTGGGGTCGAACGTAAAGCGGGGCGGCGGCGGTTCGCTTTCCGGAATGAACCGGTTCAGTCCGATCACGACGCGTTCCCCCTCGTCCAGCTCACGCTGTATGTTAAGGTTATGATCGTCCATTATGCGCTCGATATAGCCGCTCTTCACGGCTTCGAGCACACCGATGTCCAGGATCTTTTGCAAGATGTCTTTGGCTTGCGCTTCGACCTGGTCCGTCAGGGATTCGACATACCAGCTCCCCCCCAGCGGGTCGGCGACGCGGGCGGCACCGACTTCCTCGGCAAGGATCTGTTGCTGGCGTATCGCAAGATCGCGAGCATCGTGGGTCGGAACGCAGATCGGTTCGTCGAACGTGCAGGCTTCCAGCGACTGGACCCCTCCGCACAGGGCGGCGAAGCTCTGGATCGCGGTACGGGTGAGATTGTTGAGCGGCTGCTTGTAGACGAGCGATCGGCCGGAGGTGTGACAGGCGACGCGCAGCCGGAGCGCCCGGGTGTCGGTTGCGCCGAACCGCTCTTTCATCGTGTGTGCCCAGAAACGGCGCAGTGCCCGGAACTTGGCCACCTCCTCGAAGAAATCGGTGTCCGAAGTGGAAACCCATGCGATCGATGCCGCCGCCTGATCGACACTTATGCCCCGCTTGATCAGGTCTTCGATTGTCGCGATGACGATAGCCATGCCCACGCCGATTTCGCCCGCGGGCGTCAGCCCTCGCTCTCGCAGATCATAGGCCTGAGGCAGTCCCAAGGCCCAGCGCGGGCTTTGCTTGACGCAATATTCGACCTGATCGACGGTACTGCGATGTCCGAGATCGGCCGGAACGACATGCTGGCCCCAGCCGGCGAGAGTTTCCTGCAGCATGTCCGGCATGTTGGATCCCTGGAGCAGCTTCAGATCGCCGCCGCGACTGACGTGCGTGGCAGCGACCAGCGCATAGGCCGTGGTCGTCCAGTGCCAGGCGGTATCCACCTTCGCCAGATCGACGCCTGCCATGAGCCGGTCCATGTCCCGCATCGTCGGCAGTGAGCAGCCCTCCAGCCCGACTTCGGGGCCGACGGCCGGATGGTCGGGATCGATCGACTGATTGGTCGGTGGATCGCACACGACGTTTACGCCGGTACCACCCGACGCCAACACCATTTCCAGACCCTCGCGCGTATCCTCGGGCGCGCCATAGCCCACGATATTCCGCAGGGTCCACATGCGGGTCCGATACATCTGCGGAAACGCGCCGCGCGTATAGGGATATTGACCGGGATCACCCAGCTTTTCGCCGTACTCCGCGCGGGCATCTGCCGGCCGATAATAGGGATCGGTTTCGATGCCTCCTGCCGTTTTCGTCCGCGTCAGCTTGACCTCAAGGTTCGCAACGTCGACCAGCGAAGTTTCCGGCTTGCCAACCGTCATACCGACATCCTTACCCTATGTGTTTCTAAAACAGAGATTTGCCACGCCAAATCTTTTCACGTGACGCGAACCGCGCCAGACCACAGCAAACATTCGTCATCCGATTAGATCGTTGCCATCCGACCATATCGTAGATACGCTTTCCAACCCACCTGCGCGACCTGATTCTGCGCGGAAACGGTGATCCTTAGAGCCGTAAGAGTCTTGCAAATCTAGATCTACCGATCTAGCTTGATTACTAGCCGGGCATGTGTATGTCAACCTCGTGGGTTGGGCACATTGGTAATCTGAACGAATGAGAATGATCGACATCGAGGTTCCCGCCTCCATCAAGAGGAGACGCGGCAACGCACAGCCCCCCTCGAAACGAGCGGAGGAAATAGCGGAGCAGGCAATCTGTTTGTTCAATATCTTCGGCGCCTCGCGATTTTCGGTAAACCGTGTCGCTGAGGAGCTTGGGATTAGTCCCGGCAACCTCCACTATCATTTCCGAACGAACAGCGATCTTTTTCTCACCCTTTTTGGCCGCTTGGAAACCGAGATCCGCGTGGTTTTGACGCGCCCCAAGATGCCGATGACGTTTCAAGACCTCGTCGTGCATCAGATCGACGTTCAGCGCTGCCTTTGGCGGCACCGCTATTTTTTCAGGGATCTCGACTTCCTCATCCACATCGACGAGCAGATATTTCTGCGGTTCCTCGACCTGCAGGATTGGTCGATCCAGCAAATCGTCGATCACCAGGAACTGTACCGCAACAATTTCAATATGTTGCCGCTCAAACCACCCAATAACGAACTGGAAATCGCCCGCAATTGCTGGATGATGTGGACGAGCTGGGTTCGATGGGAAGCGATCGCGGGGGGCGAAAAGGAGCCGTCGGGCGAGGCCTTGAACCAGATCATTCATCGTCTGACCTGGTATCACTTCAGCCACCATCTTCCCTATATCGATCCTTTGACGGGTGTGGCGATCCAGCGCAAACTGATCGAAATATTGGGACCAAAATAACGCCGCCGCGGCCTGCATCGCAACCGAGAGCGCAAGAGGAATTGAGAGATTATGCCGGCAGCATATCGGCCAGGTGAGATCGACGGGGAGCTTGTCGACTGGAGCGTGGGAACGTTCCTCAGGAAAATGGCTGCGGAGATTCCGGATCACGTAGCGCTCAAGGGCGTGCGCGATCCACTCTCCGGCGTTCAAAAAAGCTGGACATATAGCAGCCTGCTGAACGACGCCGAGCGGGTCGCCGCCACTTTGCTGACCCATTTCAAACCCGGCGACCATGTGGCGCTCTGGTGTTCGAACCGGCCTGAATGGGCGCTCGTACAGTTCGGGATGGCTTTGTCGGGCCTTGTCCTCGTCGCGGTCAATCCCGCCAGCAGGGCGCATGAGCTGGAACATGCACTCTTGCAGTCCGACGCCGTCGGGATCGTTCTGGCGGAAACCTTCCGGGACACGAATGCGGTTGCCCTGCTAGAGGGGGTGCGGCCGAGACTACCGCTCCTGCGTCAGGCTTTTCTGATCGACGACCTGACCAACGCCGCCCCTGGCGGGGATCTGCCGGTTTTCCCTGTCGTAGATCCCGCATCTGCGGCGATGATCCAGTTTACCTCCGGCACCACCGGTCGAGCGAAAGCAGCGATGTTGTCGCATCGCGGACTTGTGAATATCGCCCAGTTCACCGCTACGCGCTTCGCCCTTCCCATGGGTTCGGTATGGTTGAATTGGTTGCCGATGTTTCACACCGGCGGCTCCGTCTTTGCGCTGATGGGCTGTATGTGGAACCACGGCACACTGGTCCTGATCAACGGCTTCGACCCGGTCGAGGTGATGCGGACCATAGCGGAAGAACGGCCGGCCTGGATGCCGCTGGTGCCCACGACCGCGATCGCGTTGCTCGATCACCCGGATCGGCCGAACTATGATCTGTCCAGCCTGGCGGTGCTAACGCAAGGCGGAACACCCGTCGCGGCGGAGCTTATAGACCGGCTCGAACGCGAACTGAACGTCGATCATGTCGTCGTCTTCGGGCAGACCGAAACAAGCTCCACGATCTGTCTGGGCGTGCGCGGCGACGACCGCTACCACAAGACCGAAACGGTCGGAAAGCCCATGCCGCATACCGAGATCCGGATCGTCGATCCGATCAGCAACGCCATGGTCGAATTTGGTGAGGTCGGCGAAATCCAGGTGCGCAGCTGCGCCGTCACGATGGGATATTATGGCCAACCGGACGAGACCGCCAAGGCGATCGATCCCGAGGGATGGTTGCACACCGGTGACCTGGGCACGATCGAGCCGGACGGCTACCTCAAGATTACCGGTCGCCTGAAGGATGTGATCATCCGCGGTGGCGAGAATATCTACCCGCGCGAAATAGAGGATCTATTGGTCCAGCATCCCGGCATCGCCGAAGCAGCGGTCTTCGGGATACCTCACGAACGTTGGGGCGAAACGCCTATCGTCGCACTCAGGTGCCGTGCGGGTTACGAGATCGATCATGGTGCTATCTGCGAATTTCTCGAGCCTATGCTTGCCCGCTACAAGATTCCCCAGGGCGTCTGGCATGTCGATGCCATGCCCGTCACATTGTCGGGCAAAATTCAGAAGTTCATGCTGCGCGACCAATATCTCGCGGCTTCGCGCTAATCGTCTCCCCCGGTTCGGACGCGCGCCTCGCCGCGGGCTCTTAAGCCCGTTCGTGACGTTGCGCCTGCACCGGGACGGCACTTAGACGAGGCATGAAATTGATCGTCTGGAGCTCGGTGCGCAATGATGGCAGCCGGCCGGAAAACGCATCCGGATCCTGATCGCCCGACACTTCGGGATTGCCCCAGCCGTGGCACATCGAGATGACGCCAGGTTGCAGTCCCGAGTCCTTGCGAACGCGCCCGATCACCACCGCGCCGCTTTGCGAGCGCAGCTTGATCTGACCGCCTTCGATCACGTCGAGCCGCGTCATGTCGGCTTCGTTCATGAATATCGGATTGGTCGGAAAGCGGCGGCGGGTCTGCGCGGCGGCGGTATAGGCGCTGTTCATGACTTCGATCAGTCGCCGCGAGATCAGCCGGAACGGATAACCCGCAACATCATCGTCACTACCCCGGACCGCGTAAATCTCGGCTTCGACATCCTGCGGACACAGGTCCAATCGGGAACCGTCATCCTCCATCTGCGCTGTCGCGACTGCTTCAGCCTCGTTGAAGAGGCGTCCATGCGGCATGTTCTTCAGATCGTCATAGCTGCCGCGTCCGGTGTCGGCCATCCAGCGGACGATGTCCTCCGTCGTCGTCTCGTCGCCCACCGTGCACGCCGGTCCGGGAATATCGCGATGCGCCACCCCGAAGAACGGACGCTTGATATGCAGCGTCTTGCCCATCCTGCGGGCGAGACCGTGGAAGAATTGCCAATCCTCGATCACCCCCTGGGGACGGGGAAGGATGGGCTCTGCCACCTGCGCAAAGGTGGCCGGCAGCATATAGTCCATCCCCACCGTCAGATCATGGTGCTCGTAGTGACCGCTGGTGGCTATCTGGTAGTGCGCCAGCCGTCCGGTAGCGGTCTCCCGCGTGTCGACGGAAACGACCAGTTCGAGTTCGCTCAGCAATGGTATTACCAGTTCGGGCTGCGGCAACGCCTTGACCAGGTTGCCCCCCACCTGAATAAGCGCCCGTATCTTGCCGGTAGCGTTCCCGCTTATTTCCGACGGCAGCAGCGCTGTTGGGAACTCGCCGCCGACCGGACCGGTATCGACGGTGCGCAATTTCGGGCCACGTTCCCAACTACGATCAGGCGGCAGCACGCTTTCGGTGACGGCGCCCCCACCATAATAGCCGACGTTGCGGATCATGTCCCCCGCGCGGCGGTACCCGCCGCAGATCGCCGTGAAGGCTTCGATCAGATGTTCGGCCAGATTGGAATCGGGCGCCATATTGGGCCCCGTCCCGCTGAGCGCCGATTTGCGGCGTGCACCCGTGAAAATACGCACGGCTTCTTCCAACAGCTCGACGCCCACGCCGGTTCGCGCCGCGACATAATCGGGTGTGAACTCGTCCACGGCCGCCCGCAGCCTGTCCAGCGAGGTTGTGAACCGCGCGCAGAACGCCTTGTCTTCCAGCCCGCGATCCAACACCATGCGGATCAGCCCGGCGAACAGCGCAGCGTCCTGCCCAGGATGCAGCTGCAAATGAAAGTCGGCGGTGCGTGCGGTCTCTGTCCGGCGTGGATCGACCACGATCATTTTCATTCCCGACCGCTGTGCATCGCGGGCATGCTTGATTGCGTTGGGAGAGGTCAGGCCATAGCTGGCATGCGAAGCAGCGGGATTGGAACCGACGACCATCACCGCGTCCACGTCGGGCGCTTTATGCTTTCCCGTCAGGAAGACACCCATGCGGCCGGCCGTCACCCACTTCGCAGATTGGTCCAGCGTCATGCTTGAAAAGATGTAGGGCGTTCCCAGCGCATCCGCCCAAGCCTTCGCTGCGGGAACGCTCGTTACGTTGCAGTTCGCGCCGGTGCCGTAATAGAGCGCGACCGATTCTACGCCATGCTCGGCGATGATGGCGCTCAGCTTCTGGTGGATTTCATCCATGGCCGCTTCGGCGGAAATTGGATCGAAGCCGCCTTGCCCATTGCGCCGCGAACTGTTGAGCATTCGATCTTCACCATTATGAAAATCGCGCGTCGCCATTCCCTTGATGCAGAAATAACCCTTGGAAATCGGATGCGCCCGATCTCCGCGGATATCCGTGATCCGGCCAGCTTCCTCCGTGACCTCGAGTCCGCACATCGCCGCGCAGTTCCGGCAATAGGTGATATGCGTCGCCATCCGTCTCTCCTTCACACCAGTTGCGCATCGGCACCCGGCAGGCGGCTGCCGGTCACGGCGCAGCAGTGACCGGCGGGTGGCAGCACGCTGTTCAGCGCAATCGGCGGCTCCTTCCTGCTCAGGAGCCGCGCGTCAAAGCCGGGCGACGCACCTCAGGCCTTAGGCGTACGTCCGAGATATTTGTCGATCTCAGCCAGGTAGTGCCGGATGCGGATTTCCGATTCAGACAGTCTCGAGCCCTTGAACGACGCGGACTCGATGCCTTTCTGTACTTCTGGCACCCGGATAGCGTCCTGGGCGAGCACGTTGCCGAACTCGCTCAGATCCTTCGGCACGAAGCGAGCGGGACGCTGATCGCCCTTCCAGCCCTTGGGACCGAAATTGAACTCGTTGAGATCGAAAACGGGCGTTTCATCGTCGCTGACCGGCAAACACAGCGTAATCGCATTGTAATGGCTCTTGCTCGGGTCAGTAGCGTGCGGCCGGAAAATCTGAATCAGCAGGCTGTCCGCAAAGACATTCAGCGTGACATTGGGGAATATGAAATAGTTCCAGTCATCCGTGATCTGAGGATCGCTCAGTTTCTCGAAGAACTCATATCCGTGCTTCTTTCCCCACTTACGCTTGGTATCGGCAAGCGCTCTCTTATATTGGCTACCGCTCAGATGCTTGTAGTCATCGGGATTGCCGCCATAGATCGTTACGAGGCTTTTCAGACCCTCGTTTACAACCTCGCGGTCTGGCAGCTTGCTGTTCGCGCTTCCCACCTCGATGATCATGCGGCTAATGCCGTTGTCATAGAGATCATATTGGCAGTCCCGCGTTGCCGTGAGCGGCAGAAGCTCGGGATGGACATCATCGGCATGGTAGAACTCGATGAAAGCTTCCAGCGCCGTCTTCCAGTTCGCATCCCAGGTGACCGCCAGGTCCCGGAATACCCGGAACTTGCTGAAGTCATAATTGGCGCAATGTTCCGGAATGACGTCAAGATGCTCCAGCAGCGACAGACGCGGCTGCGGATCGGGGTTGACGAAGATCAGGCTGTTCCAGACGCTGACACTCACCTTGGTCAGGCAGGGCCGGTCAGCCAGAACCTCGGGGCGGAAGATTTCCTCATCCCGGACCAGCGTATTGCGGCCTTCGATCGAAAACTTCCAGCCGTGGAAATCGCACTGGAACCCTTCTGAGGGCTCGGTCGCGCCAAAATCGGTGTGGACAAGGCGGTTGCCGCGATGCGGGCAGACATTGTAATATGCCTTGACGTCGTTCTCGCCCTTGCCGGTGCGCACGACAATGAAGGATTCCTTGCCCAGTTCATAGCGGAGGAAATCGCCGACCTCCGGGATATCCTGGAGCAGACCCGCCAGGGCCCATGTCTTCATCCACAGGCCGCTCCATTCCAGATCGGCCTCTTCCCTGGAATAATAACGGCGCTTGTCCGGCGGTGACGTTCCGAGATCGACATACGGCGCCTTCGCCCCTTGGGGTCCGGCTTCGTCATCGGGGTAATTGATAAAATACGGGGCGTCCATATCCCGACCTCTCCATCTAGACCGATCAAACTAATGCATGGGCGAGTTCGGCTTTTTTTTCAACCGGTGATTCTCGCTTGGCCGCGCGCTGCAGCGGGAACGAGGATGGCGGAAAGCCGATGACCGTTGGCAACTCCGCCTGCCACGCATCTGCACCAAAGCACAGGACAGGCGCCTGCCGATATGATCTCGTCTTCCTATCCGTAACCGTCGCTGCATCCAGCGTAGCCCGCCGATCGTCCATGCTCAACGCAAAATGGTGCCCGCGATGATATTCCGCTGGATTTCGTTGGTTCCACCGAAGATCGACCAGCAGCGGCCATAAAGATATTGATGCGCCATCGCGCTCGCACTTTGGGCGGGCGTCGGTTTCGAAGCCCCGGGGAGATGCAGGTCGCGCGGGTCATGCACCGCTCCCAGCGGCCCCTCTATCGCCAGCGCAACCTCGCTCAGCCGTTGCAATATCTCGGTGCCCCGTATCTTCAGGATCGACGCTTCCGGACCGGTCTTGGCCTCGCCCGCCGCCCAATAGCCGACATAATGTTCTTCCATCGCCAGCAACGCAGCCAATTCCGTCTCCACCGACACCAGCATGTCCGCTATCAGGGTCCGGCGAGCTCCGGTCAGCTCGCCATTGGCGCACGCGGCTTCGAACATGCCCCGGATATGGACGAGCAGGCGCATTTTCGGACCGGTATCGGCGATGGCCACCCGCTCGTTGGAGAGCAGGAATTTGGCGATCGTCCACCCCTGCCCTTCTTCGCCCACCAGATTTTCGGCGGGAACGCGTACATTATCCAGGAAGACCTGATTGGTATGGTGCTGCCCGTCGATGGTTACGATCGGCCTGATCTCGATGCCCGGCGACGTCATGTCTATGAGCAGGAAGCTTATGCCGGCCTGCGCCTTCACGTCCTTGTTGGTCCTGACCAGACAATGCATCCAGTCGGCCCAATGCGCTTCCGTCGTCCACATCTTGGTTCCGTTGACGACATAGTGGTCGCCATCCCGAACCGCGGTCGTCTTCAGCGAAGCCAGGTCCGAACCGCTATTGGGTTCGGAATAACCCTGGCACCACCACACGTCGTTGGACAGGATGCCCGGAAGGTGCCGCTCCTGCTGCGCCTTGTTTCCGAAACTGTAGATGACCGGACCGACCATCGATACGCCATAGGGAATGATCATCGGCGCGTTGTTGAGGGCCGATTCCTGCAGCATGGTCAGCTGGCGACGAATATCCCAGTCATTGCCGCCGAATTCGCTGGGCCAATTGGCAGCGAACCAACCCTTTTCCCGCAAAATCTTCTGCCAGCGCACATAGTCGTCTTTAACGATCTCGAGGCTCTCGCGTCCCTTGCCCGCAATATCGTCAGGAAGGCTGGCCTGGACGAAGTCACGTACATCTCGACGGAATCGGGCCAGCGCTTCATCGTCGTCAGCGACCGTTGCTATCGGACTCCCGACGTCGTCGACGAAGCTCCGAAGGACGCTGCTGCCGGCAAGCTCTCCCCGGATGGCAGCAAGGCGCCGGAAATAGTGACTGATATCGAGTTCGTCGCTGACACCCATACCGCCGTGAAGCTGGACCGATTCATGGGCGATGCGGCGGCCCGCATCGTCAGCCATGGCCTTGAGCGCGGCGGCCTTGGACAAAGCGGCAGAAGCCGTCGCATCGATCTCGTCGACAACATGGCCGGCGAATATGCGGACTTCTTCGGCCGCGATGTGCATATCGGCGGCGCGATGCTGTAGCGCCTGGAAGGTTGAAAGCGCCACGCCGAACTGCTTGCGCGTGACGAGATAGGCAAATGTCCGGCTGTTCACGGCCGCCGCGACGCCCGCGATTTCGGCCGACAGACCGGCCAGGTAGAGCGCCAGCAAGACGTTCAATTCCGCTGCGGCATCATCAAGAACCAGCTGAGCCGGCGCATCGTTCAGCACGACGTCCGCCGCGGAAGACGCATCGATCAGACGTAGCGGATTCAAGGTGACGCCGGTGCTGCGAGCCTCGACAAGGAACAGGGCAGGCTTTCCGTCCAGCTGTGCCGTCACAAGCAGGTGATCGACCAGGTCGGCATGGCGGATGACGGCCTTGGTTCCGGAAAGGCGGTAGGCGTCGCCCTGCCGAACCGCATGGGTCTGTCGAGCCGCAAAGGGATCGGCGCCTTCCTGATGTGCGAAGGCGAAACTCATCTCGCCTGATACCAGCGACGCAGTCAGCTTCTCCTCGACCGGGCAGCCGCGTGCATTGGCCAAGGCAAACGCCTTCGCCACGAGCGCCGTGTGGAGCAACGGTTCCACGACCAGCCATTCGCCCGCCAGCGCCATCAGCACGCCGACATCGCGCGTGCTGCCGCCGAAGCCGCCCAATTCCTCCGGCGCCAGCGCTCCGATCAGGCCCTGTTCGGTGAGATGCGGCCACAGATGCATACGAGCGGGTTGATCGCCCGACAGCCGATGCCGCCGGGCCTCCATCTCATTTTCCTTGGCCAGAAGGCGCCCCGCCATCTCGGCCATCATCTGCTGCGTATCGGATTTGACTAGCATCGCTATAAGAGCCTGAATGTTCTGGGAGATGTGGCGGAGCGGCGGAGCGCAGTTACCGGCCGGTGAAGACCGGTTTGCGTTTTTCGACGAACGCGGTCACGCCCTCGCGATAATCGCTGCTATGCTTGCACAGCCCTTCATAGGCGATCATCGCTTCATAAACCGTCGCAGCCATCTGTCGGAGCGGAATGTTGGTGGTGATCTTGCTGTAACGGATCGCCGTCTGGGCACCGGTGGCGAGACGCGCAGCATATCCAGCGACGAAGGCGTCCAGCTCCTCGGCCGGCTTGACCATGCTGATCAGCCCGATCCGCTCCGCCTCGGTGGCATCGAGCGCGTCGCCGGTCAGCAGATAATGTTTGGCTTTGGCATAGCCGATCAGTTGCGGCCAGATCAGCGAGCCGCCGTCACCGGTCGACAGGCCAAGCCGGCAATGCGGATCGGCGAAGCGCACGCCCGCGCCAGCGATCACGATATCGCACAGCAGTGCGATCGACGCACCGAAGCCGATCGCGTCGCCGTTCACCTTTGCGATGACGGGCTTGGGGCACTCCAGCAATCCGCCAACGATTCTGCGCATGACATGGCTTTCCGCGACGAAGGGGGGCAGGCCGTCACGCAGTTCGTCGGCGAGCCACTGCAGGTCACCGCCGGCGCAAAATACCCGGCCCACGCCGGTCAGGACGACAACGTCGCTGTCGGGGTCGAACGCGGCTTCATGAAAGACGCGGGCCATCTCGTTATGCAGCTGTTCCGTAACGACATTTAGCCGCTCCGGCAGGTTGATCGCGATAGTCAGGACGCGACCGACATAATCGAATTTCAACGTCTGATAGAGCGATTGATCCATCATGTCGGTCTCTCCGTAAACTATAGTAGCTGGCTAGTTGTTCAGACGATCTCGGCCAGCACCGTCCCGACTTCATAGGTCTCGCCCGCAGGCTTGAGAATCTTGAGCGTCCCGGATGCGGGTGCATCGACCTCCTGCGTGGATTTGTCGCTTTCGAGCGCATAAAGTGGCTGACCCGCAACCGCCTGCCCGCCATCTTCGACCAGCCACTCGGCCAGATTGCCCTCATTCATCGAGAAGCCGAGTTTGGGCAGGATGATTTCAACGGCCATGATGCTGTTCCCTTCCAGTCAGTGATATCATGCGAAGATTGCCTCAACCGCAGCGGCAATGGTCTGCGGGCTGGGCGCAAAGCCCGTCTCCAAAGGCTTGCTGAAGGGCACTGCGCAAAATGCGCCGCCCAGGCGCTGCGGGGCCGCCTTCAACTGGCCGAAGAGTTCTTCGTTGACCACAGCGACGATTTCCGCACCGATGCCGAACTCCTTGACCGCCTCATGCACTACCAGCAGCCTACCGGTCTTGCGAACGGATTCGATGACAGTCTCACGGTCCCAGGGTGCGATCGTGCGAAGGTCGATCAGCTCGACCGAGATGCCCTTGTCCGCCATCTGATTGGCGACCTGCGCGGCATATCCGACCATCAGCGAGTGCGAAACGATCGTGATATCGCTGCCCTCGCGGACCAGCCGTGCTTTGCCGAGCGGATATTTCTGGAAGGTGACCTGGCCCGGGGTCCAGTAACTCGGAATATTCTCGATGAACAGAACCGGGTCATCGTCCTCGATCGCGGACCGCATCAGCCCATAGGCATCGTCCGCGTTCGAAGGCGCAACGACCTTGATGCCGGCGGTATGCGCGAACCATGCTTCCAGATAGTCGCTATGCTGCCCGCCGGTCGAGAAGCCCGTGCCTGTCATGGTGCGTACGACGATCGGAACATTCGTCTGTCCGCCGGACATGAACCGCAGCTTGGCCGCGTGGTTGACCATCATGTCCATCGCGACAGTGATGAAGTTCATCATCATCACTTCGGCAACCGGCCGATAGCCGGCGATCGCGGCGCCGATCGCCGAGCCGACGATCGCCTGCTCCGAAATCGGGGTCGATCGGACCCGCTCTTCGCCATATTTGGTGGAAAGCCCCTTGGTCGCGCCCATCACCCCGCCCTCTTCGGGATCGGCGACGTCCTCACCCAGCACCAGCACCTTGGGATCGCTTTCCATCGCATCGTGGATGGCACGGTTGATCGCTTCGACGATCGTCATTTTCACAGGTTCGGTCATGGCATCCTCACGCGATTTCATGCGCGAACACGTCGCGCTTCAATTCATCCAATCCCGGGAAATCCGCCTCGAATGCGGCCTTGGCCGCCGCATCGATAGTGGCCAGGATAGCGGCTTCCATGTCCTTGAGCGCGCCTTCATCGGCGATGCCCTGGTCGATCAGGCGCTGACGAAGCCTCGGAACCGGATCGTTCGCTTTCGCTTCGGCATATTCCGCCTTGTCCATATAGTGGCCGGCGTCGCCGATGAGGTGGCCGTTGAAACGATAGGTCATCGCCTCGATCAACGTCGGCCCCTCGCCCGCGCGCGCACGCTCGACCGCGAGCTTCGCCGCGCCGTAAATTTCGTCCGGATCGTTTCCGTCGACCGTCACGCCCAGCATGCCGTAGCCGGCCGCCCGCTTCGATAAGCGGTCGACCTTGGTCGATCGCTTCATCGTGGTGTGCTCGCCATAGCGGTTGTTCTGGCACATGAAGATGACCGGCAGGTCATATAGCGCAGCCATGTTCAGGCTCTCGTGGAAGGCGCCGATATTTGCGGCGCCGTCTCCGAAATTCGCAACGGACACCTGGCCGCGGCCGTTAAGCTTTGCAGCCCAGCCAAGACCGGTCGCAATCGGCATCGAACTGCCGACGATGCCCGTCGTAACCATGCAGCCTTTTTTGGGGTAGGTAAGGTGCATCGGCCCGCCCTTGCCCTTGCATGATCCGGTTATGCGCCCGGCCAGTTCCGCCCACAGCGAGTCGAGCGGAAAGCCCTTGGCCACCATATCGTGGGTCCCGCGATAGATGGTGCAGATATAATCATCGTCGGTCAGGCTGAGCGACAGGGACGACGGGATGATCTCCTGCCCCCGCGCGCTATAATAGGGCGTGACGAGCTTGCCGGCCATCATCTCCTTGATGACACGCTCGTCGTTCAGCTTGATCGTCGCGGCAGTGCGATAGATTTCGAGGAGTTGCCGCTCGCTCGGCTTGGGATAGTTCGACATAGCGATTCTTACCTTTGACCGTTCAGTGACTGCGAAACAGATCGCGCGCAATGATCTGCTTCATGACTTCGCTGGCTCCGCCGGCGATGCGCGATATACGGGCGTCTATAAAGGCTTGGGAAATGGGATATTCGGTCATGTAGCCATAGCCGCCGAAGAATTGTAGGCATTGGTCGACAAGACGCCCGTTGAGCTCTGTGATCAACAGCTTGATCTTGGATGCGTCGACCGTCGTGAGCGTTCCCTTCATGAAGCGGTTGATGCCCCAATCGACCATGATCCGGCCTTGCGACACTTCGGCGGCCAGTTGCGCCAGGACGAACTGCGTATTCTGGAAATCGGCGAGCTTCTGGTCGAACAGTTCACGCTCCTGCACATATTCGACCGTCCAGCGGAGCGCCGCTTCGCTGGCCGCCATGCCCTTGACCGCGACCGACAGGCGTTCCTGCGCCAGCTTGGTCATCAACATGCTGAAGCCTGCGCCCTCCTCGCCGAGCCTGCTCGATAGGGGTGCGCGCACATCGCTGAAAAACAGCTCCGAGGTGTCCTGGGCCTTGAGGCCGATCTTGTCGAGGTTGCGGCCCCGCTCGAAGCCCGGTTGGTCGGCGTCCACGGCGATCAAGCTGACGCCCTTCGCGCCGGCGGCCGGATCGGTCTTGCACGCCACGACCAGAACGTCGCAGTGCTGGCCGTTGGAAATATAGGTTTTCTGACCGTTGATGACATATTCGTCGCCGCGGCGCTCGGCGCGTGTCCGGATCGCCTTGGCATCGCTGCCCGCACCCGGTTCGGTCATGCCCAGAGCGCCGATCTTCTCCCCCGTGACCATGCGGGGCAGCCATTGCTGCTTGGTTTCTTCGGTGCCCCAGGCAAGAATATAGGGCGCCACCATTTCACTGTGGACCATGAATCCCGGCCCAGTGACATTGGCGCGGGTGATTTCTTCGATCATCACCACGCTGTAGAGATAATCGGCACCGATGCCGCCATATTCCTCGGGCACGGATGGACACAGCATCCCGATCTCACCGGCCTTCAACCAGACGTCGCGCGGAACGATGCCGGCTTTTTCCCATTCATGATGATGGGGCTGCAATTCGGTCTCGACGAAGCGCCGCACGCTATCGCGGAACGCGTCATGCTCGTTTTCGAAGATGTCACGGTCGACCAGGCTTCCGCTCGCATGCGCGATGTTAATTCCCATCGGATGCCTCGGTCGGATAGCGGAACACCGGCCCAGCCATTAGCTCATCAGTCCTATGATAGAGATTGCGGCGATGCCCTGGTAGGGGACGCCGCCGAGATTGTGGGTGAGCCCGATGGAGGGGCTCGCCAGTTGCCGTGCGTCGGCGCGTCCGAGCAGTTGGCTATAGACCTCATAGGC
>NZ_JBANFK010000027.1:0-47036 GCF_037861105.1 Rhizorhabdus argentea
TCGGTAAGCAACTCCCATGCGTCTTCTGCGGATGCTGGAATGACGGCATCATGCGCCGCCGTCATTCGGATCCAATTCTGCATCTTATCCTCCTACCGGATCTCTGTGATACAAATGCCCCTCGACAGTGACGAGCCCCGGCAAGGCCCAATGTCCGGCCGCCGCCATCCGCCGATCCGATTGCACGACATCAGAACCTGACCGTACCCTGCATTGCGACTTCGCGACCACGAGCGACGCTGCACCTTGGTACGCCGCGCTCGCATTCAAGTCATGGCAGGCCGATGTGTCTGAATAGAAATCGCAGCCCGCAAAAAAGGCGCGGACGGTCACCCCGGCGATATGAGCAGGTCGCGTCATCGCCGCCCTATATCCCCCTGCCCGCTGCTTGTGAATTCACGGAGACATAATCCTGCCGATCAGCCTGTGATCGCCACCGTTCACCGAACTTGCAAGCCGCTGTTCATCTTCCAGCTAAGCGCCGCCCGGCTATTCCATTGGCATGCCTGTCGCGGCGTGACCAACGCCGAACGGCAGACATCCAACGCTTGGGAGGATGCATATGCGCATTCATATTATCGCATTGGCCATGGCAGGCGCGCTCGCACTCACTGCCTGCGCCAGCACCAAAGAACCGGAGGTAGCAGCCGCCGCGCCGCCACCGCCACCGCCCGGCGCCGTAACCGGCAGTGTCGCCGCTGACCGCGATGGCGACGGTATCGTCGATGGCTATTATTCGGCTGACGGGATCTACCATCCTAACTTCGTACCCGCACCACCGCCACCGCCGCCCGCGCCGACGCGTCGCGGAGAACGCGGCTGATCGCCAGCCGCCGGGGGATGTTCGGTCCGAGCGTCCCCCGCCTCATCGCAATCGCGCTCGGCTTCAGTTGCAGCCTTCCGGCGCCGGCCACCGCGCCGACGGCGCGATCGGCTGCAACGTCGACCAAGGCGCGGCAGGTTGCCGCCGCGATCCGCGATCGGGCGGCCGGCCGGATCAAACGCTTCTACGCGAGCCGAGGCTTTTGGCCATTATGGGCCTCCAGCGGCACTATCGGCCCGGAGGCGGATTTGCTGCTCGAATATCTCGAAACCGCCGATCGTGACGGGTTGAAGCCCTCTTCCTATGACGCTGCCGGGCTGCGCACCCTGATCGAAAAGGCGCGCGGCGGCGATCCACAGGCAGGTGCACGCGCCGAACTCGCGCTCTCCGAAGCGTTCGCCCGCTATGTGGCGGACGTCCGCCGCGTTCGTCGCGTGAAGATCACCTATCTGGACGATGAGCTGAAGCCAAGGACGCTGGCTGCGGATACCGTGCTTCGCGCCGCCGGACTGCAGTCCTCGCTCAAGGCGTATGTCGGGACGATGGGATGGATGAGCCCCCACTATCTGCGCTTCCGCAACCTGCTCGCCAGGGCGATGGCGACGGGCAACTCCGCGGAAGCGATCCGCCGAATCCGCCTCAATCTCGATCGCGCGCGGCTTCTGCCCGGTCCGTGGACCCGGCATGTCGTCGTCGATGCCGCCTCTGCGCGACTCTGGTACTATGAAAAGGGCAAACCGCAGGGGATGATGCGGGTCGTCGTCGGAACGGCCGAGACCCCTACCCCGATGCTCGCGGGCATGGTCCGTTACGCGGTGCTCAATCCCTATTGGAACGTGCCGGTCGATCTCGCGCGCAAGCGGATCGCGCCGAAAATCCTGGCGGGAGCGTCGCCAGCTTCGATGCGCATCGAAGCCTTGTCTGACTGGAGCGCGTCGGCGCACAGGCTCGATCCGGCGGAGGTCGATTGGGATGCGGTAGCATCGGGCCGAAGGGCTGTCCGGCTGCGCCAATTGCCTGGCGGCAATAATGCTATGGGGCATATGAAGTTTATATTTCCCAATGACTTGGGGATATATCTTCACGATACGCCTGATCGCCGTCTCCTGACAAAAACCGATCGTCATTTCAGCAACGGCTGTATCCGGCTCGAAAATGCACCGGCACTGGGGAGATGGTTGTTTGGCCGCCCGATGGTCGCCGCCTCAAGGAAACCCGAGCAGGCAGCCGCCCTTCCCGCGCCGGTGCCGGTCTATCTGACCTACTTCACGGCCACGCCTACCGAGCGCGGCGTCGGATTCTTCAACGACGTTTACGGGCGGGATCATTAGCGGCAGCAGGGCTGCATAGGCGTCGCGCGCCAGCCGTCTCATCTCCGCCCGAACAGCTTTTCAATGTCACCATGACTCAGCTTGATCCAGGTCGGCCGCCCATGGTTGCACTGGCCGGAATGCGGCGTAACCTCCATCTCGCGGAGCAGCGCGTTCATCTCGGCGACGGATAGGATGCGGCCCGCGCGGACCGAGCCATGGCAGGCCATCGTGGCCGCGACATGATCGAGCCGCTCCTTTAGCGACAATGCCTGGTCATAAGCCGCAATTTCGTCGGCGAGATCGACCACCAGGCCGCGGGCATCGCCCTGGCCAAGCAGCGCCGGCGTTGCTCGGACGAGCATCGCCTTGGGACCGAAGCGCTCGAGTTCGAGGCCCATCTCGGCGAGTTCCTCGATCCGCGCCTCGAGCCGGTCGCAGCCGGATTCGTCGAGTTCGACCACCTCGGGCAGAAGCAGCGCCTGGCGCGATACGCCACCGTCGGCCATCGCCCGGCGCATCCGTTCGAGCACCAGCCGTTCGTGCGCGGCATGCTGATCGACGATCACCAGCCCGTCCTCGGCCTCGGCGACGATATAGGTCGCCGCCACCTGGCCGCGCGCCACCCCCATCGGATAAGCTTTGTGCTGGGGCGGCAGCCCGAAGGCGGTTTCTGCGCGCGCCATGGGCGGCGGGGCATAGTCGACGGCGCGATCCCAGACGCTGCCCTGCCCGCTGGCCGCCGCCGCAGCCGGGAAGGCGAAGCCGTTGGGGATGGGAGACGGCGAACCGCCGCCCATCTGCCAGTTGCCGAGCGCGCCCGCCGAAGGCCGCTGAACGCTGCGATGGCCGGCGGCATCGAGCGCCGCGCGCAACCCGCCGACGATCATGCCGCGGATCAGGCCGGGATCGCGGAAGCGCACCTCGGTCTTGGCGGGGTGGACATTGACATCGACCTGATCGCCGGGAAGATCGACGAACAGCGCCACCACTGGATGCCGATCGCGCGCGAGCATGTCCTGGTAGGCCGCCCGCACCGCACCGATCAGTAGCCGGTCCTTCACCGGTCGGCCGTTGACGAACAGGAACTGGTGGTCGGCGACGCCGCGGTGAAAGGTAGGCAGGCCGGCCACCCCGGTGAGCGACACCGCCTCGCGCCGGTAATCGACCGCGACGCTGTTCTCCGCCAGGTCACGGTCGGTGAGCGCCGCGACGCGATCGACCCGCTCCTCCTCCGCCGATACCAGGATGGCCCGCCGACCGGCATGATCGAGCGAGAAGCCGATATCAGGCCGCGCCATCGCCAGCCGTTTGACGACATCGACGCACGCGGCATATTCGGCCCGTGCCGACCGCAGGAATTTGCGCCGTGCCGGCACCTTGGCGAACAGGTCCGACACGCGGATTCGCGTCCCCGGCGGCAGTGCGGCAGGTCCCTCGCCCACGAGCACGCCATGGTCTATCCGTCGTGCCCAACCATCGGCGCCACGCACCCGGCTTTCGATCGTCAGGTCGGCGACACTGCCGATCGAGGGTAGCGCCTCTCCGCGGAAGCCCAGGGTCGTCACAGCTTCGATGGCATCATCGGGTAATTTGGACGTGGCATGCCTCTCGAGCGCAAGCGCGATCTCCGCGGGAGCCATGCCGCAGCCATTGTCGGTCACTTCGATCGAAGAAAGTCCGCCTTCCGAGAGGCTTATCGATATTCTCGTCGACCCTGCATCGATTGCGTTCTCGACAAGTTCCTTCAGCGCGCTGGCGGGTCTTTCGACCACTTCACCGGCAGCTATGCGATTCACCAGATGCTCTGGCAGGCGGCGTATTGACATAGGACAAGCTCTAGCCCAAGCGGCGCCCTTCCGCATCCCCAGATAGTGGCCAGATCCCAGTCGTCGATCAGGCGATGCGAGCGACAAGCATATCGGCCTGGAACGGGCTTAGGAAACGGACAAAAACATGTTCTTCCAGCGTTATTTCAAGTTCATGTCGCACGATATGGCGATCGATCTCGGCACTGCGAATACCGTCGTCTACGTCCGGGGCCGCGGCATCGTTCTGAACGAGCCATCGGTGGTTGCGATCGAAACGCTCAATGGCGTGAAGCGCGTGCGCGCGGTGGGCGACGATGCCAAGCTGATGATGGGCAAGACGCCCGGTTCGATCGAAGCAATCCGCCCTCTGCGCGACGGTGTCATCGCCGACATCGACGTCGCCGAGCAGATGATCAAGCACTTCATCCAGAAGGTGCATGGCCCGCGCCGCTTCCCGCGCTGGCCGGAGATCGTGATCTGCGTGCCTTCGGGCTCGACCTCGGTCGAACGCCGCGCGATCCGCGATGCCGCGTCGAACGCCGGCGCATCGCAGGTCTGGCTTATCGAGGAACCGATGGCCGCCGCGATCGGCGCGGGCATGCCGGTGACCGAGCCGATCGGCTCGATGGTCGTCGACATCGGCGGCGGTACCACCGAAGTCGCGGTGCTCTCGCTGCGCGGCCTGGCCTATACGACGTCGGTCCGCGTCGGCGGCGACAAGATGGACGAGGCGATCGGCTCCTATGTTCGTCGCAATCACAACCTGCTGATCGGCGAAGCCACCGCCGAGCGGATCAAGCAGGAAGTCGGCGTCGCCAAGATGCCGGCCGATGGCAAGGGTGCGACGATCCACATCAAGGGACGCGACCTGGTCAACGGTGTTCCCAAGGAAATCACCATCACCCAGGCGCAAATCGCCGAAGCGTTGACCGAACCGGTCTCGGCGATCGTGGAAGGCGTGCGGATCGCACTAGAGAACACTCAGCCCGAACTCGCGGCAGACATCGTCGACCAGGGCATAGTCCTGACCGGCGGCGGCGCGCTGCTCACGGGCATCGACGAGGTGCTGCGCGAGGCAACCGGGCTACCCGTCTCGATAGCCGACGATCCGCTTACCTGCGTGGCGCTCGGCACCGGACGCGCGCTGGAAGACCCGATCTTCCGCGGCGTGCTCCAAACTGCCTAAGCGGTCCTGATCGGCAATGGCGGCGCCGCGACATAGGCGTCGGGGCTTTTCCCGCCGGGTCCAATATGGCCTGTTCGCGGGCTATGTAATCGCGACCATCGGCCTGATCGTCGCGCTGGCGCTGCTAATGGTGGCGCGGTTCGATCCCCGCGCCTTTTCCACGGTGCGCGGCATCGCGATCGATGGCGGCGCACTGTTCACCGGCGTCGGCCGCGCGGCGATCCGCGGCCTGTACGACGCGGGGGACGAGATCGACGCTTATATCGATGCCGGCGGGCAGAACCGCGCGTTGAAACGCGAGCTCGCCGCCGAACGCCGGGCGATTATCGCTGCCAAGGCGATCGTGGCGGAAAATGCGCGCCTCAAGCGGCTGGCGCTGCTCACCGAGCATCTGCCCAGCCCGATGCTGGCGGCGCGCCTGATCGGATCGACGCCGAGCGGCCAGCGCCGGTTTGCGACGCTCGCCGCCGGCCGCGGCGAAGGCGTACGGCCAGGCATGGCTGTGCGCGCACCCGAGGGCCTTGTCGGCCGCGTTTTCGAAACGGGTCTCTTCGCCTCGCGCGTGCTGCTGCTTACCGATGGCGAAACCGCCGTTCCCGTTCGCATGACGAGAAACAACATCGCCGCGCTGGCAACGGGCCAGGGCGACGGCACCATGGAGATCCGCAGCCTCATCGCCGGCGGCAGGCCGTTCCGGCGCGGCGACCTCGCGGTGACGTCCGGAACAGGTGGAGTCTATGCGCCGAATGTGCCGGTTGCCGTAGTCGTCGAAGTCCATAGCGATCGCGCCATCGCCCGTCCGCTGGCCGATCCGGCGCGCGCCGATTTCGCGGTCGTCTATCCAATCTTCCAGGCGCCGGTCATGGAACCGCCGGCACAGCCGAAGCCATGAACTCCGCACGCGAGAACGTCTATGTGGTGAAGCCGCCGTTCCGGACGATCGCCGTACCGGTCGGATCGATCCTGCTCGGCTCGGCGATGGGGCTGCTGCCGGTGATCGCAACAGAGCCGTTCCTGCCGCCTTTCGGCCTCATGATGCTGCTCGCATGGCGCCTGCTCCGCCAGGAGATGTGGGCGGCGTGGGCAGGTCTGCCGCTGGGCCTCGCCGACGATCTGATCAGCGGCCATTATCTCGGTACGTCGATGATATTATGGACTATCGCGCTCCTGGTGCTCGACTGGGTCGACCACAATCTGGTCTGGCGCGACTGGTGGATGGAATGGCTGATAGCCGCGATCGGCATCGTCGCGATCGACATCGGCGCCTGGGCGGTTTCGCAGCCGCTCGATAGCCACACACCGATTACGACAGTTATACCGCAGCTAGTCGGCGCGATCCTGCTGTTCCCGGCCATCCTGCGCCTGACGGCGACGCTCGATCGATGGCGGCTCAGGCGATGAAGCGGGTTCGCATCATCAACGAGCAGAGCCAGACCTTCTCCTTCACCCGTCGGGCTTTCGTGCTGGGAGGAGCCCAGGCGACCGTCGGTGGCTTGCTCGCCGCTCGCATGGCCTGGCTCTCGGTCGCGCAGAACGAGCGCTATACCACGCTCTCGGAAAGCAATCGGGTCCAGCTGACGCTGGTGCCGCCTCGGCGTGGCTGGATCATCGACCGGGCCGGCAAGCCGATCGCGATCAATCGCACTACTTTCCGCGTCGACATCATTCCCGATCAGCTGAAGCATTCCAAGGCGGTGCTCGGCCAGCTCCAGCAGCTGCTTGCCTTGAGCGCCGACGATCTCGATCGTATCCGCGCCGATCTCGCCAAGGCGCGGGGCTATCAGCCGGTGGCGGTCGCCGAAAACATTGATTACGAGCGCTTCGCCGCGGTCAGCGTGCGTCAGTCCTCCCTGCCCGGCGTTGCGCCCGCCAGCGGCTATGGGCGCTATTATCCCGCGGGGTCGGCGGTCGCGCATCTGGTCGGCTATGTCGGCCCGGCCTCGGCTGCCGATTACGACAAGACTCATGATCCGCTATTGATTACGCCAGGGTTCAAGATCGGCAAGGAAGGTCTTGAAAGAACTATGGAAAAATGGCTCCAAGGCAAGCCTGGCGCCAAGCGGAGCGAGGTCACCGCGCATGGCAAGGTGGTCCGCGAGCTGACCACCCGGCCCGAAGTGGTAGGCAACGCCCTCCAGCTGACGATCGATGCCGGGCTACAGCGTTACGCGGCGAGCCGGCTCGGCCCCGAAAGCGCGTCCGCCGTCGTGATCGACACACATACCGGCGGCATCCTGGCGATGGCGTCCATGCCCGCCTATGACCCGAACAGCTTTTCCGACGGGATCAGCCACGCCGAGTGGGGCCAACTCTCCAACGACGACCACCTCCCGCTGACCAACAAGGTGATGCAGGGGCTCTATCCGCCCGGATCCACGGTCAAGCCGATGGTCGCGCTCGCCCTGCTCGAAGCCGGCGTCGATCCCAACCAGGCCGTGGTCTGCACCGGACGCTACCGGTTGGGCAGCAGCTATTTCCACTGCTGGCGCCATGGCGGCCACGGCAGCGTCGACATGCATCGTGCGATCGCATCGAGCTGCGACATCTATTTCTACACGATGTCGCGGCTGATCGGGATCGACCGGATCGCGGCGATGGCGCGCCAACTCGGCCTGGGCGAGGAATATGATCTGCCGATGCCGTCGCAGCGCTATGGCACGGTTCCGGATACCGAATGGAAAGCGCGGCGCTACAAGGGCGCGCGCTGGACGACCGCCGACACGCTCAATGCAACGATCGGTCAGGGCTATATGCTCGCCAATCCCCTCCAACTCGCGGTGATGGCAGCGCGGATCGCAAGCGGTGCGGCGCTCGTGCCGCGGATGATCGTCAACAAACGCTATGGCCCGCAGGGCGGCGCGCTCGACGTGTCGCCAGAGCATCTCGATCTGGTCCGCCAGGCGATGAGCGACGTGATCAACAGCGGCATGGGCACCGGCGGGTCCGGGCGCCTGAATCTGCCCGGCGGCGAGCTGATGGGCGGAAAGACCGGCACCGCGCAGGTCCGGCGCATCTCGATGGCGATGCGCCGGGCGGGGCTGACCGGCACCGAAGGGATGCCGTGGAAATATCGCGACCACGGGCTGTTCGTCGGATTCGCGCCGGTTCAGGCACCGCGTTATGCCGTGTCGGTAGTCATTGAGCATGGCCTGCATGGCGCGGCCGGCGCGCCGATCGCACGCGACCTGATCACCTATCTCTACGATCCGAAGCGCGCCGAGGACCGGCTCGCTACGCTCGAGGAGAGCTGGGGCGGGACGATCGAGGCGCGCATGGCCAGGAAGGCGGATGCCTGGGCGCATCGCAATGATCCGTCGGTGGACCAGGCTTCGCCGGTCGGCGACCCCGCCCGCGTATCGCCTCCCCCGCCTACCAGTGCGGAAGACCAGGAGCGCGACCCCGAATGAGCCGGGATTCGATCGTCCCCGCGCCGCTTCAGCACATACCCTGGAGGGTGCTCTCGCTGATCGTCGCCATCGGTTGTTTCGGTCTTGTCGTGCTTTATTCTGCGGCGGGCGGCAGCCTGACACCCTGGGCGATGTCGCAGGGCATCCGTTTCTGCATGTTCATCGGGCTTGCGGTGGTCATTTCATGGGCCGGCGAGGACCGGCTCAAACGCGCTGCGCTGCCGACCTATATGCTGCTGGTGACCCTGTTGCTGCTCGTCGAACTCTTCGGCTTCGTCGGCGGCGGCAGTCGGCGCTGGCTGGATCTGGGTTTCATCCGGCTGCAGCCTTCCGAACTGATGAAGCCGGTGATCGTGCTGGCGGTGGCGCGCTTCTACGATCTGTTGCCGGCTAGCGAGATCCGCGGCTGGAGCGCGGTCTGGCCCCCCGCGCTGCTGATCGGCGTTCCCGCCAGCCTCGTGCTTATCCAGCCGGATCTGGGTACTGCGCTGATGATCTGCGCAGGCGGGATCACCGTCGCCTTCCTCGCGGGATTGCCTATACGCTTGTTTGCGGGAGCGGGACTCACCTTGGCCGCGGCCTTTCCCATCGCACTGTCGATGATGCACGGTTACCAGCGTGACCGGATCGAGATCTTCCTGAACCCCGAAAGCGACCCGCTCGGCGCCGGCTACCACATCATCCAGTCGAAGATCGCGATCGGTTCCGGCGGCATCTTCGGCAAGGGGTTTCTCGGCGGCACCCAGAGCCACCTCGATTACCTGCCCGAGCGCCACACCGACTTCGTTTTCGCAACGATGGCCGAGGAATGGGGTCTTGTCGGCGGCGTGTTCCTGATCCTGGCATTCATGCTGGTCATCCGCTGGGGGATGCGCGTCGCCGGCCGCGCGCGTTCGCGCTTCGCCCGACTGACCGCGGCCGGGCTGGCCACGACGATCTTCTTCTATGTCGCGATCAACCTGATGATGGTGATGGGGCTCGCGCCGGTGGTGGGCATCCCGCTGCCGCTGGTGTCGTTCGGCGGATCGGCGATGATGACGGTGTTGATCTGCCTCGGGATGCTGATGGCGATAGACCGCTCATCCCGCCCCGCATGACCCGACAGCAGGAAATCGCGCCACTGCAAAATTATCGCGCCTAGGCGGTTTACATCGCGCCCGACCCGATGCTAAGGGCGCGCCTCCACGACGGGAAGCCAACACCCGACAGTCGGATATGTGGACGCATAGCTCAGTTGGTAGAGCAGCTGACTCTTAATCAGCGGGTCCTTGGTTCGAGCCCAAGTGCGTCCACCAATCCTTTCAACATTCATATTCCATGGACCGTGCGGACGCTCCGGCTAGGTGCGCCCAGTGTAGGACGAGCCTGCTTGGTTCCAGAGAGAGATTTCTGGAATGGGATAGGCTGCGGCCTAGGACAGCGCCGACGCGAGGTCCGGCAATCGGTCGCAATCCTCCGCCGCTCCGGCAGGGGTCTTCCCGTCGGCACCCGGCTGGCTGCGGAAATTGGATTGAGGACGACCCGGGATGCGCCGGCCTTGGCGAATGCTTCGACCCGTTCCTTGATCGCCGCCGCGTCGTCCCAGGCAACGATGGCATCGACCAGGCGGTCGCTCCCGCCGCTGCTCCAATCCGAAGCTTCGAAGCCGCACTGCTGGGGCACCGAGCCGCGTAGTAGAACAAAGAGACTATAGGCAATGTGATTTGGCAGTTAGGGAGGCGTCTAGCGAAGTGCTGGCGCAACGCATTGAACAGGAGAAGACAGCATGAATTTGGGGAAAATAGGTATTTGGGCATCCCTCGACGGCCCCATCGGTTTTTTCGAGAACGAAGGATCGGCCGCTCTCGGTCGAGCTACTGCGCGGCGCCTCGCCAAATTCGCGCATCGCGTGGACGCACTGGGCTACTCCGCCCTCTGGATGCCCGACGCATTTGGCCGCGATATCTTTATCACCTCCTCATTGTTGCTGGCGAACACGCAAAAGCTGATCCTCGCCACGGGCATATCGTCGATCTATTCACGCGATGCGGTAGCCTCCGCCATGGCCGCCAACGCGCTGAACGAGATGTCGGACGGCCGCTTCATCCTGGGACTCGGCGTATCGCACCCCCAGGTAGTCGAAGGGGTGCGGGGGCATGATTACTCAAAGCCCATAGCCGCCATGCGCTCCTATCTGGAAGGCATCGCGAAGGCACCCTATTACGCCGCACCGCCGGCGGAAAAGACACCCATCGTGCTGGCCGCGCTGCGGGGCAAGATGCTGGAACTGTCACGCGATGCTGCCGATGGAGCGCATAGTTTCAACGTGAACCCGGATCATACCGCGCGAGCGCGGGAAATCCTCGGTCCCGGCAAACTGCTCTGCGTGGAACAGAAGTTGATCCTAGAAACCGATCCGCAGAAGGCGCGCAGCATAGCCCGAGCGGAACTGAAATTGTATTTCGGGCTGGACAACTACCTGAACTCATGGCGGGCGATGGGGTTCACCGATGAAGAGTTTGCCAATGGCGGCTCCGACCACCTCGTCGATTCCATAGTCGCATGGGGCGACGAAGCGGCGCTCAGGAAACGGATCCAGGACCACCTCGACGCCGGCGCGGATCATGTCTGCTTCAAGGCGGTGGGACCCGACAACTGCACCGATATGCGCATCATCGAGTTGCTTGCTCCGAACCGCTGAGGCCGCAGCGAACGATCCGTGGGGACGTCCGATGTCCCTGCGAGTTAACGGCTCATTCTGGAGCGGCTAATCGTCAATGACGATTTCCGCTCCAAATTCCCAATCGTCACGGCGTGATGGAAGGCATTCAAGTGCTTTCTATCACGTCCGCGGCGAAGGCGCGATGCCTGACCCATGGCTGGCGACTGGTACCACAGCCCAACCGGCGGACCTCGTGGTCGACGTGTTGGCGTGAGCGTCGGGGGATGCGGGGGGCGCGCGACCTGCGCCTATGCCTGGCGCTGGAATGCCGTCGCGCTTCTCGCAAAGCTCGCAAGACCTTTGCCTGCGATCACCGCCGAGATCGACGCGCACGTCACGCAGACGATCGCCACACTGATGCCCAGACCGTCGGCGCGATCGGGAAAGACCCGGTCAGAGAGGGCGCCAATGATCGTCGGCCCAACGGCAAGCGATACGAGCGCATTCCAGAGCGCGAACGCGGCCGAATTGGCGCCACGCATCCGGGCGGGCGTAATGATTTGCAGCGCCGCAACACAATTGCCGAAAAATGATCCGAGCGCCAATGACTGGATCACGAGCAATGCAAGCGACAGATAGAGATTATCAACCGCGGCGTAGCCGCTCGCTGCAGCGGCGATCAGGGAGATGAAGAACACCGTCCGAAGCGGCGCATCCATCCTGCCCTGACGCTGAAGATATTCCGAAAAGGCGACACCCAACGCGGTGCCGATCGTGCAGGTGCAGAGATATAATGTACCGAGCAGACTCCCGGCTGACTGAGGCGCGATTCCGTGCACACGACCGAGATGGGCTGCGTACCAGCTGAACCCGGCGAAATAGGCAATGCCCAGCAGTCCAGAGCACATGAAGATCGGTAGGAAGCTTCTCCAGTTGCGGAGGAGGAAGCGAACCACTTCCAAAAAAGGTGCCGCATCTTTTAGATCGCTGCCGTTCCTGGGGGGCTCCTTGACGAGCAAAAGCAGCAGGACCGTGAAGAACCCGGGGATGCTGACCAGCAGGAACGCCGCCTGCCATGTAGGCAGGCCGATCGCGAGCGATGGCATTGCGCCGATCATCCTCATGACCGCGCTGCCCGACAGGAAGGCGGCGCCGATTCCCAATGTTCCTGCCATGGTGTATATCGAAAGGGCCCGAACAATGCGGTCGCGGGGAAACGCATCGATGATCATCGAGTAAGCGGCCGGAGATAGAAATGCCTCTCCCAATCCTACCACCATGCGCGCCGCGAAAAGCAGGCCAAAACTGCCGGCGAGCCCGCATAGCGCGGTTCCCACACTCCAGATCAGGATCCCGGCTACAAGAACAAGGCGGCGGCTGTATCGATCGACCAGCCAGCCCACCGGCAAGGTCGCCAGACAGAAAGCCAGCGCGAAGGCCAAGCCTTGAAGGAGCGAAATCTCGACATCGTTGATCTTGAGCTCGGCCTTGATCGTATCGATCAGCAGGGCGATGATCTGTCGATCCAGAAAGGCGACGATATACGCAACGACCAGCACAGCAAGAAGCGCCGAAGCTTGCCGCCTGGAATAAGATGGCACACCATCATGCTCATTGCGCGTGCTCAAATGCCGAGCTTCCCTAGATGCCAAGGCCCACCCATGCCGCCGCCCCAGCTTGGTCCGGGAATGGCGTTCTTTTGTCCTGGATCACTGCCGAAGCCCGGCTCCGGCAGTGATCCAGCCATCATCGCGAACCGAATTTGACGCTGGCTTGCAGCACAACCTCCCGGCCTCTGTTCACCGCGCCGATCAGATCGGACACAGTGCCTGTCGGCCGTCCGGCGACGGTTCCGGTCCCGCTTGCCTCCGACGTCCGAATGAAGAAATACTCATTTGTAAGGTTCTTGCCGAGCAGAGCAAGCTCCCAGCCTTGCCCTTCTTGGATCAGGCGAACACCAGCGTCGACTTGCCAGTAGGACGGTTGCAAACTGCCGGGGATATTGCGGCTTTCGGTAAAGAAGTTATCGGAATATGCGGCGTCGCCGGATATCGCCAGCTTGAGCGCCTGCGACAGGGGCATCTCGTAATTGGCTCCGAAGTTGACCACCCAGTCGGGGGCACGCACGACCTGCTGACCCTTGAGGTCCTGGAGCGTGAACGCGCCGCTGGCATTCTGGACCAGGTTGCATCCCTGCGCCGGGGTCTGTCCGCGATAGCACAATGCGGTGAACTTGTTGTAGCGTGACCGATTGTAAGCGAGCGCGCTGTGCAGCGACAGTCCCTCGGCCGGAGTCTTCCAGCTGAAATCGGCTTCAAGCCCTTCCGATGTCGATTTGCCGGCGTTTACCGTCTGAAGGGAAACCACACCTTGCGGGTCGGTGAAGCCTATCGACACCTGCAGGCCGGTGGTGACATAGCGATAGGCCGCGAGATTGAAGCGCAGGCTGTTGTCGAAGAGAAGTGCTTTCAATCCGCCTTCGAAGCCCTTCGTTTTTTGCTGATTATAGGAGCGGTCGAGCGCGGCAGTCGGCGCCGCGCTGAAACCGCCGGAAAGGAAGCCCTGACGGTAGCCGCCGTACAAGGTGAAGTTACGGGTTGGTCGCCACGTCAAGGTCGCTTCCGGCGAGATGTTGTGGAACGAACGCTCGCTCGGCGTCACCCGCACAGGAACATCGAAGATGCCTGGGTCGCGCCGGCCGAACACCTTCGCAGATTTGTGCTCGTGCGAATAACGCGCACCGCCGGCAAGCTCGAGCGTCTGAAGAATGTTCCAAGTGCCTTGAGCGAAGACCGAGTAGGACTCGCCTTTGACGAAGGTATCCTGCCCAATAGATGATACAGCTCCCACAAAGACATCACTAAAGGCATCTCCCTTTGTATTGGCGTAATAACCTCCCAGAGTGAAGTTTACCGGCATGTCGAAATCGGATTGGAGTCTTAGCTCCTGGCCGAAGTCACGAATATCGACGCCCGTGGCAACGATCAAGCCGTTCAGTGAAACCGTTTCGTGATAATCAAAGTTTACCTTGTAGAGACTCGTAATAGACGTCAGTGATAATTGATCTGTCGGTTTATAGCCCAGCTCAAGCGATGTAAGGATCTGATGCTGGAGGAAATCATTCTTGCCGTTTCCGAACCGATATTGGCGACTGGTTGCCACGGTGCCGGTATCCAGGTTATAAATCCTGTCATCGGGAGTGCAATCTGCCTCCGGGATGTTGAATTGGTTCACCGAACCCAGGGCGCAGAATACGAGTTGAGCATTCTGCAGGACGCCTTCATTACGAGTGCGACCGTAGTTGAATTTGAAGCGCGCATCGAATTCCGGGGTCGGCTCCCATTTGAGAGTGATCCGCCCGCCATATTCGCGATCGTAAGGCAGGTGGCCGCGAGACCGAAGTGGGTTGGACTTTGGAACCGTGTTGCGCTGGTCGCCGCCCACGCGCGAGCCGTAAAATGCTCCGCGAATGCCGAGGTTGCCGGTGATCGGGCCAGCCACGAAGCCACTGACCTTGGCTTCCCGGGCGTTAAACCCGTAGCTCGCACGAAGGCCGGCGGCGAGATCCTCGGTGGGATCGGCCGTACGGATGGAAATGATGCCACCGGGGCTGTTTTTTCCGTAGAAGAGCGCCTGGGGGCCTTTCAGGACCTCGATCTGCTGGATGTCCAGTTCGCTCATCCGTCGGACGGACACGCGCTGAACCGGCGCGCCATCGATCACGAACGATACCGCCTGCTCGACAAGGCCGCTAGTGTCTCCAGAGCCGATTCCGCGCAGCGTAATCGTCCCGCCCTGGATGCCGCCATTGCTCTCGCCGATCTGGAGCTGGGGGACGACCTTGCCCAGATCGTCAAGCTTGGTGATGCCTCTGCGGGCCAGCTCAGCTCCGCCGACAGCGGAAATCGCCAAGGGCACAGCGAGTGACGTTTCGTCGCGCTTACGCGCCGTAACGATGATGTCATCCGTCGGCGCTTCCGCCACGCCAGTCTGAGCATGGGCCGGAATGGCGATGGCGGCGAGCGTGATTATGCTACAATGTGCGAGTAATGACCGGTTCATCTACATCCCCTATCGCTGATTCAAATGTTAGTATTAGTTAATAATAATAAGGCACTGCTGAGCTATGCAACGACCTTGTATTAATAAGTTTATCGGTACATCTGATGGTTTAACTTGAACCATATTAAATAATATGGATCGGTCATACTGGATGGGCACCGCCCTTACCTTGCTCGCAGCGGACCCTACCCTTTTCTTGGATGATGTTAAGCGGGCGCCGATCTTCGCCGAGCATCGCCACGAGATCGGCCCGCGCGGGCATCTCCACGAGGATGTGCCGCGTCAACCGCTCGTAGTGCTGGACGAAGCGGGACACGTCTGCGTCCGACATCACTCCCTTTGCATCGACAGCTGCGCTGGCTCGGAGATCCCGCTCCTGTTCGATGCGCCAGTCCCGGACGATTGCGAAGCTCGGCGCAGCAAGCAGCAGCAGCAGGTCGATACGCGCGAACAGCTTCTGATACGCACCGGCCAGGGCCTCGTTGACGAAGCGGCGCCAGATGCCGTCCGGATCCTCGTCGCGCTCGAGCGCATTGACAGGTTGTGCGAGTGCCGCTGGCGGTTCCGGCCGTGCGCCGACGCACCAGCCCTCGAAGATGAGCACGTCGGTATTGGCGGCCGCCCTGCCCCAGCACGCTTTCGCAGCGCGATCGTCCGCGGCCTTGTCGAAGCGGGGAAGCGCGACGGCTCGGCCACGATCGAGACTCTCGAACAGGCTCAAGCCAAGGTCGATGTCGTGCGTGCCCGGCACACCCCTGGTGCGGAGCAGCGGGTGCACCTGCCGGGCGAGAACCTCGCGCTCCGCTCTGGTCCTGTAAAGATCATCGATCGAGAGTATCGCTGTGGAAATGCCATCATCTTCACAACCGCTTGCCAGACGGGCGGCCAGCGTGGACTTGCCGCTGCCCTGCGCCCCGCACAGGCCGATCACCAATGGCCGTCGCACGCCATCGCGCGCCAGCGTCTGGCTGATCGCCGCCAGTGCGGCATCCAGCACGCGGCGGGGCTCAGGCGACACGATTGGGTGGCTCGCGGCCAGCAAAGAAAGCTTCGAGATTGGCGGCCGCCTGCATGCCCATCGCCGTTCGCGTCTCGACGGTCGCGCTGCCCAGATGGGGCAGCAGCACCACATTCTCGAGCATCGCCAGTTCCGGGTGGATCGCGGGCTCGCGCTCGAACACGTCGAGCGCGGCGGCGGCCAGCCGGTTCGACCGGAGTGCGGCGGCGAGCGCCGCTTCGTCGACAATAGAACCTCGTGCGGTGTTGATCAGGATAGCACTCGGCTTCATGCGCGCGAGCAGGCGTTCATCGACCAGGTGGAAGGTCTCGCTGCCGCCAGGCACATGGAGCGAGAGGATATCCGCTTCTTCCGCCAGCACCTCGAGCGAAGGGGCGCGGCTTGCCGCGAGCGCCGCCTCGGTTTCGACGGGTGCCGGCCGGCGGCTATGATAGCGGATGCGCATCCCGAACGCGGCTGCGCGCGCGGCGGTGGCCTGCGCGATCCTGCCGAATCCCACCAGACCGAGCGTCTTGCCGGACACGCCCTGCCCCATCATGTGGGTCGGCCGCCACCCGGCCCACCGTCCTGCGCGCAGTTCCCGCTCGCCCTCGCCGGCGCGGCGCGCGGCCATCAGGATCAGCATCACGGCAAGATCGGCGGTGGCCTCGCTCAACGCATCGGGCGTATTGGTTACGATGATGCCCGCCCGCTCTGCCGCAGCCAGATCGATATGTTCGAAGCCGGCGCCGAAATTGGCGAGCAGACGCACCGTTGCGCCCGGCGTGGCGATCAGCTCGGCATCAAAGCGGTCGGTGATCGTCGGGCAGATCGCATCATAGCGTGTCATCGCATCGCGGAGCCCGTTCCGCGACAGGGGCGCGTCCTGTTCGTTCAGCTGCACGTCGAACTGCGCCCGTAGATGCTGCTCCACAGCGGAAGGCAGCCGCCGCGTCACGAGCAGTTGCGGCCGCCTTTTCGCGGGACCATGGGAGACGAAGTCCACGACCGGTCTCAACCCGGCTCACTGCCGAGGCGGGAGATAACCGCCGCCAGGCCGTCGGGGCCGAGATGCGCATATTGTTGCTTGAACGTAAGCGAGCCGAGCGTCTGGCGTTGAAGCGTCCTGGGGACGTTGGAATTAAGCGCGCCGCGGGCATGCTGGCAGGCCAGATTGTCCCACAGCACGACGTCTCCCATATGCCAGATATGCTCGTACACCGTCTCGGGCCGGGTGATGTGGTCGCACAGCGCGCGAATGAGCGCCCGCCCCTCCTGCTCGGCCAGATCGCCGATCATCCGCGTCGATTCCTCCATCACGTAGAGGCACAACTCGCCCATCCGCGGATGGGGGCGCGCAACGCGATGCGACCAGTGCGGCAACGTCGTATCCACGCCATAGCGATTGTCCTGCGGTCCATGGACGAACATCTGGACGGCGCGCATGTCCTGCGCTCGGTCCTTGAGATCTCCAGGTAGCGTTCGCCAGGCATCCATGATGTCGACGAATTGGGTGGACGTCTTGCCGCTATCGACCTCGATCGCGTGAAGCATTATGCCGTCGATCGGGAACTCGCAATATGCCAGATCCGAGTGAAACTTGATCTCGAGACCGCCCAGATAGCCGTCCTTGCGTACATTAGAGATGTAATGGACACCTTCTTCCATCGGGAAAACATGTCCGAACATCCCAGCCGCCTCTCTTTGCTCGGCGAGTGACATATTTTGATTACGGAATACGAGGAGGTGATTCTCCTCGTACAGCCTGCGCAGTGCATATGCGGTGTCTTCGGGAAGCCGCTGCGACAGATCGATGTCGTGAACTTCGACGCCGAAGGGCGCGAGCTTCTTCCAGTTCAAATGATAGGACATAAACTTTACTGCCTTGGAGGATGATGCTGGCGGACCCCGCACATGGCCAGGTTGGCTCGATCGATTATGCCATAGCCGCTTGTTGACGACTCTCGCCGCGAGAGGCGACAAAGGCGCGATGCTTCTTCGCGGCCTCTGCCGCAGTGGCACGCAGCATCATCAAGTCCATGACGCCGGCGTAGATATCGGCATCTTCGAAGCCGAAGGCCCCCACCGACACGACATATTTCCCGCGCGCCCGCGCCGCATCCTTCACCTTGTGCCAAGCCGGCATCAATTTCTCGGGCTCCCTGACGAGGTTGACGCCCATGTCGTTGGAAAGATCGCCAGGCCCGAAGAAGACGAACTCGATGCCCGGCACATCGAGGATCTCTTCGATATTCTCGACGCCGCGGACCGTCTCGATCAGCGGGAATATGACGACGTTCTCATCGGACTGGCACTGATGCTCCGCCCAGTCATCGAGCCCGCAATAGCCCGCGGCGTGACAGCCGTTGCACATGCCGCGGAATCCTTTGGGAGCGTAAAGGCTGGCTGAAACGGCCGTGCGGGCGTGTGCAGCGTTTTCCACCTTCGGAACGATGACGCCGTGGGCGCCAAGATCGAGCGAGGCCTGAATCAGGGTCGGTGAATTTTCAAGCACCCGCACGAGCGGGATCACTCCACCGGCCTCCGCCGCACGAATATGCCCCAGTGCGCTGGCATTGTCGTGGGGGCCGTGCTCGCAATCGATGATGACGAAGTCATATCCTGCCGCTGCAAAGACCTCCGTGGTCGCTGCATCTACCGATGTCAGGTAAACCCCCAGCGGTATGTGCCCCAGCTTGATGAGCTCGACGAACCTTGCTCGTGCTTTGACAGGCATTTCTGCTCTCCTAAAATAATCATATACGATCAGCAGCATGAACGGTGCGACAGACTGTACACGAGTACTGCAACTGTCTATCGTTATCCGGAGTTAACGACTTCCATCATGGTATCAGCATATTCAGCCGACACCTCGATCGCGCGCTTCGCCTTCGACGAAAGGCCATCCTTCAAAGATATTACCACCACGTCGGCGTGCTCTCCCGCGGTTATTGCCAGCGGGAGGGATGTTACCCCTTTTTGTCGGTGCGTGTGGGCGAGCAGGCGGTTGGCGATGATGATGATATCGGTCTGCACAGCCAACTCGACCAAGAGGTTGTAATCATCGACTTCTACGCTTGGAAGCTGCAGTCCGTAATAGTCGAAGGAAAAAGGAGCGACACTGTCCCGCAAGAAAGAACCGGAAGCGGTAGGGTATTTTGCCAGGTTCTGGGGCGTAGCGCCTTCAGCAAGAATTGGGTGTCCATCTCTGACGATCAAACCAAATGATCCAGGAGTTACGCGATGCACCTCGAAGTCGTTGGCGGCATATAGATATTCGAGCCTGCTTATCGCACAGATGCAGAAATCCAGCATACCCTGCTGAAGTTCGAGCTGAAGCGCCCGACTAGACGCGACATTGACCTCGATTTGCGTTCCCTCCGCGATCAGCTTGGGTAGCAGCCGCGGCAGCAGGGTCGCGGCAATCAGGGGGCCGACACCCATGCGCACCGGGGCCGTCCCGCCGCTGGGAACTCTACGAAGCTGGTCGTTCGCGAGGTGCGCGCGTCGGACGATATCCTCTGCGATCTTCAGAAAAGCGGCGCCGTCCTTCGTCAGCTTCGTTCCGAGCTTGGCGCGTTCAAACAGGCGCGTATCGTAGAGGGATTCGAGCGCCTGAATGCTTCGTGATATAGCAGACTGCGATACTCCCAGCGCTTCAGCGGCGGCGCTGAAGCTTCCTTCCCGCGCTACGGCAATGGCGTGGCCGAGGCCAGCAAGATCCACTTTTGCGTCCACGAGTCATGCGTAGACCGCAATTATGTGGTAGTCAATTGCATTTCTAGCATAGTTTAGAAATTCCCCCGTCATGATCGCGATGGCACGACTTGTGGCACCAAGCCTCCCCCCTCATACACCTGCCTCCGCGGGTGAGAATGCCGGGATCACCTCTCGTCCGAACAGCTCGATCATTTCGCGCAGCCGGTCATAGGGAGCGCCGTGCGCTGCGCGACCGAAGTCGCAAATTATATATTCGCAGCCTGTTTTGCGCTGGATGTCGCGGATCTGGTCGATACACTCGCCGGGGGTTCCGGCGACAAACAGATCATCCGGGAAGTCGTTCAGGCGCATCGATTTGCCGGATCTCAGGACCTCCTCGAACTCCTTGTTCTCGAACACCACGTTGTGATGAACATAGGTCTGGAACGCCTTGAGGATATCCGGAAACCACTCGTCTTCGACCTGCTGGCGCGTCTTGCCGACGCCGACCTTGCGCACGATCGCGACCGTGCCCTTGTTGCCATGCTCGGCGGCCTCGCGCTTGAACCGTGCGATCTTGGGAGTGAGCGAGGTGATCGTCTCCGTGTTGACCGCGACCCAGCCGTCGGCGATCCGTGCGGCGCGGCTGATCGCCTTCTCAACGTCGGCTCCTATCCAGATCGGCGGACCGCCCTCCTGCGTGATCGGAGGAGTGATGACGACGCCCGGCACTTTGAGATATTTACCGTCGAAATGCACAGGGCCGCCGCGCCAGGCCCGACGCAGTATCTCGACGCCCTCTTCCAGCCGCCCGACGCGTTCCTTGAAGTTGAGCCCTACGCTTTCATATTCATAGGGCCGGTAACCGAGGGCGACTGTCAGAATGAGCCGCCCGCCGGAGATTTCGTCCACCGTAGCGACCTGCTCGGCGAAATCGATCACAGGATGCGTCGCGATCAGCGTTATGTTGGTGCAGAGCTTGAGCGTCTTGGTCTTCGCGGCGAGCGCAGCGAGCACCATTAGCGGTGCCGAAGCGTCGATCACTTCAGGACTGAAGCGGTGCTGGCCGATGGTGCCGAAGTCATAGCCCAGTTCCTCAGCGAGCTGGCAGATTTCGTACGTCCGCTCGTATCGGATGCGCGTGCCGCCCTCATAATTCTCAGTCGACCGCGGGAATGCCGTCAGCGTGGGTATCGAAAAGCCAAATCGCATTGCTGCCTCCATTAATGCTGTCGCGCGCCCATGTCAGAAAGGAGCGGTCCGTAGAGTTTGGGTGCCGTCCGGGCGCTCATTCGAGATCTGGCGATCGAAGCTGATCTCCGCCAGCCACCGTCACACGATCAAGCCGAGAGCTTTCCGCAGCAGCTGTGACGGGTCGTTCATATCACGAGTGGGCTGAGTCCAGTCCTTGGTCGGGATAGGCGGCGGGCCCGAGAAAGTGGTCGCCGTCACCGGCAATACGGTTCGTTTCGCAATGCGCCACGCTCCCTCGCGTCGTGTGAAATGATCGACAAAGCGGTTAGCGATGAGCATCGACTTCTCTTCATCTTCCGGCGTCTTGCCTGCATCCAACCATGTGAGTGCGTAAGACTCGCACATCGCCTCATCCTGGCTGGAAAATTCGATGAAGACATTGCCGATCAGGTGGAACGAGAATGGTACAGCCTTATGGCGCTCGAAGATGCCCTTCAGGAGACCATCGACATCGCCTTTGTAGTAGCCGTGGTCATCGAAGGCATCGGGATGGAAGGCATCGCGGGCCGTGGCGTAATCCAGCCGGTCGACACCACGGCAATATTGATAGACCCGGTGCTGGATCTCGAGGCGATCGGCCGCTCTTTCAAGCGAGAATTGACTGGAAACATCCGCCATGCATCACTCTCCATCGGTGGTTTTTTAAACGAACAACTGGAAGAGCTGCTTCTTCAAAGTGCAGCTCCTGTTTTGGGGCGGAAACGCCAGGTTCCCCGCCGCCATTCTAAGATCAATTGTACTTTATGCATCGGCAGCGTTTGCGCAAGCCGCAACGTCGACAATTCGGAGAGACATTCAGGATTGCACCGATTGAACGGCGCGATGCCCATCGCGACGGTAATAGTCGACCATTTCCGCTATGCCGTCGCGCACACTATAATCCGGCGAGAAACCAAGTTCACGGACCGCGCGGCTGCCGTCGACATTCGGCGGAAAGGCAGAACCTGGGGGCGGAGTATAGTCCCGCGTTATGTCGGCATCCGGAACGACATCCCGGATGAGGTCGATAACCTCCTCTTCCGAGAACGCCTTCTCGGTAGGCGTGTTGAACAACCAGTGCTCCGATGGCGGTGAAAGAGTCGCCTCCACGCAGAGCTTACCCTGATCCTTGTTGTAGATCATCTGCATGCCGGTCTTTGCCCAGGACGGGAAGATCGACGGCTTGCCGAGCGCGGCGTTATAGATCACCCGATTATAATTGGCGCCCCAGCTACCTGTGAGCTTGCCGAGGCCGAAGGCGAACGCTGCCCGGACGCACCTTACATCCAGGCCGCGCCCGCGATAAATAGCGCTGATCAGCTCGCCGTAATATTTGCTGGCTCCGTACGTCGTGGTCGACGCGATCCGATAACTTTCATCGACCGGCCTGCCGTCGTAATCGGGCAGTGTCCCGACCGCGGCGATCGAACTCGTCCAGCAAACCTGGCGCACCCCGTGTTGGATGGCCAGGTCAAAGATATTCGCGGTGCCGCGGCAATTCACGTCCATTGCCTTGATCGGAGACGTGACCGACTCCGGCCCGAGATAGGCGGCCAGATGAAGGATGCTGTCGATCCTCCCATTCCGGATGACATCGGACAGATGCTCGACGTCGAGAATGTCACCAGCGACGATTTTCGCTTCCGGCGCCACCTCCATCAACATGGGCGCTGCGGTCTCACGATCTAGAACGGTCACCTGATGCCCCCGCCGAATAAATTCGGCTACCGCATACATACCGATATTGCCGCTGCCGCCGGTGACGAGAACATGGCCCATAGCATCATCCTAGAAATTGCGAGCGCGCCGATCCCCATCGCTGCAATGGTTCGCCAGAGATGAACCGCAGATCACCGGCTGGTCCGCGCACCGACACTCGGCTGCGCGGCTCTCGCAAATGTTCAACCGGCAGTCGTCAGCTCAGCGTTCGAGATAGCGGTCCAGCTCGGCCAGATAGTGCCGAATGCGGCTCTCCTGTTCGCTAAGGATGTAACCCTTGAATGCGCGGGACTCCATCCCGCGCTGCACGCCCGGCACCAATAGCGCATCCTGCTCGAGCACATAGCCCGTGTCGGCTGGATCGGTCACGCGACGCGTGGGCGGACGGACAGTGCCGTCCCAGCCTGCCTCGCCGACTGTGCCCTGGCCCAAGCTGGCGAGTTCGAGCGGGCGGAACTCCGGGTGCTTCGCCGGTGGTATCAGAGTGATCGAACGCCAGATACACTTCATCGGATCGGTGGGGTGCGGGCGAAAGATCTGGAAGTAATTGACGTCGGAGTAGGTGTTCGTCGTCACGTTGGGGAAGATGAAATAGTTGAGATCGTCAACCATTTGATCGTCGCTAAGGTTGTCGCAGTGGGTCCACCCAGCCTTCTTGGCAAGGCGGCGCTTCACCTCGATCATCGCCTTCTTATACTCATAACCCTTCAGATGGCTCCACTCCTCGGGATCACCTTCCCACTGGCGAACCATCGCCTTCTGCACCTCGTTGACGCTCTCCGTGTCGGACAGCTTGTCGGGTGAGTTGCCGAACGGCAAGATCATCCGGCTGACACCCCGGGGATACAGGTCATATTGGCAGAAATAGGTTTCCATCGCCTCGCCCAGCTCCGGATGGATCTGGTCTGCGTGGTAAAACTCTACGAACGCATCGAGGGTGGTCTTCCAGTTAGCGTCATACACATATTCGATGTCATCGAAGACGCGATAGTTCTGGAGTTGATAAGGATCGAGGTGCGACGGCAAAACGCTCAGGAAGTCGAGCAAGGGCTCGGCATTGTCATCCATGTTGATGAACACCGTGCCAGCCCAGATATCGCAGCGAACCTCGGTGAGGCCTGTCGCGCAGGCGAGGGCTTCCGGACGAAAGGTCTCCGGCTCCTTCACTTCGCGCAGTCCGCCATCCTTGGCGAACTTCCAGCCATGGAAAGCGCAGCTGAACGTGTCGCCTACCGTGCCGAAATCGTTTCTGACGATCTGGTTGCCGCGGTGAGGGCAGACATTGTAAAAAGCGCGAACCTTGCCGTCATCGCCACGGACGATAAGGAAGCTCTCCTTGCCCAGATCATATTTGAACCAATCCCCCGGATTGGGGATATCCGATTCTATGCCGGCCAGATTCCAGACCTTGGTCCACAGCTTTTCCCACTCGAGCGCAGATTCCGCCGGGTCGGTGTAGCGCCGGGGATCGATACGATCGGTGCCGTTGTCGACATATGGAGCCTTCGCCAGAATCGAGTCGGCCGGTACGCTCTCATAGGAGCGAATGCCTTCCCGGTAATCAAAGGGCTGCCTAAGCGGGCCTGTGCTTGTCACGAAACCTTCTCCCGAAAGGCGGGTAGCTCGAGCGCCCCCGGCCATGATAGCGTGGAGCATATCGCGACGCGTCCAGCCGATCAACATCAAAAACTAACTTCTGTTTGAAAAGCGGCGTACGGGACATGGTCCGACGGGATGGCGGCGCCCGCGCTAAGGTTTGGACTTGCCTTTAACCGAAGTTTCCGCTTGCTATAAAAATAACCCTTCTTAGAATAATTGTCGTTTAGCCAGGCGGGTGTCGTGTAAACCTGGAGCGGATGGAGTGAGGCTTGAACATTATGGCGGAACAAGCGCCGGGACGCGAGACGCTCCTGGAAATCTATCGCAGAGTATACCTCATCGCGCATAACGACGAGAGGATTCGCGCGAGCGCGAAGGCTGGGCGGATGAACCTGATCTACTACTCTCCGCGGGGCCAGGAAATCATTCCGGCGGCGCTGTCCGTAAGCCTGACGGACGACGACTATATCTGCACCATCTATCGCGGCATTCATGATCAACTCGCGAAAGGCGTACCCTCCAGGATCATCTGGGCGGAATATGCCGGCCGGGCCTCCGGAAGCTGCAAGGGCAAGGGCGGCCCGATGCACATCACCTACCCGGACAAGGGGGTGATGGTGACGACCGGGGTGGTTGGATCCTCCATGCCAATCGCGACGGGCCTGGCGTTGGCTTCGCAAGTCCGCGGTGAAAAACGGGTCACGATCGCCAATTTCGGCGACGGGGCGTCGAACATCGGTGCCTTCCATGAGTCGCTGAACCTGGCGGCCGTGTGGAAGCTGCCGGTGATCTTCCTCTGCCAGAACAATCGATATGCCGAGCACTCGGCTTTCGGCAAGTTTACAGGCGGCGGCAGTGTCGCAGGGCGCGCGGCGGCCTATGGCATGGCCGGTATATCGGTGGACGGTAACGATCCTGCTGCCATGTGGCGGGCGGGACGTGAGGCCGTCGAGCGGGCGCGCTCGGGCGAGGGCCCGACGTTGATCGAGGCTCATACCTTCCGATTCGAAGGCCATTTGCTCGGCGACGATTCTGCCTATATCCCCAAGGATGAGTTCCGCGACGCTCTGTCGGCCGACCCGGTGCCAGCCTTTCGCTCGAAGCTGTTGAGCGACGGAATGGCCAGCGAGGACGAGCTTGCCGCGATCGAGGCGGAAATCGCATCCGAGGTCGAGGAAGCCGAGGCGTTCGCGCTCGCGAGTCCCTGGCCCGAGCCCGCCGAACTCTTTCGCGACGTATGTGCGGAAGAGAGCCAGCCCAAGGTGAGCCTTCACCAAAAATTCGATGTTCAGGTGGACCGGGCATGAAAAAAATAAATTCGATCCAGGCGCTGAATCTCGCCCTGCGTGACGCTCTTGCCGAAGATGAGAATGTCATCGTCATCGGCGAAGATCTTGCCGATCCGGAGGGCGGCGGTGTGCTCGGCGTGACAAAGGGTCTCTCGACCGAATTCGGCGACGCGCGCGTGCGTTCAACTCCTATCTCGGAGCAGGCCATCATCGGTGCAGGCATCGGCGCAGCGCTCGCGGGAATGCGCCCCGTGACCGAGATCATGCTGATGAACTTCACCACCGTGGCGATGGACATGATCACCAATCATGCGGCGAAGCTGCGCTATATGTCTGGCGGTCAGACCAATGTTCCGATGGTGATCCGCACGATGACGGGCGCGGGCGTCGGCAACGGCGGGCAACATTCCGATTACCTTGAGGCCTGGTTTGCGCATACTCCCGGTATCAAGGTTGTTACATACTCGTCTCCCGCCGAGGCTTACGGCCTGTTGCTTTCTGCGATCTTCGACGAGGATCCGGTTCTCTTCATCGAGAATCTCGCGACCTATTTCGTCGCCGGTGAGGCACCGGAGCGTGGCAAGCTGATCCCGCTAGGCCGCGCGAATGTGACTCGCGAAGGCCATGATGTGACCGTCATCAGCTACGGCTTCATGGTCAACCAGGTGGCGGCAGCCGCCGAGCAGCTGGGCGCCGAAGGTATATCGGTCGAGGTGGTCGATCTTCGTACGATCGCTCCCTATGACGCCGCAACCGTGCTGGCGTCCGTGCGCAAGACCGGCCGTGCGGTGGTCGTACACGAGGCCGTAAGGAACTTCGGGGTTGGTGCGGAAATTGCCGCGGAAATCGCCGAACAGCTTCACGGCAGCCTGAAGGCGCCGGTGCGGCGCGTCGGCGGATCATTCAATGCCGTGCCCTTTTCCAAACCGCTCGAAACCGCGCACGTGCCGGATGTCGCGAAGATCGTCGACGCCATCCGTTCGACGCTGCCTTGATCGGAGGCGCCATCCATGCAGATTCTGCTTCCCAAACTGGGCTTTTCGATGAGCGAGGGAATCCTCAGCGAATGGCTGGTCGCCGATGGCGGTGACGTGAAGGAGGGCGAGCCCCTCTACGCGCTGGAAAGCGACAAATCGACACAGGAAGTCGATGCGCCCGCCAGCGGCACCCTCAAGATCTTGGCCGAGACCGGGGAAACCTACCCGGTGGGATATGTGCTGGGCGAGATCCTTTGAGCCTAGCCACGATGCTCGACGTCGAGGGTAAGCGGGCTTTCGTTACGGGAGCCTCCAGCGGTTTAGGCGCACATTTCGCACGCACACTGGCGGCGGCCGGGGCGCGAGTGGTGGTGGGTGCCCGGCGTAAGCAGGCGTTGGATGCGCTCGTCGCTAGCATCGGCGAAAACGCGCGCGCGGTTCAACTCGACGTGACCGACAACGCTTCCATCCGGTCGGCGCTCGACGAAGCGGGCGATATCGATATCCTCGTCAATAATGCCGGCGTGACCAACACCAAACCGGTGCTGGACCAGACGGAGCAGGATTGGTCATCGATTGTTGACACCAATCTCTCCGGCGCCTTCTTCATGGCCTGTGAGGTGGCACGGCGCGCGCGCGACAAAGGCGCGGGCGCCTCGATCATCAACATCGCCTCGATACTTGGTTTACGGCAGGGGGGTCAGGTAACTCCCTACGCGGTGTCCAAGGCAGGGATAATCCAGCTGACGAAGCAGCTCGCGCTCGAACTCGCGCGGTACGACGTCCGCGTCAATGCGATCGCGCCCGGCTACCTGGCTACCGAGCTCAACGACAGCTTCTTCCAATCCGCTGCCGGCGAGGCGCTGATCAAGCGGATCCCGCAACGGCGGCTGGGACAAATGTCGGATCTCGATGCGCCGTTGCTGCTGCTGGCATCCGATGCTTCGCGGTACATGACCGGTTCGGTCATCACCGTTGATGGCGGCCATCTGTTAAGCACCCTTTAGTCTGTCCGTGTTTCGTTGTGGACAGGAAAGCAAGGGCGCGGCCGCCTGCGGGGATTGCCAAGACAAGGCCTGAATGCGATGAGCGAGCGTCTTTCGCTGTTCTAGCGCGTCAGGATCATCCCCATCAGCCGACGGTCCATGATGCAACCCAAGAGGTGCCCAGGAAGGTGACGACGACCTACGTGCAGGTCTGCAAACTGTCAGATCTCAAGGAGGGTGAATTTCGGCTCTTCACCGTGGCGTCGCGGGAAGTCCTCCTGATGCTTGTTCGGAAGACCGTCTATTGCGTCGCCAACCGGTGCTCACATATGGCAAAGCCTCTCGATGGCGGGAGGCTGCTCGGCTACCATTTGATCTGTCCGTTCCACTCTGCACAATTCGACGTCAGGACGGGCAAGTCCGGCGGTTTTCCCGCATCTCGATCTATTCAGACCTTTCCCGTGCATATGCACCACGGTGATGTGATGATCGGCATCGACGTCAAACACCCTTGAACACCGGCCGCCGCTTTTCCTTAAAAGCCGCAACGGCCTCTCGGTGGTCGGCCGTCATGTTTGAGAGCGCCTCATAGGCCATGCCCGCGTCCAGCGTTGCCGTCGCGATCTGCTTGAGCGAGACGTTCACGGTCATCTTGGTCCAGCGGATCGCAAGGGTAGCGCCGCGGGCAAGCTTTTCGGCAAACGCATCCACCCGCTCGTCCAGCTCGTTCGGCGCCACGCAGTGATTGATCAGGCCGATATCTGCAGCGCGCTGCGCCGCAAGAAGGTCCCCGGTGAACAGGAATTCCTTGGCTCGGGCAAAACCTATCAGATACGGCCAGATCGCGGCGCCACCGTCGCCTGCCACATATCCGGCACGGACGTGAGGATCACCGATTTTCGCCGTGTCCGCTGCGAAGCTTATGTCGCAAAAGAGCGCGATCGTCGCACCGAGGCCAACCGCGTCGCCATTGATCTTGGCGATTATCGGCTTTGGGCAGTCGAGGAGCGAGAAGACCACCTGTTTCGCGCTGGTGATGTCGAAACGTTCGGGGTGATCGATATTTTCCTGCATGAACGCGAAGTCCGCGCCGGCGCTGAACGCCCGGCCCTCGCCCGAAAGCACGAGCACATCGCTGTCGGGATCTCGCGTGATGAAGTATAAAAGATCGCAGAGCTCGCGCTCCATGGTCCGGCTGAACGCGTTGAGGACATCCGGGCGATTGAAGGACGCATAGGCGATACGCCCCTGCCGTCTGAACGAAATCTGTTCGAACTGCGGATCAGCGGTCATCATTCAGCCTTACTGCAATCGATTGTTCATAACGAGACATATGGAAGCCCGTATCTCCATACATCTTCTCGAAGAGGAGGATGTTTCGGTGATAATGGCCGACCTGATACTCCTCGGTCACCCCGATTCCGCCATGCAACTGGATGCTTTGCGCGCCGATGTACCGCGCGGCCTCGGCGATGACGACCTTGGCTGCCGAAACCAGCATCTGTCGTTCTATGGGGCATCCGCCGTCGAAGGCGCGCACGGCGAACTCCAGCGCCGCGGTCGCATCCTGGAACTGGACGAACATCTCGGCAATACGGTGCTGGAGCGCCTGGAAGCGCGAGAGCGGCCCGCCGAACTGCTCACGAGTTTTCAGATATTCGCTGGTCTGATCGAGCGTCGCGCGCAGGATGCCTACGATCTTGGCCGAATGCGCAATGATGGCCTTGTCAACCGCCTCTCCGAAAGCGGCCTCCACCTTTGGCCCGGAACCCAGAAGGCTCGCCTGATCGACCTCGACGTCGGCGAATATGAGGTCCGCGGCCGTTGATCCGTCGATGAGTCCGTAGGAATCAAGCGAGAGGCCAGCCGCGCCGGCTTCGACCAGAAAAAGCGCCAATGCGTGGCTTCCCGCCATGCGGGTCAGCACCAGCAAGGTGTCGGCATCAGGGGCATTCCAGCAGGCCAGGCTGGCGCCGGACAGGCTGAACCCCTGCCCCTTTGGTGACGCTATGACACTCTCCGGAGCATTAGGAGCGAACTCCTCATGTGCGACCGCGAAGACGACCTCGCCGATCGCCGCCTTTTCCAGCAGGTCACGCCCGACCTCGGGTGCGACGCGCTCGATCAGTGTAGTCGCAAGTACCGAGGAGGATATTAGCGGCTCGCGAAGCATCGCAGGGCCGAGTCCTCGCATCAGCACGGCAATATCCCCGGCTGAGCCCCCGAGGCCGCCGAACTCCTCGCCGGTCGCGAGCGCGAGCCAGCCCAGTTCGGCGAGTTGATGCCACAGGGAGCGATCGAACGGCTCCGCTCGGGACTCGATGGCGGCAATGGCGTGGCGCGAGGTGTAATCGCGAACGAACCGTTCTGCGGAATCCAATAGCAGGCCCTGCTCGTCGGACGGCTTGAAGGAAAGGCTCTCCGTAATCACAGGCCAAATCCTCGTTTCGCAATGATATTCTTCTGGATTTCCTCGGAGCCGCCATAGATCGACGCTCCGCACAGCAACAGTGCGTTGGACGTTTTCCCTACCACGATATTGGGCCACAACGGCGCGCGGGTCTCATCGTGCGCCAGGATATCCTCTTCATCGAACATGCGGAGGGCCCGGATGCCGATGATGTCCATCTGAAGTTCGGAGATGCGCTGTTGCAGCCGGGCTCCGCGGACCTTCAGGCTGGATGCGACGGCGGTTTCCTCGGAGACACCGTCCCCCCCACATAGTTCGCGAAGAACGGAGAACTCCAGCGCCAGCGCATCCATTTCCGCCCGTGCGAGGCGCGTGCGAACCGCGTCAAGGTTGAACGCACGGGCGGCCCGCGATTGCAGGAGGTGCCGTGCCTTGGCTAGTTCGCGCTTGGACCAATAGATCTCCGCGCTGGTGGTTCGTTCGTTACCCAAAAGGAAGTTTGCATAGTCCCATCCTCGCCCCGCCTCGCCGACAAGGTTCTGCTCGGGCACGCGCACGTCTTCGAGGAAGATTTCGTTGACGTGCTGGCGACCGTCGATAGTCCGGATCGGCCGGATGGTAACGCCAGGACTGCGCAGATCGATCAGGATGAATGAAAGCCCGCGGCCACGCGTCTGGGTCGGGTCCGTTCTCACCAGGAAGAAGCCCCAATCCGCAACATGACCGTCGGTGGTCCACATCTTCTGGCCATTAACCACGAATTCGCCATCGATCAGCTCGGCGCGCGTCCTCAGAGAGGTCAGGTCCGAACCGGCATTAGGCTCGGAAAAGCCCTGCGCCCAGGTCTCTTCACCCGCCAATATTCGCGGAAGGAAACGTTCTTTCTGCCAGTCGCTTCCGAACGTGTAGATCACCGGGCCAACCAGGTAGCGCCCCATGAATGGAACGCGAGGCGCGTCTGCAGCGAAGCACTCTTGTTCGAAAATGTGAATCTGCAACGCCGACCAGCCACATCCACCATACTCAACCGGCCAATGCGGCATCGACCAGCCCCGCTGGTGCAGCGTTTTATTCCAGCTGACTTTGTCGTCCCAGTTCTCGAAGAACGAGATGCGCCGCGTCCGTTCCGCTATCGCCGGATCGAGGTTTTCGCGGATAAAACTCCGAACCTCCGAGCGGAAATCCTCCAGTTCGGGCCCAAACAGCTGCGACCCGCTTCGGTCGGGCGATGTCGTGGACTGGGGGGCGGCAGGCTGCAGCCCCTGCCCGAGCGTTGTCATGTGGACCATGCGATATTTCTACACTTGACCCTGCCCTCACTGTCAAGGTAATTCTAATAGGCGTTATGATACATTGTGCGGCTTGAGACCCATAGCCAAGGGTCCGAGGAGGAGATCAACTATGGCCTTTTGGCCGCTAGAAGGCCGTCGCTACGACATGCCAGCCTTGTTCGGTCCGTCTTCGGTTCCGGATAAAACAGTGATCGAGGATGCGCATGCCATCGTTCTGAGCGCCCCGATTTCTCGGGATGCCGCGGAAACGCTCCTGCCCAACCAGTTCCGCTCTCCGGATGCGCCGGTTCTTTCCCTTGCCTATGTACAGTATAACGACGTCGATTATTTGGGCGGTCGCGGTTACAATGAAATTGTCGTCACCGTCAGTGCCATCCATGAAGGAAATGATGGCACCATCGCCGCTGCCTATGCGCCCGTGCTGTGGGTGAATAAGGCCGGCGCGCTGATCGCCGGTCGCGAGTTCATGGGGCTGCCGAAGCTGCTCGGAAACATTCCCGACAGCGTCGAGGTCGAAGGGGGTTACAGGTTCAGCTGCTTCGAGGAGGATGCCTTGTTGCTCCAGGGTGAGGCGACGGACCTGGCACCGCTTGCCGCTCCGGCGTTGGATCGCGTCAACGCCCGCGCCGGCGAGGTGCGCACGTTCGGGTGGAAATATATTCCCGGTCCGAACGGCAGTTGCGATGTGGACTATCCGCTCGTGAACGTGATGCGCTGGAATTACCGTACAGCCGCGACGGGACGCGGCGCGCTGACGTTCGCGAAGCCGAGCGGAAGCGATGCCCCCTTCTCCGAAGCGGCAATTGCAACGCTGCGCGGTGTTCCGCTGCAGGGCGAAATTCGCGCCTTCTACGGTCGAGGGGAAGCCACGATCGACCGGCAAGCCACCAGAAGGATCGCCTGAAGCATGGGGCGGAGTACAGATGGGCTTAAGGATGCCCTTCGCCACCGCACCGGCCGTGAAGCTTCTCAAAATTCCGAAGGAAGAGACCTATGCTACACGACAAACTGACGACGATAGGTCTCTCCAGGACCAAAACCTGGGGGAATATCGAAACCAAATCCCACTATTCTCCCGAGGACGTCCCGGATCGCGAGGACATCACAGCCGCCCCCGGCACCTATCCTTTCACGCGAGGCGCGTTCCCGGAGATGTATCGGTCACGCATGTGGAGCATGCGTGAGATCGTTGGTTATGGTTCGCCGGAAGATACAAGGGTGGGCTTGGAACGTGCGATCGAGAACGGTGCTTCAGGCCTGAACGTGGTCGATGACGTGCCGACCAAATGGGCTGTCGACCCGGACCATCCGCTGTTCCGCAATGATGTCGGTATCGAAGGCGTGTCGCTGCCGACGCTGCGGGATTGCGAACGACTCATGGAAGGTATCGATCTCTCCAAGATCGATCTCGCATGGCACTCGATCTCCCTGGTCTATCCTCTCACCGTCGCGGTTCACAAGAAGCGCGGTCAGCCACTGGATCAGCTGCTCGGCTCGCACATGCCGGATTATTTCCACCAGGTGATCTCAGGCTGGGGCGCGAAGCTCGTTCCGCCGAACATGGCCCTGCGGATGAGCGCCGGCTGCCTGGAATATTCGGCAGCCAACACGCCGCGCTGGGCGCTCGGCCTGCCCCAGGCCTACGACATCCGCGAGCGTGGCGTATCTCCGGCGGGCGAGATCGCAGTGGGAATGGCGATCGTCAACACCTGCCTGGAAGACATCGCCAAACGGGGCACTTCGGTCGATCAGATCGCGCCCCGTATGGCGTGGGTATCGACCTCCGACGTGGACTTCTTCGAGGAAGTCGCCAAATTTCGCGCGCTGCGGCGGATCTGGGCGCGCACGATGAAAGAGCGTTTCGGCGCCACCGATGAGCGCAGCATGAGACTGCGGATTGCCTGCCACACGGCAGGCAAATCGCTGGTCTACCAGCAGCCGCTCAACAACATCACGCGGGGCGCACTTCAGACGTTCGCCGCGATTTGCGGCGGCGTGCAGTCGGTCGAAACCTGCACCTATGACGAGCCGATTTGCATTCCAACCAAAGAAGCCAAGGAACTCGCGCTTCGCACCCAGCAGATCCTGGCGCACGAGATCGGTGCCGCCCGGGTGGCCGACCCCCTTGGCGGCAGCTATTATGTGGAGGCGCTCACCGACGCGGTCGAGAAGGAGGCCTTGACGCTGCTTGCGGAGATCGAGAAGCGTGGCTTGGTCGAAGCGATCGAGAGCGGTTGGCTCGAGGGCGAGATGGATCGCTTCAACGTGCAGTACGACCGCGAGCTTCAGCACAAGGAGCGGCTGGTTGTCGGGCTCAATGCCTTCACGCAGGCCGATGAGAAGCCATTTGCCCGGTTCGAGCCGATGAAGGCCTCTATTCAGAATCATGTCGAACGGTTCGTCAAATTCCGGGCGCAGCGAGACATGTCGAAGGTCAACGAAGCAATGGCGCATCTGCACCGCGTGACGCGGGACGGTGGCAACCCTTACCCGGTGATGATCGACGCCTTCATTGCGGATGCAACCATCTCCGAAGTGTGGGGGACGCTGCGCCAAGGGTTCGGACATGCCTATGACGCGTTCGGCGTCTACACCTCACCTTTCGGCCTTTCGGAGACCTGACATGGCGGTGATCCTCAATCGCAAGCTCGGGCGCGTCGGCCTTGGGATGCTGGGCCTGGACGTTCACACCAAGGGCATCAGGACCTTGGCGAGCCGGCTTGATGAATATGGTGCGGATGTGGCTTTCCTCGGTGAGCACTTGACCGTGGAATATCTCGTTGCACAGGCGAAGCAGCGTGATGTCGATTTGATCGGCATAAGCTTTTCCTCCGGTGCGTATGTCGACCATTGTCGAGATGTAGTGAAGGAAATGCGCTCACAGGGCGTGGATGTGCCGCTGATGATCGGCGGCCTCGTTCATAAGGACGACCATCCAGCGTTGAACGAACTCGGGATCGAGGGAATCTTCGGGCCCGGGAGCGATATCGAGGACATCGTCGCCTTTATCGAGAAGGTCACCAGGGAACGGGTCACTCGGCGCGACGCCTGCGAGACGGACGGGCATCAAGAGAAAATCGATGGTTGAACAGTCCACTATGCCCAGTTCGAAGTTCTTCGCCAATCCGCAGGCCGAGGTGTCTGAGATTACTGTTGGAGATCTGCTGCGCGAATGCGCGAAGACTGTCCCGCACCGCGTGGCGCTCAAGGAGAGCCCCGACCCGATCAGCGGGGTCCAGCGTGGCTGGACCTATGCGGAGATCCTGGACGGCGCGGAACGCACCGCGCGCGGCCTGCTCACAAAGTTCCGGCCGGGCGATCATGTGGCAATCTGGGCCCACAATGTTCCTGAATGGTGGTTCGTGGAATTTGGCGCCGCGCTTGCCGGAATCGTGCTGGTGACGATCAACCCTGCGAGCAGGCAGCAGGAGGTCGCCTATATTCTGGAGAATTCCAACGCCGTTGGGATCATCACCGTGCGCTATTGCCGAGGATCCGACCATCTCGCGATGTTGGCCGATATCCGGACTTCGCTGCCCGCGCTGCGAGATATCCTGATCCTGGACGATTGGGCCGACTTCATGAATGCCGCGCCGGAGGGAACCCCGCTGCCGCAGGTCCACCCGGCGGATCCGATCATGATCCAGTACACTTCAGGTACGACGGGCAAGCCCAAGGGCGCTCGCATGCGTCATCGCGGTGTTGTGAACAGCTCCAAATTTGCCACCGAATGTTTCGAACCCGGCGACGGCGCCGTGTGGCTGAATTGCGTGCCCATGTTCCACACCGGCGGGTCGGTCCACTCCTCGCTGGGCGCTTTATGGAGCCACGGGACGATGATCCTGCCGCCGCACTTCGATCCGGGCGTGATGCTGCAGATGATCGAGCAGGAACGGGTGACTCTTACGACGACTGTGCCGACCATGGCAATTGCGCTCCTCGAGCATCCGAGCCTGCAAGACCTCGACCTGAGCAGCTTGAAGGTACTGGCCTGCGGTGGAGCGCCCGTGGCACCGGAACTCGTCGAGCGGATCGAGCGCGAGTTCGGCTGCGATTTTGTCATGCTGTTTGGCCAGACCGAAATGAGCGGCATGATCTGCCAGACGAAGCGTGGCGACAGCGTCGAGCATGTGACGCAGACCGTCGGCGCCCCCCTCGGCCCGACCGAGGTCAAGATCGTCGACCCCCAATCGGGGGAGACCTTGCCGGTCGACAGGATCGGCGAGATTTGCTTGCGCAGCTCCGGTGTACTGCAGGATTACTATGGCAATGCCCAGGCCACTGCGGAAGCGATCGATCCAGATGGCTGGTTCCACACCGGCGATCTCGGCACGGTTCGCACCGACCGGTACCTCACCATCACCGGGCGCTCGAAGGACATGCTGATCCGCGGCGGCGAAAACATCTACCCGCGCGAGATCGAGGATGAATTGCTCGCCCATCCCGCAATATCCAACGTGGCCGTTTTCGGCGTTCCCGACGCCCATTGGGGCGAGCAGATCGCTGTTGCGGTGAAGCTGAAGGGCGGCCACTCCGCCGACGAACAGGAACTCCGTATGTTCCTCCAGAGTCGGATCGCAAAGTTCAAGATGCCGAAAAATTGGTGGTTCGTGGATGACTTCCCAACGACCACGTCGGGCAAGGTTCAAAAGTTCGAGTTGAAGAACCGCTTCCTGGCACTCGCTCATGAAACCGATCTTTCTCCCACCAGCGGGAGCGCCGGCTAGAGGTGGCAGGAGCGAGGGTCCAGACCCATTATACGACCTCATAGATAATGGGTCTGGATCTGCTAATCGCGATGCATGGAAAGAGCCGCAACCGATGCGCGCCGCGGTCCGAGACGCTCATCATGGCGCGCTGCGAAGCCTGCGCCCCCGCCACCTATCGGAGACGATCGATCGGGTTGGCACCTATGGCGAAGCTGGCGCCGACCTGATCCTCATGCGCCTTCTCTGCTGATGCCTGGCGCTGCAATGGCCGGCCGCACCTCCAAGATGCGGCTTCAGCCGTCCGCGATCAAGAAGCGGTTGCGCCCTCAATCGCCTCAAACACCCCAGACAAGAGGTCCGTAGTATCGAGCGCCGGCGATATCGGCATCGCACCAGTGAGGCCCCGCTCGAACAGCGCCTTGATCGCCTCCTCAACATTGGCGCTCTCGATCTCATAGATCGCCAGATATCTATACGGACAGTTATCTTTAGGCGTGGGAACGATCTTGAAGCGCTGTGCACTGACAAATCCCGGCGTCTGCACTACGTCTTGTATATGACGATTGCTGTACCAGTCGTTATAGTCCTGCTCCTGGCCCTCAACCGGATTTGACAGGGCTATGAATTTGAAGCTGGTCATGCCGTTTACCTCTCAATGTCCATTCCACGGAACCGGAAGACCGGTCCAAGCCATCACTGTCGCTGCTCCGTCCTAAAATTGGCGTTCATGAGCTTCCAGGAAACGACCCGATTTTACGCCACCTTCCAGTGTCGTACGGAAGGCCTTGCGCGGCATCCCCACGGGCCATCCAAATGCCTGGTGCAGTGTCCGTCGGTTGTCCCAGAGCACCATGTCGCCTTTTTGCCACTGGTGCACGTAGCGGAACTCCGGCTTCAGTACATGCTCCACCAACGCCCGCAGCAAAGCCTCACTCTCCTCGCGCGGCATGCCAAAGATCGCATCGACATTCGAGGGACTGATGGACAACGACTTGCGACCCGACTCCGGGTGCGTCACCACAAGCGGATGCACCACCGGCGGAAAGTCCGGCATCGACAGGTTCTCGCCCGCCCATTCTTCAGCTGTGGGTCGTCGAAATGAGCGCTCATGCTGAACGAAGCGCATTCCGTCCGGTTTGGCGTTGTGGACATACATCACTACGTCCTTGCCCTCCGCCTGCTCGCGGAGCGCCTTGGGCAGTGCATCATAGGCTTTCGCCGTGTCGATCCAGCCGGTCTGCCCTCCCACCTCGGCGGGCGTGTCCATAAACAGGATCGCGCCCTTGCAGATGTCCGGCGTGTAGCAGGTGTCCTGGTGCCATGGGATGAATCCGCCGACGAGCTGACCATCGATCATATAGTAGCCGCCAGATTCCTTGATTTCGACCAGCTCCTCCTGCCCCGGCACGCGGACCTTTGGAATCGGATGAACCTCGAGCGGTCCGAATACCCGGCTCAGCTCCAGATGCTGCTCCCTGGTAGCCCCCGTGCCCCGGAACAGTATGATTCCATGTTCCAGCCACAGCGTGTACAGTTCTTCGCGCAGTGCGGGATCGTTCAACCGCCCCAGATCGAGTCCAACGATTTGGATACCCACGCTCTCCAGAGGCACAACCTCAAGCTCCGATGCTGGCCGTCCTTCCGTCATCACATCTCTCCATCACCGCCCAAACCGAATAGATCGGCCCAGCGTCCTCATCCAAGAATGCGTTGCAGAATAGTCACCCAGGACGTAAATGCAATGGTTCTTAGAATTAATACCGCCGACATTCACGCCCAACCCGAGGAGACAGCGGCGGGACCAAGAGCCTAGGTCGGCGGGACGGACGGATCAGTCGGATTCCCGCCGATTGGCCGGCGCGACACCATCGAACAAAATGTCTATCACCGCGTCCGCAATGTCATCCGGATCCATTTCGCCTCGTGGCGAGTACCAATCGAGCGCGTAGATCGAGCTGCCGACCAGCACGAGCCGCAATATGGTTTTCTGCACGTCCGAGCGGATCTCGCCAGCATTGGCGGCTTCGGCGATCAGCGTGCGCCAGAAATCCCCATAGTCGCGCGGCTTTTTTAGGTGACGAGCACGTACGGAAGTAGGGACTTGATCGATGATCCTCCAATAGGCGACGATAAAATCGTCGCGTAGCAGCATCTGGTTCAGGTGTGCACGAAACGCCGCCTTGATCTTGGCTCGATGTGAGGAGCCATCGGGCAAGGCCGCAACCGCCTCGGCAACCACCTCCGCAACACGCGTCGTGCCTTGGTTGAGAACCTCCTCGACCAGCTCTTCCTTCGATGCAAAATGATAATACATGCTGCCAGCGAAGGTCCCGGCCTTCTTCCCGATCTCGCTCAGCGTTGCGCGAGCATAGCCCTTGCTCTTGAAGACCTTGGCCGCAGCTTCGAGGATTGCGCGTTGCTTCAGGTCTGACTTCTTCCGACGCCCGCGCTTGGCTGGAACAACCTGCTCAGCCTCCTCAACCGACTCCAGGTCTGCGCACACAGCCGCGTCCACCACAGCCTCCGATACAGGAGCTGGAGCAGCCTTGATCGGAGCCGTTCGCCGATTTCTCCTTGTGCCGGTTGCCGGAACGTCCTTCGGATCGTCCACCGCATTCTTAGATTCTGACATTCCCACCGCCCTTAAGAAAATAGTCTCGCCACCTTAGCTCGTTCGTCGTGGATTTCTAACAATTATTGGAGGAATTGCCTCTTACAACCGTGCCTCGCAGCAAGGAACAGGCCGGAGAGCTGGTGCGGGAGCTTGATGCGACAATCGGGAGATGCCGTAAACGCCATGACGGGTTTGAAGCCAAAATTTAAAACTAATCCCTGTTAGAAAGATACACATTGAAACTCCTCGACTAGCGGAGCATGAAAGCCGTGACGGCTGGAACTTCGTATTGTAGGGGCAGGAGAGGTCGAAATGTCGAGCGAAGTCGAGCTTGAGCCTGGGCCTTTGTTTCTTGACGGGTTCCAACGCCAAATCTCTTATGGTGCTCTCGTGCAATATAGGTTCTAGATCATAGGCAAGCATCCGGAAGACTCGAGTTGGTTGTGTGCAGATCGCACCGGCTTGGCGAGGCTGCTACGCGGCTGTACTGGAATATGAGTGAGTGGTGAATCGGGAGATCTGGCCAAGCGTATGATATTGTAATCGGCGTCGGCTTGCCGGCGGCGGTTCCTGCGCGTGGACATTAAAAAATAGGAACTATTAGGATATGGACACTGATGTAATTGTCGTGGGCGGCGGCGGTGCGGGCCTTTCTGCAGCTTATCATGCCGCGCAGTCCGGCGCTTCGGTCATGCTCGTTGAGGCGGCCAAGGCACTTGGAGGCGCGACCGCCCTGTCGAGCGGCGTCGTCTATGCGGCAGGCACCAGCGTGCAGCGGGCGGCGGGCATCGAAGACTCGGCCGATGCCATGTTCCAATATATGATGACGCTCAACCAATGGTCGATCAGGCCAGCGCTTGCGCGAATCATGGCCGAAGGCGGCGCGTCGATGATCGATTGGTTGATCGAGCTCGGCAACGATTTCGCGCCGGAGCACATTGTGGAGTCAGGGGTCGGCGGATGCCCGCGCGGCCACCAGACACTGGGAGCCGGCTTCGGGATCGTCCAATCGCTGATCAATGCTGCCGGCGCGCAAGGCGTTGAAGTGGCGCTTGGATCCCGTATATCGAGCCTGATCGTGGAGGATGGCTGCGTAAGAGGTATCCGCTCGGAGGGCGTGGACCTGCGCGCTCCGACCGTGATCCTGACCACGGGAGGCTTCGGCAACAGCCCGCAGATGATCGAGCGCCTGTGGCCGACAGCAGCGGCTCATGGCGACAGAGTTTATTCCCTTTACAAGGACGTCCCCTTCAACTTGGGCGACGGAATAGTGCTCGGCGAGAGCGCAGGTGCTCGCGTGACCGGGATCGACAACGGACTTCTTATTCCCAGTTCGAACCTCATGCAGGATGTGGAATCCTTCCTGCCTGACTGGGCAATGATCGTGAACCGGAACGGCCGTCGCTTCGTCGCCGAGGATGCCTCTTATGCCGTTTCGGGATATCTGATCAACGAGCAGCCGGAGATGCGGTGTTTTGCAATTTTCGACGAGGCGGCAATGCTGGAGGCATGCGCCGAGGACATCGTTGTTAAGCATTACATCAACGATCCGGGGCCGGATAGCTGGCGCGTCAGCGTGTTGCGCAAGCATGTGGCGTCCGGACGCATCAAGACCGCCGACACCATCGAGGAGCTTGCCCGGCGGGCGGACATAAAGCCCGTCGCCCTGGCAGCCACCATCGAGCAATATAACCGCTACGCCGATGCGGGCGAGGATCCCGATTTCCTCAAGCAGACCGAGCGCTTCTATCCGATCCGAACCGGTCCATTCTACGCGGTCGAGATCCGGGCATCGACTATCGTCTCCTGCCATGCCGGCCTCGAGATCGACACCGAAGGCCATGTCCTCGACATAAACGGACTGGTTATCCCCGGCTTGTACGCCGCCGGCGAGGTTCTCGGTTGCACGATGGGACGCAGGTATATCGGCGGCGGAATGGGCGTGGCCAATGCGCTCACCTTCGGTCGCCTGGCGGGCAAAAGCGCAGCGCGCGAAGTTCATGCACTGAAGCAGATGTGTGCATAGCAAGGGAATGACGATGCGCTTGCCCCCCCCCACCCCAATCGCGGATCTGCTCTCCGGCCCACTCGACCGGCTGATGGAGGAAGCCGTGCGCCTGCGCGACGAGGGGCATGGCCGCATCCAGAGCTGGTCGCCCAAAGTGTTCATTCCGCTGACCCAGCTGTGCCGCAACCTGTGCCATTACTGTACCTTTTCCCAGCCGCCCAAAGCGGGCGAAGCTGCGTACCTCACACGCGACCAGGTGTTGGCGATCGCGCGGGCAGGCAAGGCAGCCGGCTGTACCGAGGCGCTGTTCACGCTGGGTGATAAGCCCGAGCTCCGGTTCGCGGTGGCTCGGGATGAACTCGCCCAGCTGGGCCATGAAACCACCCTGTCCTACCTCGTCGATGCCTGCAGGGCAGTTCGCGACGAGACGGGCCTCCTGCCCCACGTCAATGCCGGGGTAATGAATCGGGAGGAGATGGCTGCGCTCCGCACCGTCTCGGCGTCGCAGGGATTGATGCTGGAATCCGTGTCTGACCGGCTCTGCCAGAAAGGCGGGCCGCATTACCGTTCGCCCGATAAATCTCCGGCCGTGCGGCTGGAGACGATCCGGCTGGCGGGCGAACTGGCCATTCCGTTCACGACCGGAATCCTGATCGGCATTGGGGAGACGCGCGACGAGCGGGTCGAGGCCCTGATAGCCATCCGTGACCTGCATGCGCGCTATGGCCACATCCAGGAGGTCATCGTCCAGAACTTCCGGGCCAAGGCCCGCACGGTGATGGCGGACGCGGCCGAACCGGACATGGACGAATTGTTGTGGACGATCGCGGCCGCCCGGCTTCTGCTCGGGCCGACGATGAACATCCAGGCGCCACCCAATCTGTCGTCCGACGAGTTCCCGAAATTGCTGGCGGCGGGGATCAACGATTGGGGCGGCGTGTCGCCGGTGACGCCGGACCACGTCAACCCCGAGGCTCCGTGGCCCGAGGTTGAGCATTTGCGGAACGCGACCGCGCAGGCAGGTCGTATTCTCGTCGCCCGCCTGCCAGCCTATCCACAATGGGGATCGCGCGGCCTGGCCCGCTGGCAGGATCCATCTATGGCGCGGCATATCCTCGCATCCGCCGATACGTCGGGCTTCGCGCGCGCCGATTCCTGGTCACCGGGGCGTTCCTTGCCGAAACGCCAGCCCGAGATCGTCAGCCTCTCCAGCGTCGACGGGCGCATCGCAGCGATCGTCGCACGCTCCATGGCGGGCGAGGGTATCGGCGAAGACGACATCGTTGCGTTGTTCCAGGCGCGAGATGCCGACTTCGCACATATCTGCCGATCGGCGGACACGCTGCGATCGCAGGTGAATGGCGACACGATCACCTATGTCGTCAACCGCAACATCAACTATACCAACATCTGCACCTACAAATGCGGTTTCTGCGCCTTTGCGAAGGGCAGCACGTCAGAGGCATTGCGCGGCAAGCCCTATGACCTCGATATGGAGGAGGTGGTGCGCCGGGCCGGCGAAGCCTGGGACCGGGGTGCAACCGAAGTTTGCATGCAAGGTGGCATCCATCCGCACTATACCGGCGACACCTACGTCGAGCTGGCCCGCGCGGTGCGCGCGGCGGTGCCGGGGATGCATATCCACGCATTTTCGCCGCTGGAGGTGACACAGGGGGCGGCGACGCTCGGGGTTTCCATCGACACATTCCTGCGCCGCCTCAAGGAGGCCGGGCTGAACACGCTCCCGGGCACCGCTGCTGAAATCCTGGACGACGCTGTCCGCGCACAGATCTGCCCCGATAAGCTCGACACCCAAGCCTGGCTCGACGTGATGGAAACCGCGCATCGTGTGGGCTTCCGCACGACCGCGACGATCATGTTCGGTCATGTCGAGGAGGAACGCCATTGGGCGCGCCACCTGCTCCGCATCCGAGAGTTGCAGGCGCGCACGCAGGGGTTCACCGAGTTTGTGCCCCTGCCCTTCGTTCACATGGAGGCCCCGATGGGCGTGCGCGGGCAAACCCGCGCAGGACCGACCTTTCGGGAGGTCGTGCTGATGCACGCGGTGGCCCGCCTCGCACTGCATCCGCTTATCGCCAACATTCAGACGAGTTGGGTCAAGCTCGGTTCTGTAGGTATATCGGCCTGCCTGAACGCCGGTGCCAATGATCTCGGCGGCACATTGATGAACGAGAGCATTTCGCGGGCGGCAGGGACGCAGCATGGACAGGAGATGCCGCCGGTCGCCATGGAAGACCTGATCCGCTCGATCGGTCGCACGCCGCGCCAGCGCAACACCATCTATGGCGCCGTAAAGGACGACATCCACCGGCGAGGCCTGACAGCCGGCCCCTTGGCGCCGGTTGCGCTAACGCCGCCCCGCAAGGTGCGCGGCCCCGGCCAAATCCAGACGGACAAGACAATGGAGATATCTGTACATGCCGAATGAACGCGCGAGCACTATCGCTGTATTGGGTGGGACCGGCAATGAAGGCGGCGGCCTCGCCCTGCGGTGGGCGCATAAGGGCCATAAGGTCATCATCGGCGGACGATCGGCGCAACGCGCCGCCGAAGCCGCGGAAGCGATGAACGCAACTCTGAAGACCAACAATGTCAGCGGCGCCGACAACGCCACAGCCGCAGCCCAGGCCGACATAGTCTTGCTGGCGGTTCCTTATGCCGCGCAACGCTCGACTGTCGAGGATGTCCGGGCGGGTCTCGCCGGCAAGATCCTGATCGACGTGACAGTCCCGCTGGTCCCGCCCAAGGTGAGCCGCGTGCAATTGCCGAACGGAGGTTCTGCCGTCGAGGCGATCCAGGCGCTTCTCGGCACCGACGTGAAGGTAGTTTCGGCGTTCCAGAACATCTCCGCCCATCATTTGACCAACCTCGACGAAGAGGTCGACTGTGATGTTCTCGTCTGCTCCGACGATAACGAGGCGGCCGAACTGGTGATCGAACTTGCCCAGGAGATCGGGCTGAAGGCCTGGAACGCCGGCGTGCTGGCCAACTCGGTTGTCGCGGAAGGACTGACATCAGTCCTCATTGCCCTCAACCGGCGCTATAAGGTGCCGGGCAGTGGCATTCGGATCACGGGCGTCTGAGAGAGTATCCAGGTCAGGCGAAATCATCGCCTGATGGCTCAGAAATCGGCAAATCAAAAGGCGCAGGACGCGATCGGATTCAATCTGGAAACCGGATCGCGCCCGGCCGCTCGAACCACCCTGACCCGACAGCTTCCTTTTAGAATCGGAAGAGCGACCGACACCCGGCGTTCGGCCGGCTTTTCAGCCGACCGGGAGCTGGGCGACGTGCGTTGCGCCAGCATCGCTCCCGAGGGTGATTGACGGCACCGGGGACTTACCCTACTGTTTAAAACATTCATTAGAATAAGTACCGATATACGCTGCCCGCAGGGCCACGCGGATAACGGGCGCGAGCGCGCGGACTTGCCTGGCAGGACACGAGCTCGCCTTGATCCGCGCCAATATCATTGGAGTCGGCGATAGCGGGCGCCGGGCCACGGAGGGTGATGATGCTTGAGATATGGTTGCGTTACGACTTGAGAAGCCCCGCCTTCGCTACAGCATCTGTCGATCTGGCCTCGGCGGCGATCGAGCAGGTGGCATGGGCCGACAAGAAAGGCTTTCACACGATCCAGCTGCCCGAACATCACTGCAGCGATGACAACTACAATCCTTCGCCCCTCATCCTCGGCGCCGCGATGGCAAGCCGCACGTCGACGATGAGAATACATCCGTGCGCGATAATCCTGCCGCTACACGACCCGGTTCGTATCGCCGAGGATTGCGTGGTGGTGGACATCGTCAGCAATGGACGCCTCGATGTGACGATCGGCCTTGGCTATGTCCCGGCCGAGTTCGAGATGTTCGGCGTTCCGCTGTCGGAACGCGGCCGGCTCACTGACAGCAAGCTGGAAGTACTGCAGCGCGCATTCGCCGGCGAAACCTTCGAATATGAGGGCCGCAAGATCCGCGTGACGCCCAGCCCCGTCCAGGAGGGTGGTCCGCCGCTGTTCATCGGTGGCAGTGTCAAGGCGACCGCGAAGCGCGCCGCCCGATATGGGCACGGTTATTTTCCGATGATCTATACGGAAGAGGCCGCTGCGGACTATCGCGACGCCTGCGTCGAGCTCGGCAAGACGCCCGGCCGGGTTATCAATGCCAGAGGGCCGCGCCTGGTCCATGTCTCCGAAGATCCGGACGCCGCCTGGGCGAAGATCGCCCCTCATGCGATGTACGAAACCAATGCCTATGCCGCCTATGCCGAGAAGCTGGGCCAAGTGACTCAATTCGAACGCGCCGAAACCCCCGAGCAGCTCCGCGCGTCCGGCACCTATCTGGTCGTCACGCCGGACGAGTGCCTCGCCATTGCGCGTGAGCAGCGCGATTTGGGTCGGATCTTGATAATTCCGCCGCTGGTTGGCGGGCTCGATCCAGAGGTCTCCTGGGAAAGCATCGAACTGATCGGAACCAAGGTAATCCCTGAATTGATCAAAGATGATGCAGCCTGATCATCGGCACTGCTGCGCCAGCCTGAGGACCATCGCTCATCTTGTCTGCAGCAGGTTGCCTGATCTTTGGGCCTGGGTTGTGACACGTAGCGGCCGGCCTGTGAGATATCGGGATCATCGACCTAGTTGGGATCCGGCGCCCGCCCTCGAAAGTTGAGCGGCTTCCGGCTAGCATTGGCCCGGTCAATGCGCGATCTCAGTCTTCGCGGACGCGACCGCCTCCGCTCTTCCCGCAACATCTCGACCACGCACCCCCATCCTCCCAGGCGAGGAATCTGTTATAAACTTCGTTAGATCATGCAAGCGTCGACGACAGGGCGCTGCCATCCTGACCGGAAAATCCTTTTACCAATGCAGCCTCGATCCGGCTACTCGGGAGCAGATGCCGGCCACGCTGGCGGCGGATAGACAAGTCGAGACTTGCTCATTTTTACAAAAAAATATTAGATATAATCAGAGGAGAGAAGCCGTGGAGTACACGCTACCCGCCCCGACATCGGGCCTTTTCGACGTCTCGCCAATCCGCGAGAATATGCCATTCGGTGCAGTCGTGACAGGATTGTCGGCTGCGAGCCTTGCGGATAAATCCGTTCACCAGGACCTTCGCGCGCTCTGGCACGCCGCCGGCGTCGTCGTTTTCAAGGGCCTCACCGGCAAGGAGACCCACCTCACCCTGAGTCGGATTTTCGGCGAACTGATGGCCCATCCGATCAAGGAGGTTGAAACCGAAGAGAGGATGCTGATCAACATCCCGTACGAGCCCGACAAGGGATTGATCGTCGATGTCGGCGGCGAGCGGCGCGGCTTGGCGCAAGCCTGGCATTCCGATCTGATCTATGCGCCCAAGGTCAATCGGGGCGGCATCCTTCGCCCTCTCCAATTGCCTACCCGCTGGGGAGAAACCGGCTTTATCGATCAGATCTGGGCTTATGATACGCTTCCGCAGTCGCTCAAGGAGCGGATCGAGAATCTGCACGTCGTCTATCAATATAATGTCGATCCAGCGCAGCAGAAGTTCGGAGTGGTCGACAAGATGCGCTTCGTCCGCATGACCCCGCTTCATGCAGGTATCCAGGCACGGCTCGATGAATTTCCGGAAGTCATCCATCCGCTTGTATTCACTCAACAGGAAAGCGGCCGGAAGGTTTTGAACCTATCCCCTTGGTTCTCAACAGGAATTTATGAGATGCCCGGCGCAGAGGGAGACGCGCTGCTCGAGCAGGTCGCGAGACACATCGTCGATGGCGGGCATGAGTATATCCATCACTGGGAAATGGACGAGATGGTTCTGTTCGACAACTGGCGCATGCTTCACAGCGGCCTCGGCTCGCCGATCGACGAGACGAGGATCATGCAGCGCACCAATATCGCTGGCGACTACGGCCTTGGCCGCCTGAAGCCGGAAGATCAGCGTCGGACCGAAAGCACCTATGCAATCCTTTGAGACGGGGTCACACCGCGGATAATGTCATGATGCCGGTCGTTGCGCTTGAGGTGGCAGCATCGAGCTCGCCGACGTTGTCCACCAGGGCCGACCGGAACCGCTTCCTCCCGCGGCTCCAACAACCAGAACAGTTTTCATGATGCAGGGGCCTTCTTGGCAGCAGACGACGTTGGCCGAATGTTGTCGCCGATCAGAAAGGTCAGGTCGCTCAGGCTGTTCCAATCCGCATTGACGTCGCGCTCACCGCCGACAGGCTCGCCCTCCGCCGCGCGGATCGGATTGATGA
>NZ_JBANFK010000028.1:0-44247 GCF_037861105.1 Rhizorhabdus argentea
CATCGGGCCCGAAATCATTCAAGCCGGTCCTCGCCGAAGCCGTCCTCAGCAATTCGGATGCGTTCATGGTTTCTCTCTTGGCTTTCTCTTAGAGGCGAAGTCGCCATTCAAAGTATAAATGTGAGCCGAAGATGACCCCAAGACGATGTTTGATCCTCTCATGCCCGCGTTTTCAATCCTTGCTGGCGGAGCGAGCGGTTGATCTGCGCTCATCCTCTGCGAAAACATCGACTACCCAAACGACGCCCAGACTCTGCATAATTTGTGCCGCGAGTTGCGCCAAATGTTCTGACAGCGGTCATGGTCGGCCTATCGGCTATTGAGAGACAATGTGCCGACCGAGCCATGATTGCCTGCGAGGCATAGCCCCGCCCAGTAGCCGCAACTGAACCAGTCGCGATAATCCTCCGCCGCCTTCAGGCTGACTCATGCCGCTGCACGTCGACGGGGACCGCGCTTTGCCGCGGCATGAAGTTGATGAACTCCAAGTCCTTGTCCAGGGACACCAGGCGACCGGAAAAGGCGTCGGGATCCTGCTCGCCCGGCAAATCCGGATTGCCCCAGCCGTGACACATCGAGATGACACCGGGCTGCAACCCCAAGTCCTTGCGAACCCGGCCAATCACCACACCGCCCGTTGGCGACGTCAGCCTGACGGCGCCTCCGTCCGAGACGTTGAGGCGTCCCATATCCTGTTCGTTCATGAAGATGGGATTTGTCGGATAACGACGGCGTGTCTGCGAGGCGCCGGTGTAAGCGCTGTTCATGACCTCGATCAGACGGCGGGGGATCAAGCGATACGGGTAGCCCGGGACCTCATCCTCGGTCCGCCGGACCACTCGAAGCTCGGCCTCGACGTCCTCCGGACAAAGATCGAGCCTCGCGCCATCGTCATCGGCCGCCGGTTCGATGATCGTCTCCGCCTCCTTGAAGCTCTGGCCGTGAGGATGCTTCTCCAGCTCATCATAGCTGCCGATGCCGGTATCCACCAGCCAGCGGATCAGATCCTCGGCCTTCGTGTCGTCGATCACCGCGATTTCAGGCCCAGGGATGTCGCGGTGGGCAAGGCCGTAATAGGGCCGTCGCATATGGAGCGTCTTGCCCATCCGACGCGCCAGGCCGTGGAAGAACTCCCAGTCCTCGATCACCCCTTCGGGGCGCTGAAGCAAGGGTTTGGCCATCTGCACGAACGTGGCCGGCGCCATATATTCCAGGCCGGCCATCATGTCATAATGCTCATAATGGCCGCTGGTGGCGATCTGATAATGGGCGAGACGCCCCGTGACGGTTTCGCGCGTATCGACAGATACGAACAGTTCGAGCTCACGGAAGACAGGTATCACCCGATCGGGTTCCGGCAGCGCCTTCACCAGATTGCCGCCCACCTGAATAAGGGCACGGATCTTCCCATCGCCATTGCCGATGATTTCGGATGGCAACCGCGAAGTCGGATATTCGCCGCCGATCGGCCCGATATCGACGGTGCGCAGCTTTGCCCCACCTTCCCAGGTCCGGTTGGCCGGAAATACCATCTCCCTGGTCGGAACGCCTTGATAATATCCGGTATTGCGCAGCAGATCGCCGGCACGACGATAGCCACCGCACAGCGCGGTGAACGTCTCGATCATGTGCTCGGCCAGATTCGAATTGGGGCCCATGTTGGGACCGGTGCCGGAGTGAGCCGACTTGCGCCGCGCACTGGTGAACATATCGACCACCTGCTCGAGCGTCTCGATAGCGACGCCGGTGCGCGCAGCGACATAATCCGGGCTGAACGCATCAACCGCATCCCGCAGCCGATCACGCGACATCGTGAACCGGGCGCAGAACACCTCGTCCGCTAGATTGCGTTCAAGAACCATGTGGATCAGCCCGGCAAACAATGTGGCGTCCTGCCCCGGATGCAGCTGCACATGGATATCCGCCGCCCGCGCGATCTCGGTCTTGCGGGGATCGACGACGATCAATTTCATGCCGGCCTGCTTTGCCGACCGCACATGCTTCATCGCGTTCGCCGGCGGCAGCCCAAATGATCCGTGCGAAGCAGCGGGATTGGATCCCACGATCATCAGCACATCGACATCCGGCCCCCTGTGCTTGCCCGTGGCGAACACTCCCATGCGGGCAGCCGTCACCCACTTGGCCGATTGATCGACCGTCATGCTGGAAAAGATATAGGGCGATCCGATCGCGTCCATCCACGCCTTGGCCATTGGAACGCTCAGCGCGTTGCAATTCGCACCGGTACCGGCATAGAGCGCAACCGACTCGACGCCATGTTCGGCGATGATGGCGATCAGCTTTTCGTGGATCTCGTCCATCGCGAGCTCGGCGCCAATGGGACTGAACCGTCCTTCCGCGTTACGACGCATACTGTTCAGCAGCCGATCTTCACCATTGTGGAATGCCTTGGTGGCCGCTCCCTTGATGCAGAAATAGCCCGCCGAAATCGGGTGATCGCGGTCACCGCGGATATCCGTTACCGTGCCGCCCTCTTCCGTGATCTCAAGCCCACACAGGGCGGCGCAGTTACGGCAATAGGTAACGTGTTTGGCCACTTCAGATCTCCTGTCCACGCTGATCGTCCCGAGCACCCGCAGCAGATGGTCCGGCCGCACCCGCTGCTCCAGATTTACATAGGAGAACAGCTCTCCCGGCCGCGCCACTGCAACGCTTATGAGCGCCATTGAGGGATCGTATTGCTCCTGGCACTTTCATTAACAATCCTTCCTCAAAGTCCGCGGCCTATTACGCATCTGCCCGGATGATGCAGGAGGGCGGTTGCAATTAATTCCTTTAAGCCCATACGTGGCTTCTGCTGATCAAAGGGTACTCGCGACGCCCACAAGTGCACAGGAAGCCACCAACGTTGCGACCTTGGCGAGTGATGCCGTCTCACCATAAGCAAAGATGCCTATTGCGACTGCGGCTAGCGGCACGGTTGCAGCTATGATTGGCATTAGAGAGCTTAGGTTAATTCCAGCATGGGAAATTCGTGCCAAAAGCCCTAGGCCGAGCAGAAAAGCCGCTGCCGCTGCGAGTGTAGGGAGTGGCTGCGTCAGCCCGCGGGTCAGCGGCAACAGAAATACGCCCGCTACCTGGGCGCCGATTGAAACAAGAAACATCAGTGCCATGCCGGGTGAAATGTTAGTCATATGCTGCTCCCCAATGCCTATTACGGTGATCCTCTACGAAACTCTTATTATATTCGACCAGCCGAGCCTATTTAGGCAAATTTCTGTCATTAGATACGAGACCTTTTCCAGGCCCCGACTCGTCTTGCGTTCGTCGCGCCAGTTCCAGGTGCATACCTGGCTCTCCAACCTCCACGTTCCTACGCGCTTTCATAGAAATCACGATAGCTTTCATCTAACGAACGTTCGCCTATACGCGCTGAAAACGGGAGCCTTTGCTTATCGCCTTGTCTGAGTGCCACCTAATTCGCAAAACACACCCCCCACGTATTGATTGCAAACGACAGCATCCGGCGAGCTAAGGACCTTAGACTTCATCTCGGTCTCGTCGAATTTCGGCAGCCTCGCAAACAGCTTGGTACCGCTCGCGATAGGTTCCCACAGCCGATGCCACACCCGTTTTGTCCAGACAAAAATCGCGGGGATCAAAGAGGCTGCGTCCGTGGGACTGATTGGGATTGGCCGTAATCTCGCGCTCCCACGCCGCCCGCGTTTCCGCAGGAATGGCCACATCGAATTTGTCGTAGATCCGCTCCAGACAGCCGATCGGGTCCCTTTTGACTTCCAGCATGTGAAGATCGAGAAATTGCGCTGGATTATAACGACGCCGGGCCCTCTCCATGGCTTCGAGGCCTTGAGACCAAAGTCCGACGACCTGCTGGGCTGTTTCGCTTGGCGTCAAATCGGGCTCGCGCATCTGCCGGACAAGATACATTAGGTTGGCCGTGGAGAGCATTGCATCAAAGGGCTCTCTATGTGTCTGCACCACGCAAGCGTCCGGGAAAACGGCGAAAATCGCATCGAGGCAAAAAAGATGCGTGGGGTCTTTTAAAATCCAGCGCCGCGAATCTCCGTTCGCGATTAGCGCGAGTGCCTTTTTGTAATATTCATAGGCGGAGCACTTGTCCGAATGAATCCACCAATTCTGATAGTCGGGAACATCCGCGGTTGCGCCAAATCTGTTGGAGCAGAATGTCTGATCGATAAGGTATAGACATTCGTCTGCCTTGTCCGCTGCCATGGGATGAATATCAAGCAGCGCCTGATCCATGGTGGCCGCGAAAGCGGAGAAGGCGGCATCAGCGCGCTGATAAGCCGGGTGCGATTCCCAAGTCTCGCGCGGCGGACGCGGCATGGGCCATTCCGCCAGCCAATATGGCAAATGTTGCACGTTAGGATCGCACGCGATCAGCCGATGTAATGCCGTCGTACCCGATCTGGTTAGGCCGATGATGAAGATCGGCCGTTTTATCGGCGTATCCTGGCTTTGGGGATATTGCTTCAAGCCCTTTTGGGTAACCAGCCTGCCAGTCAGTAGGCTCACCATCATGCCGGCGGTCACAGCTAGACCAGTCTCGCTCAGTCGCGGCCCCTTATCGATGGCCTCTAGATACAGGCGCATCGGCGCTAAATAGTGGCCGGAACCAAAGTCGTCAAAGCCCGTTGCGTTGCGCGCTTGCTCGTGAAACTCTCCCAATCGGTCTGCAAAAACCATTACCTCTCCTTCATCCCGCTTAAGAGCTACCACAGCGGCGCATGACGCGAAAATGTCGCACACAATATTTGGGGATCGCCTATGTCAATATTCTCTCTCACGTTGAATCATGCGCTACACTTCAGACGAACGGCCCATGATCAAAAGCCTTTGCCCCGGATCATCCGGCGGGGGCGATGGGAAGGTTCCTCACAACCCGTTCCAGAACGACAGCGGCATCCTGGTGCATTTCGGAAGAGGGATAATAATCGTTCACGGTGAACTTGAAACCCTCGGCGTAGCTTAGTATTGCTCCGCTATTAACTTCCACCTGCTCGCCCGTGAACCGGCTCATCAATGGGTGTGGGAAATTGCGAACGCTGGTACATTCAGCATACGCGGCGCACCGAGGCTTCAGCGCCTCGACGCTAGGCACATCGACGAAGTGCGGAAAGCCGCGCATAATCTCCAGGGTGCTGCGCGCATCGTAGTCTATGGGCTGGTCAAGAGGCCGATCTGAGAAATAGAACAGGATGACGGGTACCGTGATTCTGTCGAGCAACTCATGGTGACGCCTCAACCAGTTTGCGCGGCTTTCTGCTACATATTGCGGTGCCTTGTCGGGCTCCTCGTTGAAGATGCGTGTCCATGCTTCCATTGACGTGATCGGCTTCTGCGCGGCGATATCGAACAACGATTCAACGAAGCCGTAAGGCGCAAACGCAGAATTAGGCTCGGTACGGGCCGTCATCAACTGAAGAATGACGAAGCGTCCGCGATTCATAACGTCGATCAAGGCTGGGTTCATTAGGTAAAAGCCGGGCCCGGCACCGCCAAGGCCGAGGTTCAGAGACGGCACGCCGATGCGATCCGCGAGCACCTCCGGATAAGCATGTTCGATATAGACGCCCTTGGTGTGCGCTCCGCCGACGCAAGAGAAATAGTTTCCGTCGGCCATGTCCTCGGCCGGCACCAGCGGCGCCCGGAACTTAACGTCGGGCGCTTCCGGCAACTCGTAATAGCCATAATCAACGATCTCGTAATCACGCTTGGAATAATCCATGAACCATTCATTAGGGTGGTCGTCGGCCTTGAAATGATAGTTAACCACGACATTTCTCCCATAAGCGATTGTCACAATAAGGATATCTGAGGCAGGCGCGTGCCAATCGGCAGCTAAGTCACGAGGCACGCATCCCGCGCCCTCCGCGATGGTCGTTCAGTCATATTGAAGAGGTAGGTGCCTCCAGCCTTTTAACGCGCTTCGCTCTTCGGTCGCTTTCTGTGATATTCTATTGATCTTCATGCTGTCCAATGCATATGGAGTTAGAATGTTATGCGATTTATGCATAAGATGGACATGTGCAACGATTTTTGTGGTCCGTCGAACCTTCCGTAACAGCGGCCATTGCATGAGATAGCAACCGTTGATAACTGAGATGCATAACATTGTGCATTTCAGAAGGAGAGGTGGGTGGATCTTCGTACCCTGAAGCATGTTGCCATTTTGGCACGAACCCTGAACTTCACCAAGGCGGCTGAGGAATTGGGCATATCACAGCCCGCGTTGTCGCGTAGTATTCAGGCCGTTGAGCGGAATGAGCGGATATCGTTATTCGACAGAGATAAGGGAGGCGTTCACTTAACGGTTACTGGGCAGGCGTTTGCCACCCGTGCGAGCGCAATCTTGGCCGAGGTCGAGGGACTGCGGCAGCTGGCCAGAAAGTCGGCGGCCGGCGTGGAGGGAAAGTTATCGTTCGGAATGGGCCCCCTTCCGGCAAGCGTACTGCTACCCTCGGCACTTAACGAGTGCATGAAGGCGGCACCTGATCTCGATATAAACGTCAATGTTCACAGCGCCGACGCACTGTTTTCGTTGCTCGAGGCAGAGCAGATAGAGTTCTTTATCTACGCGGGAGGGCACTGTCCGAAACCGGCGATCGTGCAAGCGGACGTCCTCGGCCTTTTTCCGATGGGCGTACTGGTCCGGGCCGATCATCCACTCCTGTCAACTGCCCAAAGCGAAATCGGGAAATATCCTCTCATGCTCGCGGCGCGCGTTAGTGGGTTGCCGCTTATGCCGGCATGGTTGAAGCCCCACTTGCGAGAGGGTGGCAACATGATCGTCGAGGACAGCGCCGTGCTTTCCGATCTGGCGGAGCGGAGCGACGGGATTTGGGTAACGACACCCTTCCAGGCGCAAGAAGCGATCGAACAAGGCCGACTGCGTGAATTGCCGCTGGGCCCGGGGGAGCAAGAGACGACCTTGCAAATGATGATACATTCGTTGGCACGACGTTCGCTCTCGCCGGCCGCCACGCAGATGATCGAGCGCTTCCGCAATAAACTTAGTGACTTATGGCGCCGTACGGCCTTGTTGCCTAACTCTTGATGGGCATGATGCCCTCTTTGCCATACTCAGCCCCCCGTCATCGACATCGGCCGGGGGACGGCGCGGGTGTCGCCGCGGCGATCAATATGAAGATCGTGGCCGGTTGGTGTGCGTGTGATCGCCTCGCGGATGGCGGCGAGCATCCGCGCGTCCTTATCGGCGTGCGCGGGCAGCGGACCCCGCACGTCCGCGGCGTCCTGCTCCAGACAGATGTTGAGCTTGCCCGTACAGGTCGTCCCCACGCGACTGCAGCTTTCGCAGAAACTATGGGTGAGCGGCGTAATGAAACCGACTCGCGACCGATCTCCTCAACGCTCACATAGCGTACTGGGCCGCCGGCGCGCTTGAGCAGCGGCGTCAGCGTCCACCGCCACACGAGGTCTTCGCGGGTCCTTGACAGCGGCATACACCGGTCGGTGCAGTCATCATCAATCTCGCCGAACGGCATCGTCTCGATCAACGCGAGCGAAAGCCCCCCACCTTGCGTCCAGAGGGCATGATCGGCGATCTCGTGATCGTCGTGCGGGCCACGTGCGATCGCCTTGAGCGCCTCGCCATTCGCATGCTCGCGCCGAAGCTGAACCACAGTCTCTACAAACAACATCTGATCTCGCCGCCTGCAAAGCCGGGCCGCTACCTAGGTCATCCGAATAAGGAGGCCCTGTTCGATGCTGATCAGTTGCGCCGCCAGGCTATAGCTTTCCGGGCCGATAGAGACGTGGGCTATGCCTAGATAACATAAGTTCTACGCCAAGTATGCATTGGACAAACCATATTCCGAGTCGGATATCTGCGCAAATGCTTAACCAAAATAAGATTTTCGGGGGGGGGGGAGTAAAATGAACAAAAACATACTCTTTGTATCGGCTGCGGCGATTCTTTCGGCTTCTGGCGTCGCTTATGCCGAGCCGGTAGGGCAGGATCCGTCCGAGGGCGCATCGTCGACGCCTGCTGGGGACATCGGCGACATCGTTGTTACTGCTCAGCGTAAGGAACAGAAGCTGCAGGACGTGCCATTGGCCGTGACCGCAGTTAATGCAGACCAAGCCCAGGCGCTGGGACTGAGAAGTGTTTTGGACATAGCCAAGGTAACTCCGGGCGCGCGCTTCCAAAAAACAGCCGGCTTTTTTCAAGCTTATATTCGTGGCATTGGCACTCAATACGTAACCGTTGGTCTTGAATCGCAAGTGCCGGTGTACGACGATGGTGCATATTTAACGCGTAATCTCGGCGTTTCCGATCTTCTTCAGAATTTCGATATTGGCAGCATTCAGGTTCTGCGGGGGCCGCAAGGCACACTATACGGCCGGAACGCCACCGGCGGCGTGATCATTATCAATACAGCGGATCCGACACCTCGTGTCGAGGCGCGGCTGCGGGGTGAAGTAGGGAACATTGACCATCAATCGACCGATGCGATGATCAATTTGCCAATTACCGAAACTTTGTCGTTTCGGGGCACCGCGAGCTACCGCCACGACGGCGGATACGTTGAGGATATACCGACCGGAATCCGTTATGGTGGTGGCACAAGCTATAGCGTTCGCGGCAAGCTGCGTTGGCGGCCGAGCTCGTCCACCGATATTATTCTTGGCGGACAATATACAAAACTTCGCACACGCAATGACACGTTACGCTTGCACCCGGGATCTCGTGATACGTGCCTTGGCTGCATTATGTCGGGCGTCGATTACTCGGACACGTCCTTCTATAAGGCGAACAAGAACGCGGTGCTGTTCCCCGCGCGATCCGAGTACTACGGCGCGAACCTACGCATTCAGCAGGACGTGGGGGCGTTTACGTTGCAAAGCACGTCGACCTATCGGCGTCAGGACGTTCGTAACAACGCGTCGGATAGCGACCTCACAGGGCTCGATCTTTTCGTCTTCGATAATCGAAGATCCGGCGGCCGGACCTTCACGCAGGATTTTCAAGCGACATCTAATTTCGACGGTCCGCTCAATTTTCTGGTCGGTGCTTCGTATTACAACGATAGAGGGATATTCGATCCCGAGTTCAGGGGCAGCTTTTACTCGGCGACGCTTCCGACCCTCGGCGCGTACCCTTCCTTCGCCAATGTTGGTCGGACGAAATCATATGCCGCGTTCGCCGAAGCTTACTTTGACTTGACCGATGAGCTCAAAGTAACACTTGGCGGACGATACACAGAGGACAAGCGTTCCCTGGTCGGTGAAACCAACCCGGCCTTCGGGCAGATAGTGGGCGTTCCCGGTGGATTCACCTTCAAGGAAAATTCAAAGCAGAACGCCTTTACCCCACGCTTTGTCTTAGCTTGGGACAACGGTCCGACAAACGTCTATTATAGCTATACGCGCGGCTTTAAAGCCGGCGGTTTTCCTGGTCCGGCGGTGTTCCCCGTGAATGAAGTCCAGCCAGAAAAAATCGCTTCCCACGAAATTGGCTTCAAGCAATCAGCCCTTGATGGGCACTTAAGTCTGAGGGTGGCGGCTTTCTACCTTAAAAACAAGAATCAGCAGGTGCCGTTCCTGGATTTCAACTCTGGGGGAACGATCGTTACCAATGCCGGCGGGATGAAGAATTACGGTCTCGAGGTTGAAGGCCAGTACGATACGCCGCTTGAGGGGCTCACGATGGGGTTCTCGGGCGCCTGGCAGCATGCGCGATACCAAAACTACGTCAGCGCACCGCAGTTCTGTCAAACAGCGCCGGGTGTCCCGCTGTTTGCCTGTTTTGCGAACCTGAGCGGAACCACTCCGCCTCAGACCCCGGAATGGAGCGGTTCACTGAATTCTTCCTATGATTTTGCAATCGGGGAGTGGGCGGCGAATTTGGCTGGCCTCGTGACGTATCGTTCGGAGATCGACATTACGCCTGGCGCTGGTGGGGTTCTGAGGACTGATCACGCTGGATCGCTCGCTCTTGTTAATGTGTCAGGCTACGTCAGCCCCCCTGCTGGAACTATCCGCTTTGGTTTCTACGTAGACAATGTATTTGACGCGAAATACGTGCTCGCCGCAGAGACCTCGCCGTATGGCTTTAGCGAAGCCCCTGCTCCGCCCAGAACGTACGGCCTTCGGCTTGAGTACAACTACTAGCACTACTTTGGCACTTTAGGTTTTGCAGGGGCGCGAGAGGCTTTTCGCAAGGAGGGCATCGTCGCGGGGGCGGTCGTGCGAAGAGGTCAAGAATGGCTTGCCTGACAGCCGGCATGCTGGGTTGCGGCGGCGGGCCCGAGACTCTTTTTTTCCGTCCCGCTGCCTTGAGGCGGCGGGACTGGAGGAAGGCGTAGGCAATCATCGTCATCAAGCTATGTCGGTGTAATCCCGTCCAGGACCGTCCTTCGAAATGATCGAGGCCGAGTTCCTCTTTGAGTTGCTGATGGGCCTGCTCACAAATCCACCGGGCTTTGACCGCGGCGGCCAATGTTTTGAGTGAGGCATCAGCAGGCAGGTTCGAGATATAGTGTTTTCGTTCTCCGGTCGACCTGCGCTCACCGACAATCCAGCCTTCGTCACCGGGCATTCTGGAGACGCCCTTGTTGAAAATGCGGTGTTTGTGGCCGTCGGCGATGCGGACGCGCCGGGCGGCAAAATGGCAGACGAGCGGCCCCTTCGTGCCGCGCCGCCAGCTTAGCTTCCGCAACGTCTCGCCGGCCAACATCTCCTCGGCTGAGGCCGGCGACCTATCCGAGATGTGGTGCTTTCGCGGCTTACGGGCTTTCTCTGTTGAAAAGATCATGGCGACATCGGCTGGATAGACCATCTGCCGCCGGGACATGCCAACCGCCCAAAGGAGACCTCGCTCGCTCAGCGCATGGCGGAAGGGCGCGCTGGATCCGTAGCCCGCGTCGGCAAGCACGCAACCGAAGCGAACGCCAGACGCGATGACGCGGTCGATCTCCTCGATCGCAATCTCGGGCTTCGACAAGGCGACCTGTCGTTCGGCTGGTATCCGGGCGCGCGTCATGCGATCCGGGTCGCTCGTCCAACTTTCCGGCAAAAACAACCGGAGACCCACCATCACCGGCACTTCGCCCGATGCCAGTGTCACCGACACCAGCGATTGGCTGTTCGACGTCTTACCGAGCGAAGACGCATATTGTGGTGCAACACCGACCGAATGGCGCCCTTTCTTCGGGAGCGCTGTGTCGTCGATGACCAGAAATGCATCTTCGCCGCCGACCAGACGGTCCGCTTCTGCCAGCAAAGCCGCCTCCAAAGGAGCGCTGTCCCAAATGCCCGCCGCAACAAAATGATGGAGTTGATCGTAGCCTACATCGCCCCGAGTTGCCATCGGCTGCACGCTTTTGCGATCTCCCGGACCAGTCAACCCGGCAATATACAGGGGGCACATCCTGCGCCGTGCTGGATGCGATAGCCCCGTCAGAAACGGCTCCAGCCATCGCTCCAGATCAATCCGCCAGTTCTCGTCCACCGCCATCGCACGTGATCCGTCAGCCTACACTGACACACGAGAATCAACGAAGATTCCAGTCGGTTCCTTCAACCTGCCAAAGTAGTGCTAGGGTCGCATGGGCGGTCATGGCGCGCGGCGGCGTCTTCGAACGCGGGGGTGCGCCTATGCTGGCGGCAGCATAGATCAAGAGCTTAGCTGAGGAGATCAGCTTCAAGAGGTTGTGAGAGCGAAGGATGTGATGGCAAAACCGGTCGGACCGGGAACAAGGACAACCCAAGGACTGTCATAGGCGTAATAGCCTGCAAACCCGATCGGACCTTGTTCGCGGACCCCATCAGGGCCAGCAGCCTACACCGACTGCATCAACAGGCCTGATAGACGACTGCACCCAACGGCCAGATCATCACTTTACACTTGCAACGCGGGAGCCATCCACAGCCGACAGTCGGCTTCTCGTCGACCGTGCGAAACTATTCCAATCCCTATCGCATTGTGTCCGCTGAACGGCCATCATCGGAACCTTAAGGCGAGCGTCACGCCCCAGGTAGCCGGCTGCCCGGTAAAGCGCCCGATCGTGTCATAGTCGGTATAGATGTTGGTGAGGTAGAATTTGTTGAGAACATTCTTCCCGAAAAGCGTGGCGGTCCAGTCGCCGTCGAGCGCACCGATACCTACCCGCAAATCGACCGTCGTGTAGCCGTTGATCGTGAAAGTGTCGTCAAGCGGCCGCGATGAGGCGAAATCGGGTGTGACGATGATGCCCCTCGCACCGCCGATGTTGGTAATAGTGTGACTACGCATCGCCACCACGATACCTACAAATGGCACGAGATTTCCCATATTCCATGTATAATCGCCCATCAGGCGTAATTGATATTTCGGAGTATAGGGAATTGTCGATCCTCTATACTCCATTGGCCCACCCTGCGTGTTCAGACCCGTGAACCTCGTGATGTTGCTGTCCAGGATGCTGGTCGAGGCACTCAATGCCAATCCGGCGGTGGGATGCCATGTTGCTTGCAGCTCCCCCCCGATGATGCGAGACTTCGGTACATTCACAAGCCGGTCCAAAACACCAAATAGCGGATCAACGAGTTTCGCGCGAAGTTGCTTGTTCTTGTATGAATAATAGAATCCGGCACCGGCAAGTTCCAGCTTGTGGTCGAAGACATTCAACTTGAAGCCAGCTTCGTAGTCGGTGAGCCGTTCCTGCGTGACTGGGTTGAACTGCTCAAAGGTCGCTGCCGAGGCAACGGGAAAGCTGCCGGCCTTATAGCCGTTGGCAACATTGAGGTAGAGCAGGAAGCCGGGCCGGATCTTGTAATCTATGCCGACTCGCCAGGAAATATTGTTCTGGTTCAGCTTCGCGACATAAGCCCCCGTGCGATAGGTTGCGGGCGTTCCGTCGCTGGTGACGTTGTCAATCGCGGAGCACACTGGATCGAGAACGGGCACAGTGACCGGGGTAAGCCCGGGGACGGGGATGAAGCCGAGCTGATAGGCCGCGGAAATACCGTCCTCTATGCCCTTCAATGATCCCGGTGTTCCGGCATTTCCCTGGATATCGCCGACGCATTGATTCACGCGCCGGCGGGCATCGGTATAGCGAATGCCGGCCTTGAGAGTGATCTGACTGCTGATGTCATATTCGGCGTTGGCGAAACCCGCCAGGTTCCGCATCCGCTGCGTTGCGTTGTTGTCGGCGCCCGAGGTCGTATTGGGGTCATCGACCGGGTTGAAGGGATTGAATCCGAACGCCACAGCGGCAGCGCTGAAACCGAACAGGTTCTGCTGCTGCTCGAAGACGTTGCTCTTCTCGTAATTCACGCCCAGAATCCAGCGGAAGCGGGACTGGCCGGAGTTAGAGAGGCGGATCTCCTGGCTGAAGCTCTTGATCCGGCCAATATCCGTGATGAAGTCGTTGTTATAAAAGGGCGTGCCATCGGTTTCGTAACCGGCACGTTGCTTATAGTCGAGATAGGACGATATCGTCGTCAGATTAGCTCCATCGACGAACTCCCAGTTGGCACGGGCCGCCGCCTGCAGCAGACGGTTGTCTGCGTGGGGACGCGGATTGGGCGACCATTCGGCGGCCCGCGCCTTGTTTGGGGCGAAGGGAAAAGCCCGTAGCGCGGGAGGGGTCGTCGCCGCAATTTGGGATAGCAATGTCTGATATTGCGGCACTTGCGGATCGCTCCGGTCACGCCACCCGTTCGTACTGAAGTTGAAGCTTAGTCGATCGCTTGGCCTCCAATCGAGCAATATGCGACCGGCATAATATTCGGTTTGGCCGATGGTATCGCGGCCCGCCCGGTAGGCGGGCTGGCCCGGATTGGTCACGGTCCCGGTCACCCCCGGCAGCGCATGATCGGAATAGCTATATTGCCAGTCGTCTGCGCGCGCGCCGGTGACGGCTATGCGGCCCCGCAACGTGTCGGTGAGCGGCCCGCTGACATAGGCATTGCCCTCGAAGCGATTGAAGCGACCATAGCTGATATCGCCGCCAGCCTCGAACTCGCGGGTCGGCTTGGCGGCGATGAAGTTGATCGCGCCGCCGGTTGAGTTCTGTCCAAATAACGTACCCTGCGGGCCTTTGAGCACCTCGACCCGCTCAAGATCGAAGCTCGTGTGGGTGGTCAGCGCCGGGAACGGCAACGGCACCTGGTCCATATAGACGCTGGCGGTGGGATAAGCGGCAAGCGAGGTCTCGTAAAAGCCAACCCCGCGCAGCGTATAAACGGGGGTCGAGGTTTGCGACGGAGTGAAGCTGAGGCCGGGTATGGTGGCAGCGATATCCGCCAGCGTCGTGATGTGCTGCGCCTTCAACGCCTCCCCCGAAAGGGCGGTTATGGCGAGACCGACGTCGCTAAGCCGCTGCTCGCGCTTGTTGGCGGTGACGATGATCTCTCCGGGCTGCTCCTGATCCGGCGACGAGGTGGCGGATCCGGTCGGCGATGCCGCCTGAACAGCCGGGCGCTCGCTCTGCGCTACGGCAATGGTCGGAATCATCAACCCTGCCACCGCCACACTGTCGATCCACGCTGATATAGCCCTCACTTCCTCCCCCTTCCGCCGTTTTTCGGCATTTTCCATCCCACCGCGCGTTACCGATGTGGTCCAAGCCGTTGCTCCGCCAAACCGCCGGCAACGACCTTTTGAGTTTGCGCCTTCGACCATTGCCACAAGGCGCCATATTATCGTCCGCCGGCGTCCGCCCCGCCCTTCGCGCGGCTGGCCAACACAAGCATCTTATATGGATCCGCCCCGGCGGGGTGACCGTTCGATTGACGCAGCACGCAGATCAATTGACCGAACGCGTCATCGCGGCGCGGATCCAATAGGAGGATTTCTCCACCGCGAGGAGACTAGAGCCGCCCTCCCGCCGATTGCCAAGACAGGTGCCACCCAAACCCGATCCTTCGTCGCACCGGCCACCATAGGCCTGTTCTATTGCGCGCCCGATTCACCACCCCTGACCGAAGGGTGCAATGGCCGATGCCGAGCAGCGCAGGCTCTTGATCCGCCAGCCATCGGATGTACGGACGAACTCGTCGTCGTAATAAGCCGTCGTCCACATCGAGCCAACATCCCGCGCGTTGAAGGCGACGGCGACATGCCACCGGCCCTTCGCGCTATCGCCATTCAGCTCGATATGAGGATTGCCGAGTAGATGATAGGAATAGGGAAAAAGCGTGGCGTCATCGAACTGCGCCTTGATCGCGGCCGATCCGATGACCGGTGGAGCGCCGGTCGCCACGATATGCCAGGACGCATCTTCGGTGAAGAGCGAGCTGATCTCCGCGCCCGTATGGGGCTTCTCCGCGCTGCTGTCGGCCAGTTCGGTATAATAGGATTTGAGACGCGTGATCTCCTGAATATCCTCAATGCGTCCAATACGCTCTTCGATCGTCATAAACCGCTCCTCTTTCTGGGCACCAGCCCTTTGGCACGCGCAGGCACAGCCGGAAGTTCACTCGCCTCCCACTTATCCGGTAACCGATCTGCCCCGGGCGAACCCGGCACAGCCGCCGTCGTCAGCGAAATTCGGCAGAAGCTCCTCCGCGAACTGATCCACCGTCCGGCTCAGCACCGCTGCGTCATGAGAGTTCAGCGCGAAGATGAAGTGCGTCGCGCCCGCATCGCGGAACTGTCCCGCAATATCGGCTGCGCGCGCCATGTCGCCGCCCTTGACCGTCGAGCGCAGTTCCACCTCGGTGATCTCGGCGTCATCGAGCGCCACGTTGAACCGCATGCAGATTTCGACCGAGTCGGGATCCCGTCCATTTGCCCGGGCCAGTTCGCGAATGGCGTCCGCCTGCTCGCGCAGTTGTGCCGGCGTGATACCGGTGGGATGCCAGCCGTCACCTACGCGCACCGCCCGCTTGCTGGCGGCACGGCTCATGCCGCCAATCCAGATCGGCACCCGCCTGCCGCGATAGGGCTTGGGCGATGTACGTATGCCGCTGAATTGCCAGCGCTCGCCCTCGTGCCGGGCGTCCTCCTGGGTCCAAAGGGCGCGAATGACGTCGAGCGATTCATCGGTGATCGCCCCGCGCCTTGCCCAAGGGATGCCCAGCACATCGAACTCTTCCCGCACATTGCCGACACCGACGCCCAGAATGACGCGACCGCGCGAAATCTGGTCAAGCGTGGCGATGTACTTCGCGACGTCGAATGGACTGTGGAAAGGCAGGACGAGGACCGATGTGCCCAATTGGATGCGATTTGTGCGCGCAGCGATTGCCGACAACATGGCCAGCGGATGATAATAAGCGCCGTCACCGATACGTGCCCGGACATAATCGAGATTGATGAGGTGCTCGGATGTCCACACCGAGGCGAACCCGCGGTCCTCGGCTTGTACCGCCAGGTCGATGAGGCTTGGCGCGTCCGGAACTCCCCAGTTGTTTGGGATCGAGATTCCGATTTTCATGTTCTTTTACCTTCAAATCAAGGACGCGACGCAGTCTCGTGCCGGCAAGCCGAGGGCGGCGCGCAAATGATTGACCCGCTCGGGATAGTAGGCGGCAAGCTGAGCATCGAGTTCGGCGCCATGAGGGTTGTCCGGCGCGTTGCGCGTCATCCATTCCAGGCGGGTTGAACCCTCTCCGGTGACGCTGAGCGTCATACGGCCCGATGCGCCGATGGCAATCGGGCGACGGCTGTCTGTGATAAGGTAGTTGAGCCTATGGGCCTCGTCATCGATCTCGGTCAGCAGTTCGGTGGCCCACCAGTCGTCGAAAGCCACCTTGCGCGTAGCGCCACGGCCGGAGCCGGTCGCCTCGCATTTCCGCACCATCGGGTACCAGCGCATCAGCCCCCCGACATCGGAAACCAGCGCCCACACCTTGCCGACCGAAGCATTGACGATTGCCGTCGTTTTCACCGCCATGTTTCTCTCCCTCCTGCGGGCCCGATGCCATAGGGGCGCCGCGATTACTGCCACTCGGCTTTGGCCTGCCAAAGCAAGGCCTCGATCAGCCTTCGAACCCCGGAACCTTGGCCACGAAGAAGGTTTTCGCCGACTTGTGACGGAACGGAATCGCCGCCTGATATTCCGCGGAGTTCCACCAGCGATCCAAGGCTTCCTCATCGTTGAAGCGCAGGATGACCAGTCGGTTGGCCCCCTCCCCGCCCTCCAGGAATGCCGGCGCATCAGACGAAACCACGATTTCGCCTCCGACTTCGGCCAGTGCCACACGGGCCCTGCGGGAATATTCCATGTAGGTTTCCGGGTCCTGCTTATCGAGAACCGACACGACATATATGCTCACAGGATAGCCTTCCGCTGCCTGCGCCCGATCTGGGCGTCTTCAGATTCGGATGATCCGCTTGCCGAGATTGTCCCCGCGATAGAGACCCGCAATCGCGTCGGGACAGGAATCGAGGCCTTCCAGGATATCCTCGCTATAGTCCAACTTACCCTCGCGAACCCATGCCGCCATCTCCGCAATCGCTTCCTCGGGCCGGGGCATGTGATCGAAAACGACGAAGCCCTCGATACGCAAACGGTGGGTGAGAATGAGCCGTTCGAGCCGCGGACCGAGCGGCGGCGGATTCCAGTTCGCGACCGATGCCGTCCCGCAGATCACCACGCGCGCGAAATGGGCCAGTTGCTGGTGGGCCGCGTCGCTGACAGGGCCAGCGGTGTTGTCGAAATAGATGTTCACCGACCCGCCGCAAACCTCGCCGAGCTTGGCCTCGAAGTCCGTCGACTTGTAGTTCACGGCCTCATCGTAACCGAAGCGGCTCTTGCAGATTGCCATCTTCGCGTCGCTACCGGTAATGCCGATGGTCCGACATCCCTTCAGTTTCGCGATCTGCCCCACAGCCGAACCGCATGCCCCCGCGGCGGTTGAAACCAGCACCGTTTCGCCGGGCTGCGGATTCCCGAGCGACAGGAGAGCACGATGCGCCGTGAGCCCCGTCAAGCCCAGCACCCCAAGGCCCAGCGACAATGGCAGATCCGTCTCGATATAGCGCCGCCAGACATCGGCAGGCGTAATAACCGCATATTCCTGCCAGTTGAAGAAACCGACGAGGATCTCGCCCTTCACGTAGCCGTCGTCGCGCGATGCGATAACCTCCCCCACTGCCTGCGCCTTCATCACGTCGCCTTCGAACAACTCGGACATGTTGTCGCGCGTATCAGCGACCCAGCCCTTCATTGCCGGATCCACCGATAGGAACATATTGCGAACGAGAATTTCACCGTCGTTCAAATCGCGAAGGGGCGTCTCGACAATCCGGAACTGATCCGACTGCGGTATGCCGGGCTTCTTTGTCGCGAGCAGGACCTGGCGGTTGTTCATCGATTCAGTCTCTCCCTTCTGGTGCAGATCGCGGGCGCCCCTTCGAAAATCAGAGTCATCTTCCCGCCGTTCAATCAGAAAATTTAAACCCGCGATTGTCGCGCTCGACCCAGACCCAGTGCTTGCCGCCGAAATGGGCTGGAACGAGGCGCGCGTTCATGTCGCTGGCGAGGCCAAGAATCTCGGAGCGTGTTTTCGCCGAGAGCACCGGATCTTCGCAGAAGGCACTGCTCCAGTCGGGTCGATAGATTTGCATCGGGTGATGCAGCGTGTCGCCGACGAACAGCGCGGCAGCATCGCCGGACTGTGCGGTCATCACCATCTGTCCAGGCGTGTGTCCAGGCGCATAGGAAAGAGTGAGGCCCGGAGCGACCTGATATCCCGCGCCGACGATCTCGGCCAAGTCGGCGTCGAGGATCGGCTGAACACTGTCCTCAAAGACGTTTTGGTTGATTCCCGTACCTCGCGGCTCGGTCCGGCCCCAATTTGCCGGATCCCAGTGATCGCGATCGAGTTCCGAGAAAATGTACTTGGCGTTCGGAAAGGTGGGTCTCCATTCACCGTCCTCTCGCAGTGTGTTCCAGCCGACATGATCGACGTGGAGGTGCGAATTCACGACGATGTCGATCCGTTCCCGAGGAAAGCCGATTCTTTCCATCTCGCTCAGGAAGCCGGTGTCGAGTTGGTCGAAGAAATCGACCGCCGGCCGCGCCTTTTGATTGCCGACACCGGTGTCGAACAGAATCACCTTTTCGCCAGTATCGATTATCCAGCTCTGGACGAATGCGTTACAGGCCCCGTCGCGGAAGTACTTTGGCGTGAACTCCTCTTCGCGCGCAAGCCAGGCTTCCTGCTCGTAACCGACGAATAGGTAATCGGGCGGAAGCGGTCCACGCAACTCCTCGACGCGATACACCTTCATCGTGCCGACGCTAAAACTCTCCATGAGATACTTCCTTTCTTCGGCCAGCGCCCGTTTTGGCAATGTGCCCAGTGCCTAACCTCATCGTCGGCCAACGTGCGTCGGGGTAAACCGCGTCACGTCCAACAGCGGCATACAAGCGTTTCGGTAATCCGAGGCGTAGATTTCATTGACTCTGGACGTTCGCCGATTGACCGAACGCGCGTCCCACTGCCGCTCCCGCCGAAGGTTTGGATGGACGCATTTGTCTGGCCGGTGCGACACGCCCTTGTTCCAGATATGCATCCTTGCGGAGTCGAGGTTGTGGATCTAGTTCGTACCTATAATATTGCTGTGCAAAGCAGAATCGCTCGGAGAGGAGTGGTGGCACATGATCGAGCAAATGCCCTTCAGAAGCGAGGAGGGACTGCGCACCCCGCATGAGCTGGACAGGTTTTTCGCGCGTAACCTTTTCGCGATGGACATAGATTTTCTTGATGTGGCCGGCGAAGTCGACATGGGTTGCCGGGTCGTTCAGGCGGGATCGATCCTTGTTTCCAATTTTCGTACGTCGGGCGGCGCTACGATCCGCACAGAACGGACATGGCGTCGCATACGAGAAGACAGTGCGCAACTTTACATGCTGTGTTTTCCACTTGAGGGAGCCGTTTCGCTGACCCAGCATGGTCGGTGCAAGCTGTGCCTCCCGAACCAATTTGTCGTCTATCGCAGCTCTGACCCGGCGCGCGCGGACGCGCTGAAAAGCGAGTGCGGGGTGCACAATTCACTGTTCGTCACCATCCCCGCTCATGAAATGCAGGGGCTGTTCGCAAATGTTGACGACATGATCGCAATGCCCGTTCCGGTATCCGCGGGCATCGCCAGCTTCGCACGGGATGTCTTCCTGCGCCTGCTCTCGGAACGGCACCAATTCTCTTCGCGCAGCGCGGAAGAATTCGTCATGGCTGGTATCGGTGCAACGATCGACGCCATGGAGCCGAGCGCTGAGAAGGTTGAACTTAACAGCCTGAGCGGCCGAAGCGGAGCAAACGACATCCTGGCGTACATAGAGCGCCATCTTAGCGATCTTGACCTCAGTCTCGCGAAAGTCGCGCAGGCGTGCGGCATGCATCCGCGGCGTGTTCAGGCCTTGCTAAACGATCGTGGGATCATGTTTCGTGATTATGTCTGGAACCTACGGCTGGCGCGGGCCCATGCCAAATTAGGGGATTCCCGCTTCGCCGATCAGAATATAGCAACTATTGCCTATAGTGAGGGCTTCAAGAGCAACGCTCACTTCACCCGCAGCTTCAAGAAGCGCTATCACGCCACTCCGAGCGTAGTGCGTCTGGCACAGGTCGCTGGCGAAGCGACAGCGGAAGCCTGATTACGCACCGACACTGCAATGTCGGACTATCATCTTCGCGGTTGGCTGCAGCGCTGTCACCGCCACATGAGCCCGATTAAGGTTCCTCGCTCCGCAGGATGGCGGCCGCAGCTTCAGCCAGCAGGCCCACGTCCCGAGCTAGCAGCTCAACCGTAAGCGAGGTCTGAAGGCCGCGGAATGTCGATAATTCGTGGGAAGCTGCCGTTGGCAAGAGTCTGCGGCGCGACGTCCTTCGTCTACCGACGGTATGCCTCTGGATGGGCAGCCAGCCACTTGGCAACCAGCGGCATTTTCCGATGCTTAGCCTGCTCTGCCAAAGTCCTGACACCATCGACATCGTAGTGGCCAGCAGGACTTGCGCCAGCTTCAAGAAGGCGAAGGACGATGGCATCCGTCCAACTGCCAAAAACCATGCTTTGCCCGTCCTTGCTCATCGTTGTGGCATCTGCGCCGTGTTGAAGTAGGAAATTCAACAGGTCGAGACTTTCGACCCCATACAATGGTGTTCGTCCAAGGCTGTCGGGACTGTTGGGATTGGCTCCGCGTGCGAGCAGCCGCTCAGCGGTTTTTACGCGATCCGCTTCCCGCCCCTCGCAGGCGTAAGAACCTGCCAGTTCCGCTAACGCCGTCTTACCTTGAGGACTATCTGGGCTATCATCCGCGCTGCGCTGAGCCCCCACGTCAATATCCAGGCCTGCGTCCACTACAGCATCAACCAACTCGGGAGAGCAACCGGCAGCATATCGCGCAAATGCCTGTGCGGCGTTGGCTTTACTGATTTTTTCAACCCATCCCGACGCAGCCATGCGGCGGAACAACTTCGCTTGCCCGCGCTTGATGGCACTTTCTGTGATCAGGACACCTGCGGATTTGGTGGGCACGATTGGGGATGCGCTCCAACTGCCACTTGCTGTCGCATTGCCGTCCAGCGGCGCCCCATGATCGATGAGGCCGATCACAGTTTCTTCATCGCCGCCGCCGAATGCGGCTGATACGGCCAAATCAGCAGCTTGTTCTGAGTGAAAATCGAAGCCGTTCTGCTCAAGCCATGACAGCAAGCCTTTCGTGCCGCGCACCCATCTGTCCGTTCCGGCCACCTGATCAATTGCTTCTTCAAGTTCGGTGAGGGTGTGCGGCATGCCACTTTGCTCACCTACGTAGTCGGTCACGGTCTTTCGTGACTTCCCCGTGTCGAAGGTGACAACATACGATGGGCTGTCGGTGACGGGAGTGCGATAGGCCGCCCGTAAGCTCCAGAAACGGGCCGCTTGGAATTTCTGGATGAGCGCTGCGACGGCATCAGCAGAAACCTTGTCCTTATGGGTGCCAGGCAAGAGGACACCGTCAGATTGTGCGAAGCGTCGGTGGACCTCGTCAACGGGATCGACGGGTTCTGTGGCAGTCGTGAAAACCACGCGTCCGTCTCCGTAAATCGTGACCTTGTAGACCGGACAGGGGCCAAAGCACGCGGATCGCTCAAGCGTGATCGCAACCTTTGATTGGTCGATTGCTTTTGCTGCGCCAACCGCGGATGACGAGGCAATTGGCAAGCTGATTACCAGACATGCCACTAACGAGATTGGTTTCTTGATCGGCATAGCGCCCCCGTTGCATCGATCGGAGTATGGCGGCAGCACTGATCTGGAACAAGTGGCTCGGAATGTCCGCCTTTGGGCGAATTGCGACATTGCCTACGCGGCTTTGGCGATCGCCTGGAAGTCTGGGCGCCAGTTCCACGGCATGAGCTCGTCCCAGCGCGCGGCGGGCCAGCCACTGGCGATCTTCTCGATGACGTCAGCGATGTATGCCTGCGGTTCGACGCCGTTGAGCTTGCAGGTCTCGATGACGGTGTAGATCGCGGCGGCGCGTTCACCGCCGGCTTTCGATCCAGCAAACAGCCAGTTCTTCCGGCCGATGGCGATGGTGCGCATCGCCCGCTCGGCAGCGTTGTTGTCGATCTCAGCGGTGCCGTCGTCGAGGAACCGGGTCAGTGCATCCCAGCGCTTGCGGCCATAGGAGAGTGCCTTGGCCATTGCTGACTTGGGCGATAGGCGGCGCAAGGCATCGTCAATGGCACCGCGCAGATCCTCGATCTGTGACCGGCTTCGTTCTTGGCGCTGTCGTCGCCGGACGTCGGGTGGGCCCCCGCGTATCTCCTCCTCGATCCGGTAGAGCCAGGCGATCCGTTCGAGCAGGTCCGTGGTCAGCGGTGTCGGGCTGGTCTGGTGGTTCTCGAAGATCTTGCGCCGGAAGTGCGCCCAGCAGGCGACTTCTTGCACGCGGCCGCCCTCATAGAGCCTGTCGTATCCGGCGTAGCCATCGGCCTGGAGCAGCCCGGCAAAGGTCTTGAGCTCGGTCTGGGGGTGAATGCCGCTGCGATCGGGGGTGAACCGGTACCAGACCAACGCCGGCGTCGTGGCACCCGAGGGGCGGTCATCGACGACATAGGCCCAGAGCCGGGCCTGCGCGGTCTTCCCCTTGCCCGGCACCAACATCGGCACCGGCGTATCGTCGACGTGCAGCTTGCCGGCCTTGAGCCCTTCCTCGCGGATGCGCGTCACGATCGGATCGAGCAGGGCGGCGGCCTGGCCAGCCCAACCGGCGAGCGTTGAACGATCGAGCTCGATGCCCTGCGCGGCCATGATCTCCGCCTGCCGGTAAAGCGGCAGATGATGATCGAACTTGTTCACCACCACATGGGCAAGGGTCGCGAAGCTGGCCTTGCCGCGGGCCGCGGCCTTCACCGGGGCCGGCGCTTGAATGATCCTCTCGCAGCTCCGGCAGGAATACTTGGGCCGCACGGTGCGAAGGACGCGCCACTGCACCGGCGCGACGTCGAGCATCTCGTCACTGTCCTCGGCGAGAGGGCGCAAGGCACCACCACAATCGGGGCAGGTGCAGCTTCCGGCCTCCGGTTCAATCCGGCGCTCGGCGCGGGGGAGATGGGCTGGAAGCTGGCGAACCGGGACCGGACGAGCTGCTTCGCTGGCCGTCTCCGACTTCGCGACATCGGCGCTCGCCGCTTCGCCCTCCAACTCTTCAAGCGTCAGCTCGAGTTGCTCGATCTGCTGCGACAGCTTCTCCGACGACTGGCCGAAACTCATCCGCCGAAGCTGGGCAAGTTGGAAACGCAGCGTTGCGATCAGCGTGTCGCGCGCCGCCAAAGCGGCTTCCAGCTCGGCGAGCCGGGCGTCCATGTCGATAGGGCAAGAGGCTTGATCCGACACGACGATCTTTTAGCGAATTGCACCGCTCGGTGCCAGCAAAACCGAACAAATCTGCCGTTTTATCCGGCCAGAAGCGGCTCTGTCGTGCGCTCGGGCCGGCGCCAGTCGATACCCTCGAGCAGCATGGAAAGCTGGGCCGAGGTCAGGCTGACCTTACCCGCCTTCGTCGTTGGCCAGACGAAGCGGCCACGGTCCATCCGCTTGGAATAGAGGCACAGCCCTTGGCCATCGTACCATAGCAGCTTGACCAGATCGCCACGCTTGCCACGAAAGGCGAACAGCGCGCCGCAATGGGGGCTCGTCTCCAGTACCTGTTGTACCAGCACAGCAAGGCCGTCGAACCCCTTGCGCATATCGGTCGCCCCGCAGGCGAGGAATATCCTGGTCGAGGGCGGCAGCGCGATCATCGCTGCAGCACGGCAAGCACCCTGGCGAGGGCTTCGGCATCCACCGCAGTATCGACGGTCACCCGCACGCCGGAGGGCAACTCGATCCCGATCTGGCCAAAGCTGCCAGCGCAGGGTTGCGGCACCGCCGGCACAACTGACCCCGCCACTTCCACCTCGGCAAAGGCTGGCCCGGCCGATGGCAACGATGGCGGCACCATCCCGGTCAACTCGCCTGACATCGTCAGGCGCCGCCATGTGTAGATCAACCCGCTGCCGACCTCGTGCCGGTCGCAGGCCAACCGAACCGAGCCACCTGGGCCGAAAGCATCCCTCAGAACCGACAGCTTCTGCTCAACCGTCCAGCGTCGCCGCCCCGATACCCGGCCCACCACCTCGATCCGACTGCTCGTACGAGTGGTCGTATGACTACTCGTCCCGCCGCCCTCGCTATCCTGTGACATCGCCGCTCCCGCAAAGAGCGGCAATCAGCCTATGAAGGCATCGGCATGCAAGGCGGCCTCCCGGCCACGCTTACGCTCAACCCGATCCGCTCGTACGATCTGATCGTGGTGGGATTGAGTAGTCCCCTGCCCGTCCACGGCTTCGCTGGCGGCATCCTCGAGCTTCGCTGTCATCAGCGAAAATAGTCGCCTCACCAATTCCGCTCGTTCCTCAATGTCCATGGGCACCTCCCGTGGACACCACGGACGAGTAAGCGCGCACAGTCCAGACGCAGCTTTCCAGCTCGAGTATTCGCTCGACTTCGCTTCGAATCGGAGCATTGGTGCTATTACTGAATCGCGGCCCAGAGGTGAGGCCGCTGCCCTGATCGGTCGGACCGACAGGGCTCTGGGTGGTGGGGCGCAATCACGTGCCTCGAGGAGAACCACCATGGAAGATAATCAGCAGACCAACAGCAACGGCCCCGAAACCGCTGCCCCGCCTCGCCCGTCCAAGGCTGCTACGGTCGCCAAGCTACTCTCGCGCAATCGGGGGGCAACGTTGGCGGAGATCACCGAAGCGACGCACTGGCAGCCGCATAGCGCGCGCGCCTTCCTGACCGGCATCCGCAAGAAGAAGACGCTGCTGAAAGAAACTCGCCGCTCGGGCGAAACCTCCTACCGGCTGGCCGATTGATGGCGAGCCTTGCGGATCAACTGGCTGGGCTTGCGACACTGTCGCAGGCCCAGCTCCGCAGCGAGTGGCGCAAACACCATAAGGGTCAACTCATGCCGAACGGCCTCGGTCGCGATCTCGCCAGCCGCGCGATCGTCTGGCAGATCCAGGAGCGGGTGCGCGGGGGCCTGCCACCCGCCATCGCGCGCGAGCTGAAGCGCCTGGCGAAACAGCTTCGCGAGACCGGGGATATCGATCTGGTGAGCGACATCCAGATCAAGCCCGGCACCAAGCTGGTCCGGCGCTGGCACGGCGCCCTTTACGAGGTCCTGGTGGTCGAGGGCGGCTACCAGTTCCGCGAGCGCCATTACCGCTCGCTGACCCCAATCGCGAAGGAGATCACCGGCACCGCCTGGTCGGGTCCGCGCTTCTTCGGCCTGCAGGAAAAAGTCCAATGAACCAGCGGAGCGATAAAAAGGTTATCCGCTGCGCGATCTACACGCGCAAATCCGACGAGAAGGGTCTGGAGCAGGAGTTCAACAGCCTTGATGCGCAGCGCGAGGCCTGCGAAGCCTATATCGCCAGCCAGCGCCATGAAGGCTGGAAGCTGGTCCCCGACTATTATGATGATGGCGGTCTCTCGGGCGGTACTATGGACCGCGCTGCCCTTCAGCACCTGCTGGCCGACATCCGCGCAGGCAAGGTCGACTGCATCGTCGTCTACAAGATCGACCGGCTGACCCGCAGCCTCGCCGATTTCGCGCGCATCGTCGAGGTGCTCGACAAGAGCAAGGCGTCCTTCGTCAGCGTCACCCAGTCGTTCAATACGACCAGCAGCATGGGCCGGCTGACGCTCAATGTCCTACTGTCCTTCGCCCAGTTCGAGCGCGAGGTGACCAGCGAACGTATCCGCGACAAGATCGCCGCCTCCAAGGCCAGGGGCATGTGGATGGGCGGCGTGCCCCCGCTCGGCTATGTCGTGAAGGACCGCAAGCTGATCGTCATCGCCGAGGATGCTGCGACGGTTCGGATGATCTTCGAGCGCTATCTCGAGCTCGGCTCCGTCCTGGCGCTGGCTGCCGACCTCAATCAGCGCGGGGTGCGCAGTAAACCGCGGATGGATCGCAATGGCGTCGCCAGGGGCAATGCGCCGTTTAGCCGCGGCGCGCTCTACCTGATGCTCCAGAACCGCATCTATCGGGGCGAGATCTGCCATAAGGGCAAGGCCTATCCGGGCGAGCACGACGCGATCATCGAGCAGGCATTGTTCGATCAGGTCGCCGCGCTACTTGCATGCAATCGCAACGACCACTCCGATGCCCATGATGGCGAGACCAGCCTGCTCGTCCACAAGGTCTGGGACGGTCATGGCAGGCGGATGCGCCCTAATCACGCGTCCAAGAAAGGCCGGCGCTATCGCTATTATGCGAGCGACAATCGCGAGGCCCGGTTGAAGGAGCGCTGCTACCGTGTTCCAGCCGGCGACCTCGAGGCGATTGTCCTCACCCAGCTGCGCACGCGGCTCGACCCGGAGAGTGGTCCCACCTCCCTCCTCACGCTCGACACCGCCCCGCTGAGCGAGCAGCGCCAGGTCGTTGCCGACCTTCTCGAGCGGGTTGAGGTACATCCAGATCGGATCGACATCGCCTTTCTCGAAACGGCGGGCCAGCCAGCTATGGTGTCTGTCCCAGCGACGCTCATTCGCCAGGGAAAGGAAAAGACGCTCGCGCTGCCACCCGCAGATCGGGCGATCGGCGCACAGGATCCATCGCTCATCAAGCTGCTCGCCAAAGCGCAGATCGCGCGCGAGGCACTCGCATCGGCCGGAGATCGCAGCATCGAGCAGATGGCCGCCGAGATCGGCGTGAGCCGCGACTATTTTGGCGTGCTGCTGCGTGTCTCTTATCTGGCTCCGGATATCGTCACGGCCATTTTGGACGGCAGTCAGCCAATACAGCTCAATCGGCAGCGGCTCGCGCGAGCGACCAATCTGCCCGTAGATTGGCAGGAGCAGCGGGAGATGCTCGGTTTCACATGAAAACAGCGATGGGCAGCTTTGCGCGCCCCACCTCGGCGCTTGGCGGGATTCGGCACAGCCAAGAACCGACATCTCGTCGACGGCTATGATCGTCCGCAATGTCGGACGGTGCCGACTGTCCGGAGTCGGGACCGCAGTACCGATAAGCTGCCGTTGGCATTGGCAGCTCTGCACCCGATAGTGTTGAAGAAGTCGGCTTCGAGAGGCGATGGCGCGCACCCTGGCGGGTGCCATCGTCTCCCCGTTTCTGTCATGCGAGTGCTGGCTTCGATGCAACACTGCCCGACCGAGGTCGCCCCTTAGATTTCCTTTCGATTCTGCTTCATGTCAGCGCAAATGGGGACGCGCTGGTCAAGAGATCCTGCTGGGCTGCAAGGTGCTCAAAATCGTGAGGCATCGTCGTGACTATCGCCCGCCGTCACGCCGCATTTTCGAGGAGGGGGCGAATCGCCCGGCTATATCGGAGCTTTGCCGATGCGAAGAATCCTCCGCAGGCAGCCTTGACATCGCAGTCCTCGCATTCCGGCATATATTCGTTCTTCCAATCGCTGATCGAGCGACGCGCGAAGGGTCGCAAAGACCGATCGAGCACGCATAGCTGACTGTTGTAAATCGAGACGTTCATTCCGGCGCGATCGAGAATGCCGACCGCCTCCAGCAGTTCAGCTTGATAATCGATCGGATCGATCCAGATGCGATCGAGGTTCGCCCGCGCGAAGCCGGTTATTTCAAGCCCCATCAGGGCAATGTGATCGACGAAAAGCAGATTGCGTGCCAAAAACCGGGCGAGCGCAGTCAATCTGGGCACCGTTTGGTGTTGAAGTACGACCCTCACTTCCACGCGGACACCGTGTTGTTTCAGCGCCAGGATACCGCGGATAGTATCGTCGAACGCTCCGTCGGCCTGGACCACATGATCGTGGACGTGTGGCAGGTCTGCATAGATCGGGATACCCATCATCAGGTCGTGGTGTCGGACTGCTGACAGGTCACGGGCGAGCGTACCTGTCGCGAACAGCCTGCCATTCGACAGGATGTGAAGCGCGGTGTTTGGAAGGTGAGACTTCGTAGCCCGGACAAGTTCAATGAAGCGCTCGCCGAGTAGGGTGGGCTCGCCACCAGTGAATCCAATCTCACCGGCGCCGCGGTCAATCAACGGAAGGGCTTCGAGCACTTCGTCAACGATCCAGCCGTCGTCGACGTTACGCGGCGGTTGTGAGCACATCAGGCAATAGTTGTTGCAGCGCTCGGTGAGCATGAAATGGTTATAGGCCGTGCCCTTGCGGAACAATGTGCGCAGCCCACTGCGAGAGGGATCAAGGCGCACCACATCGCCATCGGCCAGATAGCCGAACTCTTCAGGCAAGACGGCCACGGCCGCGCCTTCCGGAACCTGCCAGATATGCTCGGCTGAATTCAGAAGATACCAGCCGAACCCGCCCGGGAGATCGCCCGCCGAATGGATGTAAGCCTCTTGCGCTTTGAGTGGTGCCGGTCGTCGCGGATCACTGCTGAGCCGTAGGACAGCCGACCCCCTCGCGTTGGCGGCTTCGTTGTACTCCACCGATCGACCACGGAGCGTGATCATACGATATTCGCCCAGCGCTCGAAGAGACGTCGCACGTTTGGATCAGCCTCCATGCGGGAGATCAGGCCACGAAAGAGCTCCATGTTTCGCGTACAAAATGCTGACAGAGGCTTCTTCCCGACAAAATCGCCCTGTGTTGCATGGTGAAAAACCGGGTCGGCGCCGCACCACGGTTCGAAAGCGCACCACGAACAACCTGGCACACTAGCAGAGAATGAGGCTTCGAGCGGATCGAGCAATGCGTCGCCAAGCATGATTTCGGCAAAATCGTGATCGTGAACGTTGCCAAGCGCAAATGTCTTGTCGTCCATCTCCGCGAGCATGCGGCTTTCATCGGAAGCGTACACGACGCCATCGTAGTTATAGACGATGGCGCCGATCGCGATGCCTGCCGGGCTCATAAGGTCGACGTAGCTCGTCTGCATGGGGGTGAGCATCTTTTTCAGCACCATGGCAGCATATTGTTCGATGAATTCGAACCCGCCCAGGTTGAGCTCAATGATGTAGTCCAGACCCTCGAAGTAGAATTGGAGCCACTTTGATTGGTCATAGGATTGATAGAACTTCGTCTTGATCGCGAACCCATAAGGCGACAGGGGCCGTAGGAAGATGCTGCCGAAGTCAAGCCGGATATACTCGTCGATAATTTCGCGCACGGAAGACAGGCTGGCGGCGGTCGTAGTCATCAGGGCGCCAACGCTGTGATGTCCCAGTACCCGGCGGGCCCGGCGAATACCATCGAGCGCCCGCTCGTAGGAATCTTTGCCCGGCCTTGGTCGATTTCGGTTGTGTAGGTCGGCCGGCCCATCGAGCGATGTTGAGATGAGGATGTCGTGTTCGCGGGCGAACGCGAGTGCGTCATCGTCAAGCACCGCGAGATTCGTCGCTATGACAAACGCGAGGTTACGCTTGGCCACCTCATTGCGTTTGTTGGCCTCGCCGACAACGAATTTGATCACGGGAAGGTTGAGCAGCGACTCGCCGCCCTGGAACTCGATCTTGATCGTAGGTGAAGGCGATCGGAAAACGAGGTCGAGCGATTTGAGCGCTGTTTCTTCGCTCATGTCGAACTCCCGCTTGCCATCGTTGGCACGCGAGACTTGGCAATACGGACAGCTGTGCTCACAGCGGAGCGTCGTGACGAAGATGTGCAAGCCGGTAAAGTTGGCGAGCGGTGACAATTTTGTCCGAACCTTCAGCGCCAGAAGGTCGAGCGCAACATCCGTATCGGCATCGATCAGGAAATGCCGCGACTTAAGCTCATCATAGAGAGGATCCGCCGATGCCAAGTGCCCCTTAGCGAACTGCGCGATCTCCGAACGCGACACGACGATATATTCGCCCGCCATGTTGGTGGCGACGTACGTATCACCCTCGAGAGGAGTGAAGCGCCAGGGCAGCATCTTGTAAGGTGCCGCCTGCGAAGCATCGAAATCCGCAAGGTCGCGGAACTTAGCCATTCTGAAGGCCGGTTTTCGAGAATGCTAGACCAAGAATAGCGTCCCGATACGGGGAGGTGCGCTGTTCAATGGAAATCCGAAGGTCGTGGTCAACCACTTCGCGCCTGAGATCGCGCTCGGCGGTGGCCATGTCGGCTTTGGGATGGGCAGGTCGAATGACGCACCTGAGCACATCGCCGCTGGCATCAATCGCCACGTCATATCGAGCCATAAGGGCATAGGCGGCCCTTTTGACGGCTTCGGCTGAAAATACCGCACGGGAAAGGTCCACGACGATGACGTCGCCCTGATCACTAGCCATGTTGAAAACGCGCCTGCGCGCAGAGCTCAGAACGAGCTGGACGAATGCGAAGCGTGGCTCGCGTGTGAGCTATGGCTTGAGTGCGACTGGTGCTGGGCCATCTGAACACCAGCTTCCGGCTTCGCCAGCGTTAGTCCATCAGCCGATGCCTGAGCAAGGTTCCGATCGCTGACGGTTTCCGCGAGCTTGATGCCAATCGAAGCATCGGCTTGCGAACCAGCGAGAAGCGTTGCCATCGATATTGCGAACGGCTTGAGAAATTTGCGGTCCATTGGAGCCCCCTCCGATTGTGGTGCAAAATACCCATCACTTAATCGCCCTCGAGTCAATTCGACCGCGTAACATTATCATCCAGAATGGACGATCATAACGAAGGAATGCTGATGCTGTTGATGTTTATATCCCGATCTGAGCTCGCAAGCAGCCGTGTGACGGCACGGAGCGGGATGCCCGCGTGATCTGCTCTGCAACGGCAGCTATCGATACTGTCTGCTTGTAAGCTGCCAGTCGTTAACAGCCCAGCTTCGGCCGTTTGATCCGATGGATACGGTGGCTGGTCATGGGCCGCTTGCCGACTGGTAGCTTTCAGCCTCGATTGTGGCATAGCAGTCGCTCATCTGGTTGAACTGAAGACATTTACTATGCGTGGTTTTGGGGCTGTGCCACGAGCCGGTGACCAATGCGCACCGCAGGCCGGGGAAAGCGATCACTTCCACCCGGTTCGATTATTTTCCGGATCCTACGGAATGAATTTCCACCAGCCCGTTAACGGCCAGGAGTTCACCTTCAAATATAATCATCGGTTCGACAGTTCGTCGAGGAGCGCGGACTGGAAATTGGCTCAAGCTGATCGCAACTGAGGACCGAACTGGTCGGGCCGGCGATCAGGGCTAGGCGCGGCGCTGTCGCCGATGATAGGTTCTACCGAGGAAAGAGGCGGCGCCCGTCGCCATGAATATCTAGGGGGGAAAGAATGCCGAACAACGGCACGATCGCGATCTGGTGCGTTCCGAGGGCGAATTCGGCCGCGACCGATCTCGAGGCACATTTCAACTATTGGCGGATCGCCGGCGAACCAGGCTTTGCTGCGAAGTCTGCCAAGCATGTTAAGGATTTCATCGAGATCGGGCTGCTCGTTACTGACATCACCCAGATCGAGAAAATCTGCATCTTCGTGCCGACCACGGTCCAGCGCGCCGCGGTCGAGGATTGCGCGCCCTATCTCGCCCACTCGCAATTCGCGCAGGGCATCTTCAACGAGGTGTTTCAGATCACGGCACCCGTCGCGGGCGGCCCGGGCTGCATCGTCCTGCACGACACCCCGACATCGGTCTTCTGCCGCGTCCACAGCTTTGCGCAAGGCTCCCAAGGCATCGAGCCGAACGAGTTGACGATCGTCGAGCAGCACGACGGGACGGTCTTGATGATCGGGCCCGATGCGATGCTGGAGGCGTGCAACCATGCAGCGCCCCCGGCGCCGTCCTATTTCCGGCTGCGCATTCATCTGAAAGCCGGTCGGGAGGAAAATCCTTTCGTCAAGGTGATCCAGCCCCATGACCGGCGTTTCCAAAGCGGCTATGACGAGATCGAATATATCGACTTCCGGATGAACGAGGCGCGCACCCTGCCCGCGGGGATCGAGCAGCGGATGCGCAACGACCGCGCGAAAGGCGGCGACGTCGCCTTCAAGCTGGTAGCCTTCCTCACCGCGGTGCCGGTTCATTCCGAGCTCAGCGTCTCGAACACGCCGTCACACAAAATGCGGCTGCTCGAGCAGAGTTGGAACGGCTATGTCGCCTCGGGCATTCCCGACGGCATGGTGGTCTATCACTGGAAACGCCAAGCCCCGATCAGCGACTTTTCGGCGTTCGTAAAGCTTCAGACGCGGCGCAGCAGCCGCAAGATTTTGGTGATCTATCTGGTGATCGCCTTCTTGTTCGGTTTAACCGGCAATCTTGCGGCAACGGGCATCCAGGCCGGCTGGGAGTGGTTCGGGGCCGACGTGCCCGCGCCGGTGGCGCCGCCACCTAAGGTCAACTTGCTTCCCCCTCCCGCCGCACGGCTCACCCCGCCCGCCGAGGGAGAGGCTAGGCGCGACGGGACAATTCAGGTAGAAAACAAGTCGTGATCATCGACCCCCAGACTTTCGGCGCCGGATCGCCCTGCCAGCCTTCCGTCAAGCTCGACGCCGCGGAAGCGCGCGCGCTTTCCTTCCTGCTACCCTTGTCCGAAGATTACCCCAGCATCGCCCGCTGGTTTGCGCACAAGGTGGTGCCCGGGGTTCGTCGGGGAAGTCGACTGTTGCTGCCGGTCGAACGGGATGGCGCGATCGTGGGGCTCGGCATCGCCAAGAAGGAGGCCGATGAGCGCAAGATCTGCACGGTGCGGGTAGCACCGAGTCATGTGGGCCGCGGGATCGGCGTGCGGCTATTCGACGGGCTGCTCAAATGGCTTGATGATGACCGGCCGCATCTGACGGTCAGCGCGGCGAAGCTGCCCCAGTTTGAGCGCATCTTCGACCACTATGGCTTCGACGTAACCTCGGCGCATGAAGGTCTCTATGTGCCGCGCATGACAGAATTGGGCTATAATGAGCCTATAATGACGTCGCTGACCACGCCCATTATCCTGATCGGGCCGGACACGTCGCATCGAGAAGCGCATCTAGCGTGAAGCGTGGTCCGGCGTCGGCTATGACGAGGCCGATGCTCAGAGCTTTGGCATAAGCGGTGACAGTCTCGCGTTCGGCGGCGATTTCAAGGTTGATCGCGGCTAGGTCACGCAGCGGTCGGCGGCGTTCTGAATTTGCCCGCCGCGCCGCTACGGTCTCCGGAGAAGCCTCAAGCAGGATTAGTCGATGGGGCTTCAGCGCCGCGATCGCCGAGGAGGGGACGCGGACCAGCTCATGGTCGTTATCGATCACACCATGCGCATCGACGAGGACGTCGCGCTCTTCGCGGCCTGCCCGAAAGGCTGCTAACGCTGGGCCGAGCAGCGCCTGATTGTCAACGATCGCTCCGGTCGCCGCGGTGCGCAGCGTTTCAGCGCTGCTATTTCGGGCTGCTTTGAGCAGCCCGCTGGCGCTTATGAACAACGTGTCGGGATGAGTGGCGACATAGGCCTCGCAGGCGCTGGTCTTGCCGACGCCCGATACGCCAAAGACCAGTACGCAGCGGCCGGCCATTACAGCATGGCAAGTTGGCGGGGCGGCGGACAGCCGGCTGCAGCGGCGGCGACATACATATAAGATTGGGGCGGAGTAAAATTGTCGAACCAGTCGCTCGGGCAGATCGGCTCGTCATAGAGCCTGAGCGCGCCGATCTGAAGGGCGAAGCCGCGTTGGCGACCCTCGAAATAGGCGTCGAAGAAATCCTTGGAAATGCCTGATCCGCTCGCGGTTGATGCCCACAAAGCTTCAGGCTCATCCTCGAGAATATCGGCGATGTCGAACTCACCGACTAGGCGGCCGACGGGCCGGGTGCAGTAGATCAGAATGGTGCGGATGTCGCGGCGGGTGAATATTCGGCGGCGGAATTCGAAGGTCTTGGTGCCGCGCCGGATATTTTCGACATGCTCCGGCTTAATCGACAATAAGACGCGCATTGACTTCCCCCAGTTCGAGTATGCGATCGAGCTGCTTGTTCTTGAGCGCGCGAAGGTCCCAGCGCGGCTGTTCGCTGACCACGCCGCCGTCGAGCAACTGCCCGCGCGTGGTCCGCTTCGAGAAGGCCGCATTATAAGTCATTTTGGCCACATAGAGCCTCTTCCACGAGGTCCATTGGTCACGTAGTTCGTCCTCGGTGAAGACGGAGCGCGGTTGGGTATAGGCGAGAAAGGCGTCGATATCGGCGAAATCCTTCTTGGCCTTGACCTCTTCGACCACGCATATCGAACTTACCACCGATCGGAAATAGGCCGGCCCCTTTCCGTCGGTCGTCCGGTAGAAAATGACGATGTCTCCCGGCGCCATCCGGCAGAGCGAGAGCCGTCCGATATAGACCTTGTGAATTGTGTTCGTGTGCGAGACGTCCTGGACGAGTTCAGCTGGCTCGTTGTTGAGGATGGAATCCGGCAGAAGCCGGGTGTGATATTCGGGGTAGATCGCCAGCAGCCAGGCCTTCTGGCCCTTGCGATGGACAAAAGGATAGTCCTTCAACAGATCGCCGGTGAAGTCGGTCAGCGAGCGTACGAGCACTTTCTCAATGCCATCAGTGGACGTCTTGGTAGCCTGCTCGACAAAGCCATAGCGCTTGAACAGCGCGATCAGCTGCTCGTGCAGCTCAAAGACGGTGACATAGATGCCGTTCGCGCCTGCGGCGATAGCGGTGTCGAAGATCTTCTTGATCACCCGCTCTCCCAGCTTCGTGCCCTTGCCGTCGATCTTGAGCGTCCCGACCTTCATCCAAAAGCGATCGGGCAGCGGCGGATCGACATCGTCGACTGGGCCCTTCTCGTCCTTGAGATAGATCATCCCGCTCAAGTCATCTGTCTCGCCGTCAACGACGGCATAGACTGGCTCGTTCGATTTGCTGGCGAACCATTTCGGAAAGCCGTTATAGCCCGCCTTAAGGCTGTCAAAGAAGGGATCAGCGAGCGACAAATCGCTGAACGTGGTGAGCTTCAATTGGCGTGACATTGTTTGGCGGCTCCCCCCGAAACCATCGCATTATACAGGCTCATTAGCGTTGTAAGCTGCGGCAGGAAAGATCGTGTAAGATCGGGGCTGTGCGATCGCGCTGCGGCGGCCAGTCTAACGCCCCTCCGCCGATCATCATAGTCCGTGAACCTTCGGGCGATGCGATAGCGGCCTTCTTCATATTCGGATGGCCGACGTGCCGCCGCGTGCTCTCTTTAAGGGCGGGCGTTTCGGGCCCATCGCCGAGAGGTCGATCGCTCGATCCTTCGACGCCGGGCGGAGTTCATGCGCCAAAGTTGGGTTCGGGCAAGACCGATGATATGATGACGACCGTGACAGGCGGGCCGGAGCGCCTCCTCGACCTGGATCTGATCCGGGGCATTGCGCCTAGGCGCACAGCGGAAAGAGCGGCTTGGTAGCTTGTGGGCCGTAGCAGACCGTCGGCTTAGCACCGCAAGAGAGAAGGCGGACCTTCGTCTAGCGCGCTTCGCGTGGGGCGAGCAGGGGTTTTGCAACCACCCTGGAGACACCCGCGGTGGACGGGAGTCGTTTCGGCGGTCATGATGAACCATGGCCGATGCCGAGACTCCTTCCCTGTCCGATGACAATGCGATCGCGCTCGCGAGGCGCACGGTGTTCATCAGCCATGCCAACCCCGAAGACAATGAGTTCACTGCCTGGTTGGGTACCCGCCTCATCGGCGCCGGCTACCATGTCTGGAGCGATCTGCTCCGCCTCATCGGCGGTGAACCTTTCTGGCGCGATATCGGCGATGCGATCAAGGACCATGCCGCGGTCGTCGTCCTGGTTCTCTCGCGATTGTCGGTGCAGAAGCCGGGCGTCCTCGACGAGATAGCGCTGGCGGTCGCCACCGCGCGCAAGCTGAACAACCCGAAGTTCATCATCCCTGTGCGTCTCGACGACCTTCCCTTCGATGAGTTTCCCGAACAGGTGATCAGGCTCAATGCGATAAACTTCAATGGCAATTGGGCCGAGGGCCTTCACCAGTTGCTTGAGGCGATCGACGAGCGCGCGATCCCCAAGATTGAAAGCGCACATGAGCAGGGCATCGCTGAGTTCCGCAATTTCCGGCTGCGGCAGAGCGCGGCGATCGCGCAGGAGCCGGAGTTTATCGAGGGGAGTTGGCTCAAGATCGAAACCTTGCCCGGCACCGCCTATCTCAATCGCTATGCCGGCGACCCCAAGGCGGTCGCCAAGGTGCTCGGGCAATTCAAGATGCCGGTGATTGCTTGGGACCGGCTTGGGCTCGGCTTCGCACGCGCCAGCGAGATCGTCGGGGCCGAGGCACCGGACCTGGCGGTCGAACATGGCTACGTGGTCGACCTGCAAAGGTTCGTCGCAGGCCAGGCTGACGATGCGCCCAAGCTACGCAGCGTCGATGCGCGCCGGATGATCGCCAACTTGTTGCGCCAAGCCTGGGAGGCCTTTGCGGCAGACAAGGGCTTGCTGCCCTATGAGTTTGCGAACAGCACCGGGTGGTATGTTCCGCGCGGGCTCATCGAGAAGGACACGATCGCTTTCGATGATCGCAGCGGCAAACGACGCCGCAAGCGGCTGAGCGGCCGAAGCGAGAAGCGCGGTGTGTATTGGAGCTTCGCGGTGACAGTCCATCCCGTTGTCGGCCGGCGATGGCTATTCGAGCTTAAGCCCCAAGTCGTTTTCACCGAGGATGGCCGCAAGCCGATCGACAGCAAGCCTAAGATGGCGCGGCTGCGTAAGAGCTTCTGTAAGAACTGGTGGAACGACCAATGGCGGATGCTGCTCAACGCCTATGTCCGCTTCCTCGCCGATGAGGATGGCACCGTCCGGATTCCGCTGGGTGGCAGCGCCGAGCTCACCCTCGCCGGCGAGCTAATGGTATTCGAAGCGCCGACTCGGATCGTCGGGGACAGCATCGACCCCGCCGAGGCGGAAGCGATCGAAACCGAAACTGCGGCCGACACGCTCGACGATGGCGACGAGCGCCCCGATCTCGACGATCTTGGCGAGCGGGAAGCCTGATGGTCCCGCTTAAGCTCCTCCAGCTTCCAGAACCGCTGCTCGGCTTCGGCTATCAGCAGCGCATGGAGCATCCCAAGGATGGCCTGTTTCTGTTCGGGCCCCTCCAGGATGGTGCGCATCCCGCCGAAATGCGGATCGGTGTCATCGGCACAGCCGCGGGTCTCGCCCATTTCAGGACATGGGCAAAGCGGATCCGCGGCCACATCCCCTCCGCCAATCCGGATGCGGCGCATCACGCCAGTTGGCCCGGCTTCGAAGCGGTGTTTGATACGCGCTGGCCCGAGCGGCCGATCACCGAGATCTCCGTCGATGCCGCCGCGTTGGCGAACGCCATCCGAATTGAAAACCGGCATGAAGCCATCTCGAAGGCAGTCGGGATCTTTGAAGCCCCGATCCGGCGTCATCTCCGACAGGAGGAAGCGCCGCCGACAATGTGGTTCGTCGTCATCCCCGAAGATGTCCACCGCTTCGGTCGCCCAAAATCGATTGTGCCTCGCGGCGAGCGGGTCAAGGGAGATGCGCGGCTCAGCCGTCGCGCCGGCAAGTTCGTACTCGAGACGGGCTCGCTCTTTGCCGAAGAGGTGGAGGCCGCCGAAATCTATCGTTTCGAGCTCAACTTCCACCACCAGCTCAAGGCGAAGCTCCTAGACCAGAAGGCCGTGATTCAGATCGTGCGGGAGACGACGCTCGATCCCGACGCCTTTGTCGATGACAACGGCCGGGTAGTGCGCGCGACCCAGGATCCCGCGACGATCGCCTGGAATCTGTGCACCACCGCCTTCTTCAAATCGAGCGGCAAGCCCTGGCGGCTCGCCGATGTGCGACCGGGCGTCTGCTATGTCGGCCTCGTTTTCAAGAAGGACGACACCGCGCTAGGCGGCGCTAACGCCTGTTGTGGCGCCCAGATGTTCCTCGACAGCGGCGATGGGGTGGTATTCCGCGGCGCGGTCGGGCCGTGGTATTCGGAAGCGGACAAGTCCTTCCATCTGACTCAGGCCAAAGCCGCCGAGCTCATGACCCTGATCGTTGAGGCCTATCGCGACATGCACGGCATGCCGCCGGTCGAGTTATTCATTCATGGCAAAGCGCGCTTCAGCGATGAGGAATGGGCGGGATTCTCATCAGCTGTTCCGGCCGAAACCAGCCTTGTCGGCGTTCGGATCCGACCGACGAGCGAACTCAAGCTTTTTCGGCTTGGCAAGACCGCTGTTCAGCGCGGCACCGCCTATATGGTGGGCGATCGCCTCGGTTACCTTTGGACTAAGGGCTTCATCCCGCGACTTGCAACCTACCCCGGCTGGGAGGTTCCCAACCCGCTGCTTGTGGAAATCCACCGGGGCGAGGCTGAGCTCACTCGGGTCATGATTGACGTCCTTGGCCTTACGAAGATTAACTTTAACGCCTGTGTGTTCGCTGACGGATTACCGGTCACCTTGAAGTTCGCTGACGCGGTGGGCGATATTCTGACAGCCGCTCCAGTTGGCGATTTACCTCCCCTGCCATTCCGGCACTATATTTGACGGAAAGTAGCATTAATTCGCGGTTATATGCCCGGCCGGTGGCGACCGCTTTCAGGAAATAAGCGCGGCCTGGCGAACGACCGACATGGCGCGCATAGCTGCCGATCCGCCGGTTGTAGTCCTCGCCAGCCCTCGCCGCTGTCCGGGGTGAGCGCCCCCGCAGCAACGCCATCTCTGCGGTTTACCGGGAGCCTGTTCCTTGGCTTACAGACCCTCTGGCTGTAGAGCCGCCCGAAGTTGATCCCGAGCCACACCATCTGGAAGCCGAGCTAGCATGCAAATCATTGTCCGCGACAATAACATCGATCAAGCGCTTCGCGCCTTGAAGAAGAAGCTGCAGCGCGAAGGTGTTTATCGGGAAATGAAGCTCCGTCGGCATTATGAGAAGCCGTCGGAAAAAAGAGCGCGCGAGAGAGCGGCAGCAATAAGCCGTGCGCGCAAGGCCGATCGCAAGTGCGCTGAACGCGACAAATGACGAATTGAGCGTTTCCGCTGCAGTCTCTCAAAGCTGAAAGGATTACCGTGTCGCTCGACGGTCCCCGCCTCGCCCCTCTCTCCGGCTCGAGGCCGAATGCCTTGATCATTTTGATCCACGGCTACGGATCGAACGGAGACGACTTGATTTCGTTGGCCCGCATGATCCAGCCGGCGCTTCCTGGCGCCGCGTTCGTAGCGCCCAATGCACCGTCGCCGGTCCCTGGGATGGCCGGGGCCTACCAATGGTGGCCGATAGAGACCTTCTCGATGGCCGAGCGTGCTGCCGGCGCCTCCGCAGCCGCGTCGGGTCTCGACGCCTTCATCACCCAAGCACTCGCACAGGCCGACGTGCCCAGCAACCGCGTCCTCCTCGTAGGCTTTAGCCAGGGCACGATGATGGCGCTGCATGTTGGTCTGCGTCGCCAGCAGCCTCTCGCTGGCATCGTCGGCATCTCGGGCATGCTCGTCGCGGCTGAACGGCTGCAGGCGGAAATCAGAAGCCGCCCACCCGTGCTGCTGATTCACGGCACTGAGGATGACATTGTGCCGTTCAACTCTATGGACCTGGCGTCGACAGCGTTGACCGCTGCCGGCGTCGCCGTCGAAACCCACGTCTCCTCCGGCGTGGGGCACAGCGTCAGCCAGGATGGGCTCGCCGCTGCCACCGCATTCGCCGTGCGCGCTATTAACTGAGCCCGGTGCCTTCCGCTCCGATCAATCGTCAAGGGGAGCGCACGGGCTAAAAGTACTGAACGTATGGCTGCATTCGGTGCCCGCCGCAGCATAGTCGAATGGCTACGTTGAAGGCGAAAGCCGCTCCTTTCTGAGACTTCCCTAGGAGGCATCGATCCTAGCCTTTGCCGAGGTGGACAGGCGACGTATTCCCAGCGCACGGGCCGTATCGACGGGTAGCGGCCGGATCTTCTGCATACGTGCGCGGCGAACGTCGATGGCGAGCTCGAAGCTGGCATCCGCCTCCTCCGCGATCTGCCTGCGGGCGGCCGCCATCGCCTGAACTCATCGGCGGTCAGCGTCATCACCTGCTGCCGGTCGCTGCTGTTGCGGCGATAGTCTTTGTAGCGGAAGGTGACGCCGTCCTCGTCGAAGCGGATGAGCCGACTGTTCGAGATGGCGACCCGATGGGTGTAGCGCGATAGATAGGCGAGGACGGCCTCGGGCCCGGCGAATGGCGGCTTGGCGTACACCACCCACCGCTTCTTCCTGACCGGTGACAGGTGCCGCAGGAAAGCCCGGCGCTCAGCGAGATGCGCGATGGCGCCGAAGAAGCCGAGTTGGCCGCCCTCGTAGAGAGCGAGCAGCCGGGTGAGGAAGAGACGGCGAAACAGCGCGCCCAGCACCCGCACCGGCAGGAGGAAGGCAGGACGTGCCGAGATCCAGCGCGCGCCGTCCAGCGAGAGACCGCCTCCCGGTACGATCATGTGGATGTGCGGATGGTAGGTCAGCGCGGAGCCCCAACTATGGAGCACGGCGGTGATGCCGATGCGTGCTCCCAGATGCCTCGGGTCGCCGGCGATGATCTGCATCGTCTCTGATGCGGTGCGGAACAGCAGATCATAGACGAGCGCCTTGTTCTGAAGCGCGATTGTGGCGACCTCGGCGGGCAACGTGAATACGACATGGAAATAGCCGACCGGCAGCAGGTCGGCCTCGCGCTCGGCAAGCCAGGCGCGTGCGGCCGCGCCCTGGCACTTGGGGCAGTGCCGGTTGCGACAGCTGTTATAGCCAATCCGCCAATGGCCGCAGTCTGTGCAGGCCTCGACATGGCCGCCTAACGCAGCCGTGCGGCAATGCTCGACCGCCGACATGATCTTGAGCTGGTGAAGGCTCAGATGCCCAGCATGTGTGGCCCGATACACAGGCCCTGCAGCTCGAAAGATGTCGGCGACCTCGAGTGAAGGTCGCATCCTGCCTCAGCCGCCAGACGAGGTTCCCGACGGCAGCAGCAACTTATCGAGCGGACTGGTCACCGCCCGGACCGTCTTGGTTGCCACCTGCGTGTAGAAGGCCGTGGTATTGAGCTTGGCGTGGCCGAGCAGCGCCTGGATGACGCGGATGTCGACGCCGTCTTCGAGCAGGTGCGTCGCGAAGCTGTGCCGCAGCGTATGCATACCGACACGCTTGCCGATATCGGCTGCCTCAGCGGCTTCGACGACGACGCGATACAATTGTCGCGTGCTGAGCGGCACCGTCATGTTCTGGCCGGGAAAGAGCCAGCCGTCCGCGCGCATGATGCCCTGCTGCTGTCCGGCTCTCCACCACTCTCGCAGCAAAGTGAGCAGGCCTTCCGGCAACATGGCGTTGCGGTAACGTCCACCCTTGCCCCGCTCGATACGGAGCAACATCCGCTTACTGTCGATGTCGCTGACCTTGAGGGCGGACACTTCGGACACGCGCAGCCCCGCGCCATAGGCGACCGACAGCGCCGTCTGGTGCTTCAGGCATGTCGTGGCGTCGAGAAGCCGCTTCATCTCCTCCATGGTCAGCACCACCGGCATTTTGCGCTGATGGGAGGTGCGGACCAGTTTGCGGGCGAGCTCGGGCCGGTCGAGCGTGGGGGCGAAGAAGAGCCGCAGCGCGGCGACGATGCTGTTCATCGTCGGTGCCGGAACACCAGCCTCGCGCTGGTCGATCTGGAACTGGCGAACATCCTCGGCCGTCGCCGTGTGGGGTGAGCGTCCCAGGTAGGTCGCAAACCGCCCGACGTCGCGGATGTAATTGCGCTGCGTCTCGCGCGAGAACCGACGCATGGTCATGTGGTCGACAAGGCGCTGGCGAAGCGGGCTCAGAACAGAAACGGGAACAAGGTCGTTCATCTTGAGGCTCCTCAGTCAAAGGAACCTCAATGGTCTGCCGGGACTTACGACCGCTCAACTCAGGCGCAACGTCCGCCGTCTCATCTTAACCTCACCGCGGGCGCCACTCCCGCGCAGCGGGTTCGTGCATCGGCCCACTGTCCGCCGTTTAGGCCCGTCGCAGCATTTCCTAATAGCGGACATGCACCACGTTCAAATATCGGTTACGTTTGCGACATGGCTAAGCAGAAGCAGACCTTTCACAACCCCACCGACACGACACTTTTCCTCAATCTTGAGCTATCCACCGCGCGTTTCAGGCTCGACCCGGGCGAAGAGTTGATCCTGCATTACGATACGGACGATGGGCCACAGGACTGGCACGGCTCAGTATGAAGGATCGAGCTTGTCCGAGGTCAGGATGGGGTCGAGTTGGTGATTTGGACGATGGAGCAGGAGATGTTCTATCCTGATGGGCGCGCTGCGCCTCAAGACTTTGGCCGCGCAACACGTCCGTTATCGTCTGATGGAGCCTGAAAGCGGACCGGGCGCTTTCCACCCCATCTCCGCCCCAGGCAACAAAATGGATCGAACGGCAGGAGTCGCCCCACTTGCAGACATGCGTGCGAGGTATAAAAAGGTGAGATGCGAGGTGTCAGTAACATCGCTTTAGGATGTGCGGCGGCAGCCTACATCGTCCTGATTGCGGCAGGTGCAGCAGCCGCCATCTGGGCAGGAGGCGCGCAGAATGAGTTGCTTCGCATCGCAACTCGATACCCTGACGCTCTTTGCGTCCACGCTAAAACTATGTTTTCGTTTGCCGACATGAAGATCGAGCAATGCGTCGCTCGCACCGTTGCGGAACGGTGGGACTTTCTGTCTCAAGTTTCGACGGCGGGCGCAATTGCGTCCGCGACCTTAGTGATCGGCGGCGTGCTGCTAAAACGATTCGTGAAAAAGTTGATCGAGGCGAACGGCAGCTAGCCGCCCGTTTCCACCGTTTTGGGTGAACCTGAGCGAGATGGCTGCTCGCTGCCGCTGCGGAAGTTCAAAGTTTGTTGGTTACGGTCTTCAAATAGGAGAGAACCGCTTCCACCGTCTTGACCGACGCGAGATGCAATCGGCCGTCCAGATGCCCCAGCCCCATCTTTTCAGAACTGGCCCAATCGAGATATGCGACGGCTTGTTCGGCAGGTTGCCCCCCCCGTAGCAAGCTCACAATGTGGAGAAGATACCCATCATATTCATCAGCACACGCTTCGTCCCACGTACCATCGGCATTGGCGAGGCCAATCGGGTCCCAATGCTTCCATCCGATCTCGCGAAGCCGGGACAACTGCATCTTCGGATACGTCGACATAGCCCAAAGATAGCGGGAGAAGCACGCGCGTTGTAACATTTCCGGCCGTTCGCACCATTTCGGATCAATTGCCCGCTGTGACCCAATTGCAGACCTTCCCGAGATCGGGCAGCCTTCCCCGATGGTGACCCCCGCGATCCTGATGTTGGCAAGTAGTGTTACTGCCGAACCGTGCGACCTCGCCGCCATCAAGACGGCGCGCGCATCCTATGAAGCGCTTAGCCGCCGCGCCGTTCAGGTAATCGCTCTAGCGGTACCGAAAAGCAGCCGATCGGGAGCCCGCTTGAAAACATTGGTAGACCCATCGGCGTCCTTCGCCCTTGGTGCCGGAGACGTTGGTCGTCCGCTCGGGAGCGGCATTGCTGGCGTTAGCGCACTCGCTAGAACCATGAACGCAGATCGTTTCCAGTATCAAGGCTGGGACTACATGGATGGCCCTGCGGAGGCCTGCGCCAGTCAGAAGGTGACAATCGATTTTCTGAGCAGTGCTGATCATAGTATTTCGCGGGTTGAGTTTACGTTCGACCGAGGTCGCATGGCCTCAGGCAAGGGTTGGCAACGCTCGTTGGAGAGCGGTCCCATTCCTCAGCAAGACAGTTCCTCGAAGGGCCGCTAACCAGCCCACCTCAGCCATACCTCACTAGAATGAATGGAACGGCAGGAGTCGACCCGATTCTGTTGAAAAACTGCCTTGAAGTGGTGTTGAGGGTCTGATTCAATCTTCGCGACGATGCGGAGACGA
>NZ_JBANFK010000029.1:0-40338 GCF_037861105.1 Rhizorhabdus argentea
ACAAGACGAACAGCATCCTCGCCATCGCCAAGCGCGAAGGCCGGCCGCCGCGCGAGATCGCCCTTGAGGTCATGCTCGCAGGCGACGGAACCGGGTTCCTGCATCGCCCGGTGATGGGCTATGCGGGCGGCAACCTCGATCCGACCTACGAGATGCTGAGGAGTCCGCTGACCGTGCCCGGCGGCGGCGATGGCGGTGCCCATGTCGCGACGATCTGCGATGCGGGCGCTCCGACATTCATGCTGTCCTACTGGGTGCGAGACCGCGTCCGCGGACCGCGCTTGCCACTTGAGCATATCGTGCGCAAGCAGACCCATGACGCCGCACGTCTCTATGGCCTCAATGACCGCGGCCGCCTCGCCCCCGGCCTGCGCGCGGACATCAACATCATCGACTTCGACAACCTCAGGCCGGGTCGCCTCCACATCGTTCATGATCTGCCGACCGGAGCGCCGCGGCTGATGCAGAAGGCGTCGGGCTATGTCGCCACGATGGTCGCCGGGGAGATCGTGACCCAAGCCGGCGAGGATAGCGGCGCGCGGCCTGGCAAGCTGATCGATGGGGCTGGGAGTTCATGAGCGCGTCGGGTCGATAAGATATTTGCTGCCCGTGCGCTTGCGCTGATAGGCGGTGGCGATGCCCGGATCCAGCGCTTCGGCTAGGCCGATCACCTCGCTATAATGGCTCGCGAAGGTTGTCCGCAATTCGTCGACCACGCGCTGGCGCAACCGCGTCGCCGTGTCCGGCCCGGCCCTTTCTAGGAATGGGAAGAGCAGCCATCCGTTCAGATTCCATGAGTAGCCGAAGACATGATTCCAACTCCGCGCAGGTTTCATCGCTCACCTCGCCAGCTCCGAATGCTGGTGTGCGTTCTCGGCTGTACCAACTGCGCTTGCCGACGATAACGCCGCTCAAGATTTATCCACAGATTAAATATGCTAGGAGGAGTTTGGTTAAGATTAATCCGAATTCCCGCGTGACGAATAAGGATAACTCCTTATCAGCATATATGCGCCGAACTGTTCATTCTCTATGCTCACCCGGCGAGAGGGGGCAGTATGATACAGCAGAAAAAAAGCATAGCGTTGACGTTGTTAGTAGGGAATCCTGAGGCCCCGCGTCAGCGAAGAGTGATCGCTTACCGTCGTCGTCGTCTGACTAAAAAACTGCCGATCGGCGTTCGCGTCTGCTTTGTGTTTTGTGCTGCGGTATTACCTTGGGCGGGCATCTTGTGGGCCATCTTGCGCTAAAGCAGTGCGATACATACGGTCTGCTAGCTAAGGCGAATCTCATTAGCTGGTGGCGTGTTCTTTCGGTTCGGCACCGGCCAGACCGTCTCGACCTCCAGCGTTTGCCATCGAAGGGCTAAGCCAGCTAGCAGGCGGCGGGTAGTTGCCGCCGATCCGCGCGTCGCAGTCCTCAGGGTCAAGGATTATCTGCATGGCCTTCGCGTCCAGTGGTGTGATCAGCCTGCATCGCTTGCTGGTCAGGAAGGAATCTTCGTTGCCGCGCCACATGCCCGCAGAGGCTTATAGCCGCTGCCTTGAGGACTGGAGGGATCGCCCACAGGGCGACTCATATGGATCAGAGCGTCTCCGTCCCCATCAACGGCTCGCCCGCATCCGGACATCCCGGAAGCGAGACCGATAGGGCAATGTCACCTGCCATTTGCGCCGCAGGATTGTCTTGATCACCGATTTGACCGACCACCACACCGTGTCGAGGGGGTCTTCGGCAATCCAATTCACGACGAGGCTTTTTTCCCCTAGGAACCGCTTGATATGGTCTACTCCCGCGAAAACCAGATGATCCGGTAGCAGTAGCAGATCTGGATAATCCGAGCGGTCAGCCAACTCGCCACCGTTACCGGTCTGCAAGAATATCGTGCCGCCTGGGTTGAGCAGGCCATCCACCTCATCCAGGAAGGATCGGAAATCGGGGATGTGCGAGAAAACGTTCATCAAGGAGATGACGTCAAATTTTTCGTTGATATCGCTCAGCCGCGTCGTCGACACGTCCAGCCCCATGGACTTGGCGGCGGCAGTTTTATGCTCCATCGGTTCCACGCCCTTGACCGTACTACCGCGCGGCAATATGTCCCCCAGCGCGCTGACGAATTCGCCGTAACCGGCTCCAATATCCAGCCACTTCAAAGGCCGGGCTTCGTCGATCTCACGCGAAAATGCGCGCCGGATGTCAGCATGATACCGTTTAGTCTTGCGCCAGTTCGGCCGGTACGTGACTTTGAGGTTGCCGCCGTCAGTCTTATGAGCACCGAGGCGAGTTGCTTCGGTAAGGGTCTCTTCAGATGGTCGAGGATTGACAAATACCAGGGCGCAGGCGGAGCATTTTACCGCTCGGTAGCCATTTTCCGATCCCCATGGCGCATTGCGATCGTCGCCACAAAGCGGGCAGTCGATTATTTCCACAATTCACCTCCAGCGGGGCCTGAGAGGTAGTTCTTATGCAATTTTTTCAACTAAAGCGTAGATAATCTGGTCCAATTCGGTGCGAATTACCAAATTCAAAGGTTGGTGCAAGACGTTTGATTCCTGGATTTGATGGGTGCATGCTTCAGCGTCAGCTGGAAGGAAGCGCTAAGGGCGAGGTACTTCATGGGAGTGCCACGAGGACTGAGGCAGTCCGTCGAGCGATACAGCTAGCCAAGAGAGCCTGAGTGCTCTGGCGAGGCGTCACGGCGTCAACCCGAAGACGATAGCCAAGCGGAAGCAGCGCCGCTCCACAGCCGGTCTGCTCACCGGTCCGAAGGACCCAAGATAAACCTCGCTCTCGGTTGAGCACGAGCCGGTGGTGGTCGCCTTCCGGCGGCACGCGCTGCGGCCGTTGGACGACTGCCTCTACGCCTCCAGGCCACGATCCCGCATCTGTCGCGATCGTTACGGACATGTGCTATGATCCGCTTGGCTCAGTGCACCTCGAGAATGACTATCTTCGATGCGGAACGACAATCCTGATCGCGCGGCATCAACCGCAGAAAAAGGATATCTGGATGCACGGCTCAGCCTGGATCCCGCTGACCGATCAGCATGGCGCCCAGCATCGTCGTGGCCATGGCCGGATCGTTTCCAAGGTGAGCGCGCGCCGCGCCGAGGTCGAGCCATGCCCGGGTCACGGGGGAGTTGAGGTCGGTAGCGCGCGCGCCCTGCAGCATCATCAGATCATCGACCAGAGAAGTCAGCTTCCGCAAAGCGCCGGTCAGCTGCGTCCGTAGCAGAACCGCATCGGTCATTGAAAGCTGGTGGCCTGCGGCGTCGCAGTCGAGCAGCTTCTGCACATGCCGATCATACATCGCCGCGACCAGGTCTATCTCGCCGGCAAGACGCCCCGCCGCTTGCTGAACGGCTGGATCGTCCTTTGCGACCTTGCCCGTCAGAAGGGACACCCGGCTCCGCGTAATGCCGAGAAAGCCGTTCAGGGCGGCACGAGCAGCGCCGATCCCCAGATTGGAAATCGCGGAGGAAAAAAGATACAGCCACGGCAGCCGATAGAGCGCAGGTCCTGGCCGCTGGTCGCGAAGAACATTTTGTATTCCCACGTCCAGCTTCAGCATACGGTGGGAGGGGACGAAAATGTCCGTGGCGATGATGTCATTGCTGCCGGTCGCCCGCAGGCCGAACGAGTGCCAGACGTCGACTATCTCATAATCCCCACGCGGGACGAGAAAGACCGTTACGGTCGGTGGCCCCGCGACGGGGGCATCCGGCAAGCGGGCGCCGAGCAGTGCCCATTCGGCTTGCGAGATGCCGCTTGAGAAGCTCCACCGTCCGCTGATCTGGAATCCCCCCTCGATCGCTATGGCGGTCCCGCCCGGCGTTGCGGCGGAGCCGATGAGCGCACGTGGGTCCGCGCCCCAGACATCGGCCTGCGCCTGTGGATCGAACAGGCTGACGAGAAAGGATTGGATGCAAAGGACGCCATAAACCCAGGCGGTAGAGGGGCAGACCTCCGCTATCACGTTTTGCAGCGCGAAGAAGACGCGCGGGTCGGCTTCGAATCCGCCCCAGCGGGCCGCCTGAAACAGGCGGAACAAGTCGGCGGCGGCAAGGGCTCGGACCGTTTCAGCCGGCGTGTCGCGAGCCAGATCCGCTGCTGCGCGACGCTCACTTATGAGGGGGAGCAGCGGCTTCAACCTGGCAAGAAGGTCTTCCGCAGCCTGTTCCATGTTCATTGGTACTTCTTCTTCATTCCTTGGCATGTCAACTCCTCCCACTCCCCACGTCATGGAACAGTTCACCGCCGCAATGAGTAAGTATGCGGCCCTCTCCGAGTTCCTGGCGTAATCGCGGGAGCGGCTCTTAGCGTCCTTGTGAATCGAAATCAATGTCAGAAGTGGACGAGTTGGTGTTTGATCTAATGTGTTGCAGTTGTCCGTTTGCTATGTGTTGAATAGAATCTGGGAAAAAATTACTTCAGTTGGCGGCGTGTAATAGTGGCGAATATGCAGCAGGCGGGCGATGCGGGGTTGAAGGTCAGTAGCGAAGACGAAAGTTCCCGGTTCAGGGCAGCTGAGGTATAAGAGATAGATCGCTTGGGCCGCCGATCATCGGGGAGGGCGCCTCCACGCTGCGACGGTCAGCCTAATCCAGATTGCCGCGCCGGACATCTGTCCGGTCGCTGATCGCGTCGCGCCGCCACTCTTCTTTTCGTGTCACAGCGAAGAAAGGCATCGATCCTGCCTGGCGACAGCGGCTCGTTAACAATTGATGGGACAGTCAGTAGCGCAAAGCGCAGCTTCGATGATCGTTACCTAGCTGAGGATAATCACATCCATTATGGATGAGAAGCCCACAAATACCCGATGTTGCCTGCTGCGCAGAACGAAGAATGTGGTAACTATGGCCCAGGATATCGGGGCAGTAGCATGGAGGATAGCACGAAATGAAGCTATCTTATTGCGTTTGCTCCACCTCTGTTAAATGCGCCTCCGCAACTCGTGCCTTCGCAGTTGCACAATTTCGAATTGTCACGCTCATGAAACGTCCCTAGCGTGATCGCCATGTGGGACACCAAGTTCGTCGAGAGAGAGGAGGGCCCACTGCTCGGTGGCGTATGCTGCGAGCGTTACGCGGCATACGCAGTCGGAGGTCCAAGAGTGCCTTCTAATCTATTGTCGGCATGGCCAAATGAATTGGGCACATCGACCTTGATGTGTCAGCCTGACCGAACTGCGGGTGGGTTCGACAGTCTTAAGCAGATTGGAGGAGATCATCGTGAGTAAGGTCACCGAGGCAGATACCCTCGTCCGAGCCCTGATCATTGCGCTTCTGCGGAACGGAAGCGTGTCTGAGGACGAACTGATGAATGCAGCGGAGGCGCTGGCGGCGCCCGCGAGCCGCACGCCTTCGACCGAGAACTTCTCTGGCCATACTTTGTCGCCTTTCGATGATCTCGGTATTGAACTTGCTCGAAAGCTCCAGGGGATGCGGGGCGCTTGAGGGGGATATCCCCTCATATGCACTTGCGTTGGCGTGGACGACTTCCTTGGACCGATTGAGAGCGCCGGCGTCCAACACCGAATCAATGGGGTATGTCGTGGCCATAGATTGGGATCAGATCGGTACCCTGAGTAACACCGCTGCCGGCTATGATGTCCGGAATGATCCTCTGTGGATTTTGGTCATTGCAGCAAAGCAAGGTCATGAGGGACCGCTGCATGCGATGCACATTCGGATGCCGGACGGCAGCACATATGCGCCCGATGAGATCGAAGCTCTTGCCCACAGGGCAGACCGCAAATGGGGCTGATAGCGACATAATGCCAGTTGATTTGAAGTTGGCTCAGGCGGGTTGTGGCCTTCATCACTTTTGGCATCTTGAAATCGTCCACGCGGCCGTATTCATCGATGTGATACACGGCTGGACCGAATTTGATAATTGCAGTTATCACATATCCATATTTGACGTCCTACTGTAAGGTAGGGTAAGCTCGCACCCGATGGATTCCGATGCGCTGCCCGACAAAACCTCCCTGGCAGCAGGGAAAAACAGCGCGCGCCCGCCGGCTGCGTCGGCCGACGATCTCTCCTGGGCGGTCGTGACGATGCGCGCGGGCGACCGCATCGTCGTCAACGAAGGCCTGATCGCCGCCTACCAGGCCGCGTCGTCGCCGCACAGCATCCGCGCGCTCAAGTCGGATCTCGAAGCGTTCGACCTCTGGTGCCGGCGCCACAACCGGATCGCGCTGCCGGCAACCCCGGAGACCGTGGCCGATTACCTCGACGCCCGCGCGGGGCACGGGAGCAAGCCGGCGTCGCTCGGCCGCTACAAGGCCTCGATCGCGAAAATCCACCTGCTGCTCGATCTCAAGGATCCGACGCCGGCCTCACTGGTGAAGCTGCGCCTGCAAGCAATCCGTCGTCGTCTCGGCACCGCACAGAAGCAGGCGCGGCCGCTGCGGTTCAAAGGGCCAGTCCGCAACGTCGAGCGCGACGAACCCCGTGGGCTCAACGTGCGGGCGCTGCTGGAGAGTTGCGCGGACGATCTTCCGGGGCTGCGCGATCGCGCGCTGCTGTCGGCCGGCTATGACACCGGCCTGCGCGCCTCCGAACTGGTCGCGATCGAGGTCGAGCATATTATCGAGGCAATTGATCCTGACGCCCGGCTGCTCAGCATCCCGCGCAGCAAGGGCGATCCGGACGGGGAGGGCGCGACCGCCTATCTCAGTCCACGCACTGTTCGGGCGGTCGCGGCCTGGCTTGAGGCGGCCGGCATCGAGGCTGGGCGGGTGTTTCGCCGTGTGAACGTGCGGCGCTACAAGGCCAAGGCGGCGGTGCGGGGCCGGTCGATCGACAGCATCTCAAGCCGGGAGGCATGGGATCTCCGTAAGACGCTTTCTAAGCCTGCGGTGCCGGCGCGGGTTGAGTATGATGTGGGCGAGGGTGGCCTCCACCCCGCGTCGGTCGGGCCGATCTATCGGGCAATGATCCAGCGGGCGTTCGACCGCGGCGCGCTGGCCGATTTGACGACCGATGACCTGGCTCGGCTGCTCAAAGGGATCAGCGCGCATTCGACGCGGGTCGGTCTCAACCAGGACCTGTTCGCCATCGGCGAGGATCTCGCCGGTATCATGGACGCGCTGCGCTGGAAGAGCCCGCGTATGCCGATGGCTTACAATCGAAACTTGGCAGCTGAGCAAGGCGCCGCCGGACGCCTCATGGCTAAGATTGGTTAGCGTGGAGCCGACATCCTCGCGCGATCACACGACATCGATCGGCGATAACGTCGGCAATTAGGCGATGGCGAGCTTCTCGAGTCCCTCATAATGAAGTGGCTCCAAGGTTTTGATCATCTCAAGCAGAAAGGTCACGTTTTTCTGAGTCTCGGCAACCAAGGCCGGATCGAAGCCCTTGCCGGTCGGGTGGGAGAGATCGTTAGAGAATTTGTAAATTGCGGTCTTCTTGTGCGGATCGAATGTAGTGCTTTCCAGCTTGGCGTAGACGCTGTTCTCGAATGGCCTGTGGAATTCGAGGAAGGTCTCCAGCACCTTCCGCGCTACATTCGGAATATGGTAGGCGGCGAGAATGGTCCCGTCGGACTTGAAGCTGTGCAGCAGCTTGAAAAGGAAATTATATTCGCTCGGATGATCGAGCAGCAGTTTGTCGAGCGGCCGCAGGCAGGCATCGCGGCTGGTCTCCGTCTCGCTGCAGACAATCATGTAATAGGATTTCGTGCCTACCGATCTGGGAACGCTTTTCAGCCAGTTGAGCAAGAGTTTCAGAAAGTCGAAATTGTGCGTCAGCAGGAAGATCTGCTTAGCATCCTTCACCGCATTCTTGAGAAAAGCGAAGGCTTGGTAGATTGACGCAGCATCCATGCTGGAGATCGGATCGTCGATCACGACGATACCCTCGGCGAGATCGAAATCCTGATCGCCGAGCTGCACGATGAAATAGAGAAAGGCGATCGCGGTCTTCTCGCCCTCGGACAGGCGCTTGGCAGCCTTACCCCGCCGCAGCAAGCGATATCCCTCGTTGCTGGATTCGAAGCGTAGATCGGTGCGTCCCAGAAAATCGCGGAGTCGCTCGGTCATCTGAGCGCCGCCGGCATGCTCGCTCGAGACCTGCGCCTGTTTGGTTTCGTAGGAGACCTTGATCACCGCAAGGCTGCGCGGGTCCGGCAGGTCGGGAGCACCATCGGTCAGCTTCGAGACGATCGCCTTTTGGGATTCGATCTGCTGATCCAGATCACCCACTTGGGCATCGATCGTCGACAGATAATGACGCTGGATCTGCGCGCGGGCGTCGGCTTTCGCGGCATCGAACTCTGCCGACTTGCGATTGTGACGCTCGACGAGCGCTGCGAGCGTGGCGATTGCCGCTACCAATAAAGACGGGTCGATCAGGATCGTTGTCGAGCTCGCCGTGGACCGACTGAGCAGCTTGTCCTCGAGAAGCGCCGCGACAGCGTCCAGTTGGCCAACGACCTCGTCACGATGCCGCGTGATGACTTGGCACGCGGCCTCATGGTCTTCGCGGAGCTCAGCATAGAGTGCCGTTCTGGGAGGAATCTCAAGCATCCCGAGCGAATCCCGTAGCGCGTGCACGACGTCCAGCGCCGCCAGGATATCGGATTTCAGCCGCTGATCCTCGACACCGAAATGCTCAGCAAGCGCGGCCATCCGGGCCGGCGGCAGTGCCTGATCGCAGAATTCGCAGTGTGCAGAGCCGTGGTCCCGGTGGAGGGCGACGCCCTGTTCGACCCAAACCGCGATCGCGGGTTCCTCGACCAGGCGGCGCAGCACGCCCGCTTGGGCGGTGCGGGCGAGTAGGGCTGAGACCAATCCGGGCAGAGCTGAAGCGATGTCGACGAATGGGCCTGCCGGAAGGAGCGGCCCGCCGCCGTAGCTGGGAAGCGTCGGGGACGTGATCGCATCGAGCTGCTCCTGATGGACCGTCGCGCGATGCGCTTCGAGCAGGGCATCGCTCAGCGGAGCCAGATCGCGCTCTTTGGCGAAGGCGGCCTCGGCGTCGGGTTTGCGATAGCTGCGCAAGGTGCTGCCGCTCGTCGCCTCGCCAATGGTCTTGGCAATCGCAGAAAAGACCTTCCCCTTGTCGCTATCGAGCTTGGTTATCGCTTTCTGTGCGACATCGATCGCAGCGCTCCGCTCGCCATGCAGTTTTTTCTCGGCGACGACGTCGTCCGCCAGCGCCTTGTTTTCTTCGCCGATTATGAGGATGTGACGCAGCGGAGCGTGGAACTGGCCGATATTCGCCTCGACATAATCCGAGTTGAATACGCGGACCTTGCGCGCGTAGCGCTGCCCCTTCGCAAGCACGCCGGACTGGCTGTCGATCGAGAACTGCAGGTCGGCATATTCGGCATGCTCGCCGGCTTCCAGGCAGCCGAACAACCGAGAAAGCGTCGTCTTTCCCGAGCCGTTCTCGCCATAGACAATGTTGTAGCGGCCAAATTCGGGCAGCTCGGCCGTCGGTGTGAAGTCGCCGAAGACACCCAGCCCCTGGATGCGCTTGATCGCGGTCAGCATGATGCACCAGCGTCGTTCAGGCCGATCAGGATGTTGAGCTCAGGAAATGGCGCAAGGCGAAGCGGCTGTGACGGCGCGAAGCAGCGGAAGCCACCCGCGAAAATCTCGGAAATCTGCAATCGTTCCCCCCACGCGACTCGGTCTGTATACCAGCCGGACGCCCAACTGCACGGTATTCTGGAAGGTGGGGCAAGCAAAGCTAGGAAAGATCCAAGTGGTCTGCCATCGCATGTATCCGTCCTACGCTTTTAGCTACACTCCGCCGGCGAGCCGCAATCGGTTGATGGTTTAGCTGGTAGCGCAAGGTACGGCGTAGCAGCCCGCTCGGTCTTAGACGATCCGCTCCTCGATCCTGCTTCCGCTGGGCGTCTTGATAACCGAAAATCCATTCGGCACCGCCTGTTGCACGAGCGGAACGTGGGAGATCAGGCCGACCGCTCTACGCTGGCCAACGATGTCTTGCAGAACCTGCAGCACCTGATCCAGCGTCCCGCCGTCGCTGTCGCTGTCGAGACTTCCGAAACCTTCGTCGATGAAGATCGTATCAAGGCGGATGGCACCGTGGGTCATCTCCACGATGTCGGAAAGTCCAAGCGCTAGAGCCAAAGCGGCGATGAAAGTCTCGCCGCCCGACAGGGTCGTGACCTCGCGCGCGCGCCCGGTCTGGATATCATGTACGCGGATATCGAGACCACGCTTCCTGCGACCGCCTACCGTTTGAACGTCGCGCTCCAGGCGATATCGGCCCTGGCTCATCGGACCGAAGCGAAGGTTGGCGGCTTCGAGCACCTGATCGAACATCGCGCCGACAGCATATGTCTCCAGAGTGATGTTCATCGCATTTCGGCCTTCGAACGCGTCGGCAAGCGCGCGCAGAGGGCCGGATTGTTCGTTCAATAGTGCCAAGCGATCCAACTGCTCGCGCAGGCTTTCGAGCAACTGGGTCAGCTGGTTGCAACCCGCACGCGCGTCGGCGGCAGCGCGGGTGGCGGTCGCGGCGGCTGCCTGCGCGGCGTCCCGGTCGGCGCGGAGGAGCTCGAGATTTGGCCGCGCACGCTCCGCGATCGCCGCGCTCGTATCTTCGACCCGGCTCTGCGCGCGCGTCAGGTTTTCGCGGAACGTGTCGAGTTGTTCGAGCATGGTCGCGATGTTCGCAATATCGGCTTTCGCTACCCGATACTGCTCATCGGTCAGGCCGAGCTCGTCTCGCCGCGTTGCGTAAGCAGTACGCGCATTGGCAAGGTCCTGGTCGCATTCGGTGATGCGCTTTGCCGCACCCGTTCGGTCGCTTTCGGCGCCGGCGCGGTCCGCGCTGCTCTGCGTGCAGGCGTCCTGCGCCGTCTGGATTTCCTGCTGGCGCTGGTCGATCTGCGTGCTGACGGTGCGTCGCCGAAGCGTGATCGCGGCGGCGTCGCGAAGCCAGTCAGGAACTGCGGCGATATGGTCATTGTATGACTGCCGTGCGAGCGCGGCCGCTGTCCCCGCCGACTGCTCAGCGTCTGCCTGTGTCGTGCGTTCGACGTCCGACGTGGTCACATTGCGCTCAAGCGCCCCGGTCTGGCCGACGAGGGACGCAACATCGACGATCGCGCCCAGCGCCTCGATCGCCTTGCCCAACCGCAGCACCTCGCCCTCGAGATCCGCCGCACTACCTTCGGGCGCGTCGAGCGCCTCCAGGGCAGTCTTTCGTTCGTCCCGAACGCTGCGCGCAGCGCTGAACTCCGATTCCGCCGTCTGTGCGTCTATTGCGGCGCTATCGAATGCGGCCTGCGCCTGACGCCACGCGGCCTCCAATCCGGCGGCGGGCTCGCCACCATGCGCCGGCTGGGGATGCTCCGCACTGCCACAGACAGGGCAGGGACTGCCGCTCTCAAGGCTTTCGGCGAGCAACCTCGCCTGGCCGGCGATGAATTCCCGCTGCCGATCACGGACAGCGCTCTCAAGGCCGCTACGGTGCAACCTTGCGTCGGCCACCGTGGTCTGCGCTTTCATCAGAAGCCCTTCGGCGGTGTCCAGGGCCGTCCGAGCTCGCTCGACCTCGCGTGCTTGGCGCGCCTGCCGCTGAACGCGGTCGCGATCTCCGGTGAGGCGCAGCCGTTCACTCTGGTTGGCATGCGCCCGATCGACATTCGCGCGGTGGGCCACGAGCGCCTGCGTTGCACGTTCGGCCTGTTGCCGGGCCGTCGCGACCGCGGTCCGCGCGCTTGCGAGCAGCCCCTCGGCTTTCTCGGCCTGCGCCTTCAAATCGGCGGCATCGGTGAGGACCGTGGCATAGCGATCGAGTTCGGAATGCTGCTGCTTCAAGGCATCGATTTCACCGACCTTGGCTTTGAGATCTGCCAGCGTCCGCTGCGCTGTCGCCTCTACCCCTACGGTTTCGGTTACGCGTCGCACGGCGATCGTCTCCGCCTCCTTGGCCGCAGCCAAGGCTGTGACCGCGCGCGTGACGGCGTCATCACGATCGACCAACTGCGCCGCGCATCCGGCGGCCGTATGGCGCTCGCGAAGGGCGTCCATATAGGCTTGGCGCCCTTGAAGGGCCGTGAGCGCTGTCGCTGCAGCACCGGCATCATCGAAACATTTCTGCAGGGCCTCGCCATTGCTAAGCGTCGTGGTGGCGGCGGCACGGGTCGCGTCGGCCGTTGCGGCGATGGCATCGAGTTCGGCGCATTGTCCTTCCGCTGCATCGACCGCGCTGGTCAGATCATCAGTGCTGGCGAACCCGGCGTTGGTCAGTTGCTGAACGTGCAGCGACATGCCCTGCTGGTAGGTCGTGCGGGCTTCCGTGGCACGCTCCTTCAGGCGCTCGGTCATCCGCTCGTAGAGCGAGACGTCGAACAGGCCGCGCAAGATGTCGAGGCGCGCCTTGCTGTCCGACGCGAGGAAGCGCTCGAACTGCCCCTGGGGCAGAAGGACGATCTGGCGAAATTGCTCGACGTCGTAGCCGAGCAATTCGCGAATGCGTTCGTTGACCACGCCGACACGCTTCTCGGCCAACACCGTTCCGCAATTGTCGATCGAGACGTCGTCGACCTCGATATCGGTCACATCGAATAGATAGGCGGTATGGACATGGTCGGTCTCGCCATCGCCGCGCAATCTCGGCCGCTTCTGTTCGGGCTGCCGGCGCACCAAGTAACGCTTGCCGCCGAGCTCGAAAAGGAAAGCCACCTCTGTGAGGGTCTGCGCGGCGGCGTGGCCCGACCGCATGCTGGCCGTCGGCTGCTCGTGTCTCGCGCCTTCGCCGAAGAGCGCGAACGCCATCGCACTGAAGATCGAGGATTTGCCCGATCCCGTCGGCCCGTAGATCCCGAACAGGCCTGCGTCCACGGCCCGTCGGAAGTCGACGACCTCGGTCGCGGCATAGGGCCCGAAGGCCGTTATGAAGAGCTTGAGCGGTTTCACGCCTCGATCTCCTGACGCGCTTCGTGGATCAGCGTGTTGACCAGCTGGGTATCGACCTCGCCCGGTACCTCCCCGCGAACGAATTCTATGAAGTCGGAGACGAGCGTCTCAGGATCGTCGATGGCGGCGCGCCCTTCGCCTAGCTTCTCCTCGAGCGTGCGTTCGGCGCGTTCGTAACTGAGTTGGACAGCATTGGGGTAGAGCACACGGATGCGCTTCATCGGATCAATCTGCGGCGTCTCATCGGTGAGAACCACGCGGATGAAATCATCCGAGCCAATGGGCGCCGCGACCAGCTCCTCGAGCGTCCCCCGGATCGTCCGGGCCTGCCGTCGGGGCTTCAATGGTATGGCCGTTGTCTCGATGGAGCCATCGGCTGCCATGTCGATCAGCGTCAGCGATTTTTCCTGACCTTCCTCGTCGAAGCCGAAGGCCAGCGGTGAGCCGGAATAGCGGATATGCGCTGCCCCGACCGACTGTGCCCTATGGAGATGGCCGAGCGCGACATAGTGGGCGCCGTCGAAGATCTCCGCGCTGATTGTCTCGATCCCGCCGACGGTGCGTGACAGCGACCGTTCGCTGTCCGTCGAGGCGGCGCCTTCGACGAAGCTGTGCGCGACCACGATCCAGCGAGCGCCGGCCGGGACGCGGTCACGTGCGGCGTTGACCTGCGCCGCGATGACGTCGGCCGGGCAATTGATATCCTCTTCATCAAAACAGGCCCGCGCGGCGAACTCATAGGAAAAGGGAAGGGCGGAGATCGCAACCGACCCATGCTCGTCTTCGAGGATCATCGGCAGATCGTCGGCGTCGAGCGGTCCACGGATCAGCGCCTTTTCGATCGGCGCGAGGACGCCGAGCATGCCGATCTGGGCGGCCGCATCGTGATTGCCGGCAATGATGACGATGGCGAGTCCGGGGTTAGCCGTCGCCCGAAGCAGAAAGTCGCGAAGGCGCGCGAGCGCGGTTTGCGGCGGCCCGGCGCGATCGAAGATATCGCCGGCAATGATGAGCACGTCGGGGGAATACTCGAGGATAGCAGAATCGATCTGCGCGAGAATCGCATCGTGATCCTCGTCGAGCGGTAGCTGAAAGAACTGGCGGCCGAGGTGCCAGTCGCTCGTGTGCAAAATCCGCATGCCCTGATTCCATCTATTTTCTATGCGTGTAGAAACTAGATGGATTATACCCGAAGAGTCAACTAAGGTCGCATCATGACCGACGGCGAGCTCAAGCCCGCACAGCGTGCGAGGCTACATTATCTGGACCAATGCCTCACCTGGCTGGGGCAGGCGAACAGGCGCGATCTGATCGAGCGGTTCGGCATATCTAACGCGCAGGCGGCGGTCGACTTTCGAATCTACATGGAGCGCGCGCGCGCGCCCGCACCGTCGTATGACCCTGTTCGCAAAACCTATGTCGCGGACCGGGCGCATCGCGGGCTTGAAGATACGGCCGAGCCACCTTCGCTTGAGGCGATTTACGCACAGGCTTACCAGGATTTTGCGCGGCTTCCCGGACCGACCCGGCAATGTCCGGCACCGGTGATGCGCGAGCTCAATCAGGCGATCGAACGACGCTGCTTCGTCGAGATCGACTATGTGTCGATGTCATCCGGCCGCCGCGATCGCCAGTGGATCGCGCCCGCGCATATCGCGAGCGACGGCGAGCGATTGCATGTCCGGGCCTGGAGCCCAGATCGCAACGAGTGGCGCGACTTCCTCCCCGTGCGGGTGTCGGACGGCAGCAGTTTCAGGATGCGCCCGATCGACACGACGCTGCCGACGGACGAAGACTGGGAGTCGATTGTCGAGGTCCGCCTGCGGCCCAGAGCGGATCTGACTGCGGAGCAGAAGCGGGCGGTCCGGCTCGAATATGGCTTGGAGGGCGACGATATCCGCTTCGAGACGCGGCGAGCCCTCGAATTCTACATCGAGCGGCGCTGGGGGCTGGATCGTCCCGGCGCCCGGCTTGAGCGTTATTGACCGCGCGATGGGCGGCAACGTCACCGTCGATCCCCGCGAGCGGGCTACCCCGGTCGATGATCCCGCGATCATCGAAGCGCGTAGCCTGCGCACCGGACGGCTGCTCGACGCCAAGCGCCTGATCGGCTCTTTCGATTATGCCGCAGCCATTCGCCTGAGGGGCGTCCTGAAGAACGCGGCCAGTCGTGGGCGGCCGCGTCTGGTCTGCCCGATGTGCGGCGTCACGCTGTTTCTGGCGAGCAGCATGCGCAAGAATTTTTACCTCCGGCACCGTTCGGAGGACGGGTCCTGTCCGGCCGTCACCCATAGCGGTCTGACCGAGGCGGAGATGCGCGCCATGAAATATCGCGGCGCACAGGAGAGCGACGCACATCTGCGCACCAAAGAGCTGCTGGTGCGCAGCCTCGCGGCAGACCCCGGTTTCTCCGATGTGCGGGTGGAGGCGACCTGGCGCGCAAGCGAGGGGCTGATTGGGCTGCGGCGTCCCGACGTGTCGGCCCGGCGCGGCGACCTTCGAACCGCGTTCGAGGTGCAGCTCAGCACGACCTTCTTGGATGTGGTGCTCGGGCGGAAGCGTTTCTACCGCGACGACGGCGCAGCGCTCGTTTGGGTCCTGCCGAGTTTCGACCCGACTTACCGGCGAATGACGACCGACGACATCCTGTTCGGCAACAATTCGAACATCATTGTCGTCGACGAGGCGACGGTCGCGGCGTCCATCGCGGCGAGCCAGCTGATCGTGCGCGTGTGGCACAGACAGCCGCGGATCGAGGGCGAGCATATCGTCGACGACTGGGTCGAGCGCCTCGTTGCGTGGAGCGATCTGCTTATCGATGTCGATCGCCAGACCGTCTGCGCGTTCGATTTCGCAGCGGCCGAGAGCGCGGCCATTTCCGAACTCGGCCGACTGCGAGAGCAGCAGAAGGCTGAAAGAGAGGCCAAGTGGCGCGCCGACGCGGAAGCGGCCGAGGGCGATCTCCGGGCGGAAATATTCGAGTGGGCATTGGGCGAGGATTATGTCGGCGACCCGGTGGCCTACCATCGTCGCTGGGCCGAGCTGAATTATGATCTCGTCGCCTATGGCGCACATCTCCTGGGGCCTGCCACCGACCTGCGCGTGCCCATCCGAATGGTGAAGGTTATCGAGACGGCAACAACCGGAAAGCCCGTAGGCTTCCGATACGATACGCTGGTGGAGGTGGCGCATCATCTGTTCCATCAACGCCCGGAATTGCTCAAGGGCTTCGGCTTTCTGTTGCGCGCCTACGGACATCATCACCTTCTCGCCGAGCAGGACTCCAGTAGAAAATGGGCGGGGAAGGTTGCCGCCAATCGTGAAGCGATGCGGCGCGATCCGCGCTTCCAGCTGGCGGAAGACGAGCAGCGACTTTTCGACTTTCTTTCAGAGGGTCTTTGCCGAAAGCCGGCGGCGGGGGAGGGTGGCAAATGACGGAAGCACGTCTGTTCGATCTCAACATCGAGAAGATCCTCGAAGCGTGGGAAAGCGCCCACGCGGTTCGGGAGCTGGTCGCCAACGCAATCGATGAGCAGCAGCTCAGTGACACCAATGACATCGAGGTATTCAAAGCGGAGGATGGCAGTTGGGTCATCCGCGATTATGGTCGCGGGCTGCGGTACGAGCACTTCACGCAGAATGAGAATGTCGAGAAGCTTCAGAATTCTGGCAAGGTAATCGGTAAGTTCGGTGTCGGCCTGAAGGATGCGATGGCGACGCTCCATCGCAACGGTGTCCGGGTCGAAATCCGTTCGGCGCACGGGGAGATTACGCTCGCACAGGTCGCCAAGCGCGATTTCGCCGATGTCGTCACCTTGCACGCGGCGGTTCAGCCGGCTTCGGATCCGACGATGACCGGCACGATGATCGTGCTGCGCGGGTTGAGCGATGAGCAGATGGATAAGGCCAAAGGCTTTTTCCTCCGCTTCTCCGATGAAGAACTGCTCGAGACCACCAAGATCGGTGACATCCTGCGCCGTAAGCCCGGCGTGGTAGCCCGGATCTATGTCGCCGGCCTGCTTGTCGCCGAGGAGGAGAATTTCGCCTTCTCCTACAATATCACCGCGCTTACCGAGCCGATGCGCAAGGCGCTCAATCGCGAACGGACCAATGTCGGCCGCACCGCCTATACCGATCGCGTCAAGCAGATGCTGCTCAACGCCACGGCAAGCGACGTCGCCGAAGAGCTGGCGCGCCAGCTCCAGGCGATGCAGTCCGGGGAAGGGAGCGACGAGGTTCGGTGGAAGGAGGTCGCGATCCATGCGGTACGGATCCTCAGCGTCAGCGGCGAATATCTGTTCGTGACCGCAGACCAGTTGATGAGTAATTCGTCAGCCGTCGACCATGCCCGTGGTGACGGTATCCGCATCATCACGATCCCGGATACGATCCAGCAGGAAGTGTCGGGGATGACCGATCTGTCAGGCGCGCGGATCCGCGACCTCGGCCAATATCAGTCGGAATGGAATAATAGCTTCGTATTCGATTTTGTTGAGCCGAATGCACTAGCACCCGGCGAGCGGGCGGTATTCGGCCAGGCGCAGGCGATCGTCGATCTGGTGGGCGGACTCCCCGCCCGCGTGCACGCGGTTCGAGTCAGCAATACCATGCGCGCCGATTTCGAGACCGGGAGCGATGCTCTCGGCCTGTGGGATGGCGCGACCAATTCAATCGTGATCCGACGCGATCAGCTGTCTTCCATGCCGGATTTCGCCGGCACGCTGCTTCATGAGGTAGTCCATGCTCGGTCTGGCTATGACGACGTGACCCGCGATTTCGAGAGCGCACTCACCGAGGTGATCGGGGCGACAGCTGCGGCGGCGCTGGCGACGAATGCGGCCCCACCTGCGGGCGTAGAACCGAAGTTCAGTCTGCGTAGATTGTTCGGTCGCTGAGAGCCTAGGCTGCCCTGCAGGAGCAGCGAAGTTATCCAAACAAGATAAGGGTCTGGCCGCTCTTCACCCCGCGCAATATACCTCCATCGATCCGTGGCCGTCCGTTCATCGGCATGGTCGGAAACTAGTCGTCACTCTTAATGCTGCGTCCCGCCTTATCGGCGCTGTCAGACGCTGAAGAAACAAGGGAATAGGCTGCCATGACCGCCAATTACTCGCGTCGCTGCGTGATCGCGGCCCTCGACGTTCTCGAGGCGAGGTGGACGCACGCGATGTTCACGGCTTTTCTCGACGAGGTCGGGCCACAGATCTACTCGCAAGTCCGCACCGAAACCAATCTGCGCAACCGCATGAGTGATCTCAAGCGCCTCATCGATCAGCGTCCCGACGTCGCCATCGACGGAGAGTCGCTGGTGTCGATCATCGTTCAACGCGCAGCTGGGCTTTTGCCGACGGAGCCGACGCATCCCTGGTCGCGACCTGCGGAACCGACCCCAGCGGAAGCCACGTTCCTCCGCACACTTGAAATGGATGGCTTCACGGTGAGCGACGGGACGCTCCGCCGCAGCCTTCCTGCTGACCTCGGCCTGCCGGCGGCGGAGTCCGAGCTGGTCCGTCTGTTGACCAAATTCGGTCTGGAGACCGCGAAAGGTCATCTGGAGCAGGCGATGGATGCGCATGCGCGCGCGAACTGGGCGGGAGCGAACGGCCAGATCCGCACCTTCCTGGACGCGCTGCTCGACGGAATCGCCGAGCAGATTGACCCGACCGTCAAAAGCCTACCGACGGGTCAACCGCGACGCGCCAAGCTCGCCAGCTGGGGCTTCCTGAGCGTTCCGCTCAATGAATGGGGCGATGACGGCAAAGGTTTCATCAATGGGCTGGTCAAGCGGCTGCATCCAGAAGGACCACACCCCGGCCTATCGGACGAGGATGATTCCACATTTCGCCTTCACACGGTGCTGTTGACGACGACGCTTCTGATGCGCCGCTTCGATCGGGGTAAGACATGATGACGAAATTGACGCCGGAGCAGCTCGGTGATGCTGGCGAAGACCTGTTCAAGCTCCTGTGTTCGCAAGCGCAGTTAATTCCAAATCCCAGCACGCGCGACCGGACCGGCTGGGATTTCCGGGTCGAGTTCCAAATGGACGATACCGCGGCAACGACGCTCGACAAACGCCTGCCACGCGTTTGTCAGGTCCAGGTCAAGTCGACCGCCGGCAGCGGCAACACCGTCGCTGCGCGTTTGTCGTCCGTCGACCGCCTCGCAAAGGACACGGCGCCTGCAGCGATTGTCGTCTTTCGGATGCGCGCCGACGGCACACCATTGATGGGATATGTGATTGATTTGATCGACGATCAGCTCGCGCGCGTCCTCCAGCGTCTGCGCAGCGTCGAAAAGTCCGGCCGAACCGACACCAATCAGATCAAGATTACCTTCGATTACCGCAAAGGCCGCCCGTTCAAGTCGACGCCTGCCGGCCTGAAGGAAGCGCTGGCAGCAACAAGTCCCGTCGACGTCGCCGGCTATGGCGACAAGAAGCGGAATCAGCTCGCGACGCTCGGTTTCAACGACGATGGCGGCATCGAGGCGAACGCGCTCGTCTGGATCGAGAGTCGGGATCATTTTATGAAACTGATTTCCGGCCTGGCGCCGCTCAAGCCGATGAAGCTAGAAGCCTATGAGCGGCGCTTCGATATTCTGCTGCCATATACCGGGACGCTCTTTGATGGCGTCGACGAATTCCCGATCCAGCTGCCGATGGTCGGTGCCTGCGAGATCATCATTCGCTGCGGGCCGCGAGACCCGGCAGCCCTGTTCGAGTGTGAAGCCTTCGCGCCGCCGCCCATCGAGGGCGCGCCGCTGATGGTGATACGGCACCCCATGCTGACCGCCGTGTTCAAAGAGGATCGCCTCGAGGTCGAGACGGTTGGGCATTTCTACGAAGACCGCCACAGCATCGACGAGTGGATCCTGCTGCTGCGCGCGCTCAATTACCTCGCGTCGGGCAAGGGATCGATCGAGCTCGAATTCAAAGGTACGCGGATGAGCATTCCGGCCGCGGATCTTCGCGGTCCGGACCCAGAGGACCTGCCGCGGCTTCTGCGATTTTTCGAGAGTTGGAAGGAGGCTCTCGCCCTCGCCGGAGTGAGCCCGGGGGGTGATGTGGCGCTGAGCGCCGTGTGGGAGGCCAAGTCGGAACAGAGCGGCCTCGACATCTTGTGCAACCCTCATCCCATCGCAAAGCTCGAATTTGACGCGATCGAAGGTCTCGGCCTGCAATCCGGCGTGGACGCGCTCTTCTTCAACACGCTCGCTTTCGGTGGCGCTTCCTTCACCTTCGCCGTGAAAGTTGGGCTGATCCGTCCAGACGCAAAATCGTCGCGTTTCGTGTCATCGCACTTCGAGCTCCTCGATATTCGAGCAGCGGTTCCTGACCTGGAAGCCTATGCGGCGGAGCAAGCCAACGCGCATGACCTGAACATCGTGATCGATCCGAGCAACATCACGGATACGTCCGAAGGCTTGATGGGGTAGAAGTTGCCAAGCGGACGGGTTTGTCTGAACAATCTCGGAAAAGCCCAACACCTAGAGCTTGCGGCATTCCTCCAGCAGCGAAAATGCGGTCTCGAGCCGATCGGGGGTTGCCTCTGGGGCGCTTCCCAGCGTCGTTCCCGGCGTTTGCGTCCAGCCGCCCTCGTCCATGACGATGCGGAGGCGCAGGATGGTTTTGCCGCGTCCTCGGGCGTCGTTCAGCCCACGGGTGACGCACCAGTAGGTATGCTGCGCCATGATCCAGCTTTCGAGGACTCGGACCATGAAGTCGTGCGGGCTGAGCGAGTTCCACAATGTCGCCTCAGCTCGCGCCCGTGCCAGCGGCAATCGATCGAACGTTTCGAAGTCATGGGCTTCGACAGGCGCCTCGGCGAGACTGTGTCGGAGGCCGCCGACGATCGCGTCTGCAAGACCCTCCCAGGATCTCAGCGCGGCTTTGAGGTCGTTCAGAACGTGCACGGGATTCGACGGCTTTGCCGCCTTTAGAAGCCACGTATCCGCTGTCGTAGCGCGCTTCCTTCGCCCGAGTTCGTCCAGGAATGCGTCTGCGACGGAGCCCGTGTGCATTGGGCCGTCGCCGAGCTGGTTGACGAACCAATGGAACAGGGCCTCGAGCGTCAGGCGGAAGACCTGCCTGACCTGGACCGCGCGCCACTCCGCTGCAGCGCCCGGACAAGACTCAGGATCCTGCCATTCGTCCGATCGATCCGCCATCCGCGCCCGAACGTCGTCGATATCCCACTCTTCGTCTTCCAGATCATTGTAGCCGGCCTGGGTGAGCGCAATGCCCCTTTGCCTAGAGGCTGCAGCCATCCGACCTCCCAGGCGCTCGAAAAGCGCTTTGCGTTCGATCGCGAGCGGCTTCTTGATCGACCAAAGCTTCCCCCAGCGCTCGACGTCCGCGCGTTTGACCGTCACCGATCCGAGTCGGCTGAAGGCGGGATGATCAAGCTCACCAGCCATGCGCGCTTCGAATGCGTCGAGGACAGGATCAAGATCCGACGGTGTCGCGAAAACGCCTGCCCCTTCCTCGGCACGCTCGAGCCAGCCCATCGTCTGCAAACTCGGACCATAGTTCAGCGGTGAGATCAGTCCGGTTGAGTAGCGGCGTGTGTCGCGCCGCTTTTCCCATTCCTCACCACCGAACTTGTAGCGGTCGACTTCAAACAGTTTTCGCATCGCCACCGCGCCGGGAAGATCGGCGCGCGGATCGATGAGAAATTGCGACCAGGCATAAATCGTCTCGATCCGATCGACGAAGTCTCGCATCTCGAGATCGAGCGCGCCGATCTTCTTGCCGCGCTCAAGGATGCGACGAACCTGCCGCCACGCCCACGCCATCACGACATATGGGCGAACATGACGGGCAACATTGTTGAGATCGGGGAAGACGCGATCCATCAATCCGAAATTGATTTGTCGTAGGCCAAGCGGATCGACGCCGCCCGGGCCGATCCCGATTTTGGCGACGATCTGCGGGCCCGCAGCGTCGCGGGCCTTTTCCATAAGCTCATCAAGGGTCGCCGGCATCAGAGCGCCTTGTTCAACATGATGCGGCCGCAGCATGTGCTGATACCCATCCGCCGCAGATCCTCGGCAACAGCGCTCGGGAACTGCATGCTGCAGCGCGGACAGCTTTTCGGCGGCACCGCAAAGATGAAGAAGGTGTCCAGGATTCCTGGGTTGCCGATCGCCTTAGAAAGGCGCGGCCAGTGCGGCGATTTGGTCAGAGTCGGCAGTTCAACCTTCAACCGCCCCGCCGACACGGCGGCGAGGTAAGCGCGAACTTCTTCGCCGATCGTCTGCGCCGCGCGGACGTCCTTGAGGAAGGTCGCAACGTCGAGCGTGCTGCCAAGAACCTCACAGAAGGCCCGCACGGACCGGACGGTGATCGAATCGAGGGAGCTGAAATCTGTTTCGCGTGCGAGCAGGGTCCTACGCGCGCGTGCGGCTCCGTTCGGTAGGCTATCGGTCCCATAATACAGCACGAGCGTCGCCAGGGCTTGCTCTGCCTCGGGGCCGGCGTAGGACGTCATCGCCGACAAGATTTGCGCGATCCAGAGCCTGACTTTTGCCGCTGGGGGGCGAATGCGGTCGGTCACGAAGTGCGTCATTGCAAGCGCCAGAAGCGGATCGGAAGCCGGGGACTCGGCGTCGAGCATGCGCGGTAGCAGCTCCTCAAAATGCTCGAGCGACTTCGTATTATGTTGGTCCTGCTGGCGGGCACGCCTTTCGCGATCGCTCTGGTCCTCGTCGTCATCATCGTCCGCTTCACCGCCCGCATTCCACGGTCCCCGGGGCACCGAGAAAGCGGAGCGCAGGAGCGCCATCGCGTTACGCCAGGCGGCCGAGCCCGTCCCATCTGCGGCGTCATGTCCATGCCCTGCTCCGCCAGCGTGAAGCGAAATGATGTGAACGAAGGTCGCAGCTTCCTCCGCCTGCTCGCCCGTTCCACCGCCCGACTGCTTCGCGGCCCGGGGCAAGCGCTCGGGATCCTCACGGAACCACGCTAACATGGCAGCTACATCGGCCGGGGTGTCGCTACCGGCGAGGATCGCAAAGATCCGGGTTGCCATGGGCCCGACCCGCCTAATGAGTTCCGAGGCGGCGGCGATCGAGACAAAGCCCTCCGCGATCTTGGCGTCTTGCTCGAGGCGGACAACGAGCCGACCACTCTCCCAGGCGTCCTGTTCGAGGGATGGCGCGTCAATGTTGAATCGTCCGTCTTGGTCGATGTCGACCCACCCGAGTTCGCGGGTCTTGCGCACACTGCGAACGAAGACCTTCGCGCGGCCCTTCATACTCGGCGACAGCACTCGTCCCTCGATCTTGCCAGCTTCGAGAGCCGCGCGAATGATTCCGATGGTTCCCTCGGCATCCGCATCCTCGTCGTCGGTATCGCCTTCCAGTCTTTCGGGCGCATCGGCCGGTGACCAATCCCATCCGACCAGAATATCGCGCTGCAGGCGGAGCACGGAGGCTTCGACATTCGCGCCGAAGAGCCCCGCAAGGGTGCCGTTGGCGCTGCCAGAAATAACGAGTCGACCGCGCCGGCACAGGATTTCGATCGACTTTGCGTGGAGTGGTCTCTTATCGGCCGCGAAAGGATTGGCGATGTTGACCGCCGTGCGTGCACGCCGCGCGTCGAAAGGCCAGTTGTTGGAGCCGGTCCCACGCACGGTACCGTCAGGATGCGCGTGGAGAAGGATGTCATCGCAGGCGAGTGTCTTTGCGAGGGCATTGAGGCCGCGCCCATCGATATCGTGATAGGGCGACACGATCGTGATCCGCCGGGCGCCGCCGAGTTCGTCCGCGAAACGTGCGATGTCGTCCGCAATCGGTCCGCCAACGCTATGGACGAGCCGAATATTGCCCGTTCGACTGGCACCGCGCGTCGCCTGGCGAAGCGTATCAGCCAGCTTCTGGCATGCCGTGCCGGCTTCGGTTCGAATGCGATCGGACAGCGTCAGCAACTGGAAAAAGTCAGCGGCGTCGTCAAACGCGTCCGCCGCAAAACTCGGATGCAGATGTTCAGTCAGCTCGAGATTGCCACCCCAGCCGCCAAACGTCAGATTTCCTGAGCTGACGAGGAGATGCGCGTCGTCGATGCCAGCGAACACGCTCATTTTGGGATGGAAGACGCCACCCACACACGCGACTGGTTCGATATCGTAATCACGGCCGGCCCGCCGCGCGCCTTCCTCGCTGAGGCCCGAGCGAACGCCTTCGGGATCGGCGAGGATCAAGGCAGACTGTCCGCCACCACGGATCAGCCGGTCGAGAACGACCGCCTCGAAGAACGACAGGCTCAAAGCATAGGTCGTGAATACCGCGCTACGCCACGGCGCCGCAGATACGAGATCAAGCGGATCCAAATTTATCTCCCCCCGATGAGGAGCGTAATTGACGTCTCACGGGTCGGGAAGCGAATAGGACGATGGCAAGCAATATTGTTTGCATAAGCTTCTCGCGCCGCTTCCTCAGATCTCGCGCTCGCGCGGCCGCTGCCGCCCAAGCCCGGGGGCCGCGTTCGCCGGTCACCTCACCGGTCGCGCGCAATTTACTGCGCCGCCTCGCTTCCGCGTCATGGAAGCGCGCATCGCATCGACGAACCGACGTTTTTGCACGGAGCTCGGTAGGAACCTCACTTAGGTCCTCAAACAAAAAGGATTTGCCCTAGCGTGCAGCCACCATTTCGTTACGCTGCCAACAGCTATGGATGAAGAAATTGGATTAAGGGATATCCCCTCGGACGATTTCGCGCGGCGGTTCTCGATGCGCAGCGGACGAATCATGTGGCTGCTAGGAGCGGGCGTCTCGGCGGCAGCGGGGATCCTGACGGCAGGCGATATGATTTGGCGCTTCAAGCGGGAACTCTACGTCACGCAACGAAAGGCATCTCGCTATGCCGTCGAGGATCTCTCGAACATCTCTGTGCAGTCGCTCCTAAACGCCTTTGTTTCTGAATCCGACAAGCTACCGAGCCCGGGCGCGCCCGACGAATATAGTGCACTTTTCGAAGCGACCTATCCGCAGGAACAGGATCGCCGAACCTACATCGACCATATGGTTCAGGGGATGAAGCCAACGCAGGGCCATCTCGCATTGGCGGCGCTCCTGCAGGCGAAGCACAGCAACATCATCTGGACGACCAACTTCGACCATCTGCTTGACGATGCCTGCGCCCGCACCTTCGGAACCACCGCTGCGTTGAATATCTCGTCGCTCGATGGATCCGGACTGGCAGGCGAGTTCATCTCGGAACAGCAATGGCCGATCGAGGTGAAGCTTCATGGCGACTTTCGGTCGCGGCGGCTGAAAAACACGAGCGAAGAGCTTCGGCATCAGGACGCAAAATTTCGGCGTCAATTGGTTGATGCGTGTCGGAGGTTTGGTCTCGTGGTTGCCGGCTACAGCGGGCGCGACGACTCCGTGATGGATGCACTCGAGGCAGCACTTGAGGAAGCGGATGCGTATCCGGGTGGCCTATTCTGGCTTCACCGTGGCGATCAGTCACCATTCGAGCGCGTATCCCGGCTCCTTGAGCGAGCCGCCGCAGCCGGTGTTGAATGCGGACTGGTGCGCATCGAAAATTTCGATGAGACGATGACCGATCTCCTGCGACTTTTGCCGAGCGTCGATCTTACGCAGCTCGAAGCCGAGGGACAGGAGCGCAGGCGGCTATCGTTTCCGTCAGCGCCCGGCGGAACCAAGGGCTACCCGGTTTTGCGACTGAACGCTCTGCCGGTGAGTCATCCGACCAATTGCAGAAAGATCGTCTGCGGTGTGGAGGGCGCCAAACATGTGCGCGACATCGTCGAGGCTGCCGGCAGCGATCTGATCGTAGCGCGAAGCCAGGCTGGCGTCATAGGCTTCGGCAGCGACGAAGAATTCAGGAAAGTCTTCGGACCGTTCAGCATCTCGGACTTCGGACTGCTCACATTCGAGGACAGGCGGCTGCGTTATGATTCGCAGGAGAGGGGGCTTCTTCGCCGTGCGCTGGTGGCAGCGATAGCCAAAGGGGCGTCGATGGACGTCCGCCCACGCCGCAGTCGAGACCTGCTCGTGCCCAAAGAGCCGCTTGCACAAGAATGGAAAGCGCTTCGGGATCTCGTCGGGCCGATCAGCGGCACAGTCCCCAAGGATCGTACCATCACATGGCGGGAAGGCGTCGGTCTGCGCGCCGAGTGGGCGAGCGATCGGCTATGGCTGCTACTGGAGCCGCGGATCCTCTTTGATGACGACGACGAGCAGAAGAAAGCGATCAGGTCCGACTTTGCGCGCGAACGGACCGTGCGCCGTTACAATCCGATCCTCGACAAGCTCATCGAGTTCTGGTCCCGAACCTGCGCTGGCGAGAATATGCGCGCTTTGGGCATCGGCGATGGCATCGATGCGACGTTCACCGTTGGCAAGCGATCGGCGTTCTCATGGTCGGTAAAACCATGAGCGGCGAGATGCAGCCCCATATTCGCCTGCCCGAACCTCAGCTGTTGTTCCATCCGGATCGGCTGAGCGATACCGACATCCATCCTCTGCGGGGTTTGGCGCGCTTCGGTCCCTATTCCAGCGGTTTCACGCCGTCCCCAATTCGCGTCGCGACTTTAGCGCCTGCGGGAGAGGCCCGGCGATTGTTCGATTTCCTCAGGGAGCTGAACCGGCCAGCGCAGCCACGGGAGCGGAAGGATTATCTTCCTGACTGGACCAGCTTTAATGGTGTGTTCCAGACTCACTTGGCACCCGCGACGTCGTCTTGCCTACGAGAATTGGACGCCGGGTTGGACGATGAGCTGCGCGACCACGCAGCCCCAGAGCTACTCCTTGTCGAACGGATTATACGGGCGATCCAGCTTCTGGAGGCTAACCGGGCCGATTTCGACGTTCTGTTTATCTATCTCCCCGAACGATGGTCTGCAGGATTTTACGGGGAGCATGATTTTGACCTCCATCACCAGCTGAAGGCGTTCACGGCGGGGCGTCAGATTCCGATTCAGATCGTGCGGGAAGACAGCGCGATATCTTATTCCTGTCGCGCGAGTGTCATGTGGCGGATAGGCCTCGCTCTGTACGCCAAGGCAGGTGGCGTGCCCTGGAAGCTCGCCGATGTCGCTGCTGACACTGCTTATATCGGGATCTCATATGCTCTGCGTGCCGTCGATTCTGATCGGCCACGTTTTGTGACCTGCTGCAGCCAAGTCTTCGATGCAGACGGCGCCGGGCTGGAGTTCGTCGCTTACGATACGGCAGAAATGGATGTGCAGCGCGAGAATCCCTTCCTGTCGCACACCGAGATGTTCAAGGTCATTGGACGTTCGCTCGATCTCTACCGCCGCCGACATGCGGGTCGTTCGCCCAGTCGCGTAATGGTTCACAAGTCGACCGAATTCAAAGACGCTGAGATTGAGGGATGTTTCGAGGCCCTCAAACATTGTGAAAGCGTTGACTTGGTGCAGGTCGTCGAAGATGTTGGTTGGCAGGCCGCGCGTTGGGAGCAGGACCGACAGGACGCCACCAAATCACAGGCCGATGGCTATCCGGTAAAGCGCGGAACCTTGCTGGGCCTCGGCGGCAAAGATGCTTTGCTCTGGATGCACGGTGCTGTCGATGGGCTCGGGCGGCGACCCTATTTCCAGGGCGGCCGGGGTACGCCACGCCCTCTGCGCCTCGTGCGTCATGCCGGCCACGGCCCCTGGGATGAGTCTGCTCGCGCTGCCTTGGCGCTGTCGAAGATGAATTGGAACAATGATGGGCTCTACGACCCGCTTCCCGTCACCATGAGCTATGCGAAGACGCTCGCGCAGGTGATCAAACGTATGCCAAGTATGGGGAAGGGGACCTACCAGTTCCGTTTCTTCATGTGACGTCGGACAACGCTTATCTAATCAGATCCGTCTTCAAGCTCTTCAAAGCCGGAACCAAGGCTGTCAGCCTCTCAAGCGCAATCACAGGCTGCGCACTCAGACTCGGTGTGACCGCACGATCATAGACCGCCATGCAGTTCTTCTTACGAAGGCGCGAATGATAGACGATTCCGTCAAGATCAGTCGTATCGTAGAGGAGCTGGCTGAAGGCGCGGGCTTCGTCATGCGCTTTGGCGCCGACGATGTCCGTCGAGATGCCGAGCTTGAAGCAGGCGTCGCCGCGCAGGCTGAGGAGACGCAGAGCGCGAGCCGCCGAGACCTCGCAGATGCCCCAATCGGCGATGTCGGAGGCGGCCAGCTCGCGGGCCGTCTGGCCCTCGAAGCGATCGCGGACGATCGCCTCGGCAATCGCTGTCGGCAGATCCTCCGCGATATAAAGCAGCTTGAAGGTTTTGGTCGGGCTGGCGAAGCGGGTTTCGCCGAAGCCCATGCCAAGTGGCGTGCCGCGCCGCGCCCAGGGGGTACAGCGCAGATAGTCAGCCGGCTCGACCCGGCGTGTCAGCGATTTGATGATCTTAGGGTCGAGCGCCATCGTCCGCGATTAGTCGATCTCGCGGTCAAAGTCCCGGCGTGCGATGGCGCTGACCTGATCCGTCCTTGAGGCTCGCAGCAGCGCCAGCGGCGTCTGTCCGTCCAAAGCGCCATGCGGCTGTCGCAGCCAGAGCCAGGCCGACCGGGGATCCGGGGCAACGCCAAGGACATCGGCGAGCCCCTGCAGCGGGCGGCCGTCGATGAACTGTTCGAGGGGATACGCCAGCTTGCGCTGTCCGCGGAGCAAGCCGACGACGGCGCCTTGCTTGTGCCAGGTGTTGAGCGTCGACCGTTTGACTCCGAATTGCGTCTCGATGTCACCAGCGCCACCAACCGGTCCCGCCCACTCCTCGATCGGCTTTGGGGTCGCATAAGCGTCGAGACGGGCACGCCCCTCCGTGATAGTGACCAACTCGCCGAGACCGCTACCGCGCGTACGCTCGACCTTCCCGCCTTCCGCCGTCTCGGCGGGCATGAGCTGCTGAGCAACCTGCTCCAGAGCAGCGCGCAGCTTATGCTCGCGCGCCAACTTGCGCAGACGCCTTTCGGGAAAAGCGGACATGACATCGACGGCAATCGAGACGAATTGTGCCATGGTCTTGAGCTCAGCGGCCGGGGCGCTCGGGTTGTGCACGCGGAGCGCGGCCTGAGCCTCGTCGACATCCAGCTTCAGCGCAGCTTCACTCATGACCGCCTCCAAACACAATGATAGATTGGCTAGATAGTACAGATTGTACGGATTGTCCAGAGGAGGTTCCGCAAACCTTGCTATCGACCGGACATCAGCGACTGCTCCGCTTGCGTGCTGTGTTCGTGTGATCATTCACACTGAGTGCTGCATGACGGGTGCTGTTTCAGTGGACGCCCATGCCCTGTCTAGATCGGACGCTGATGTCCTCTCGCGATCGGACTTCGGCGACCAGGCGGTAGGTCTTGATGAGCGCGTCCCAATAGCCGATATCGGTGTCAATGAGGATATAGACCATGCAAATCATCAAGACCACCACCGGGGCGAAACTTGTGCCCAGCAAGATCGTGCCACTCAATGCCAAAGGGAAGGCCGACTCTCGCAAGGCGTCGGAGCGCAAGTTCGGCAAGCCGGTGATGGACCTCGGCTTCTGTATCGTACCGTCCTTGCTGATGTGGGCGCAGGCCCGGCTCGGCATCAACCCGGTTCAGTTCAACATCATCATGCAGTTCGCCGACATGTGGTGGGATCCCGACCGCAAGCCCTGGCCGACCAAGAAGCTGCTGTCCGACCGGATCGGCTTGAGTGAGCGCCAGATCCAGCGCCAGATCGCCGCCCTCGAGGAAGCCGGGCTGGTCGAGCGGATCGAGCGCACGCGACCGGGACGCGGCAAGACGAGCAACGAATATGACCTGACGGGCCTGGTTCAGAAGCTGAAAAAGCTTGAGCCAGAATTCACCGCCATGAAGGAGGAAAACAGCAAGCGCCGCAAGAATGTGGCGCTGCCCAAGCATCGCCAGCAGGCGTAGGCCCTGCGGGGACGGATCTCCTCCGTCGCCGCGCCCCGCACAGCAGATGACAGCCCGCGCGGCCGCGCGGGAGAGGTTTCCGGGGCCAGGGGCCAAGTGGCGGGTGGCGTGCACGGCCACCCGCCACCCTATTTTTCGCGAAAGCCCGCCATGTTGGAATTGTTCGATCTCGAGGCGCTGATTGCGCGCTATCCGCAAGACGCTGCGATCGCGGCGTTGAGACCGCTCGTGCGCGCTGCGATCTCTATGTACTCGGTCTGCAACGACCTGAAGCGCGCAGCCGAGATGATGGCGGCCTGCAAAGCGGTGTCGCGATCGATGCGGGGCACGGCCCAGCAGGGTACAGAGCTTCGCCGCGACGAGGCCGCGACCGTGCAGGCGTTGTTTGCACAGACCGTCCTTCTCTACACCCGTGCCACGCACAGCGATGGGAAGGGGCGCAAAAAGCTCCAGATCACCAGTCAACTCGATCAGGAACAGCGCGCCTTGCACGTACGCATCACCACGCTGCGCGATCGCTATCTCGCGCATTTCGGCCACGCCTCGGGCTGGGAAGAGCATCGCGCCGTCCTCGCGCTCGATCTCGAGAAGGCCCAGATGGCACTCAGCTATCCTCATTCGAGCGCTTATATTCGGGTGGCCGACGCGGTCGACCTCGAGCGAATGCTTGGTCTGGCCCTGCCGATTGCGCAGGCGCAGTCTGCCAAAGTGTCGCACAAGCTCAATCTGGCTGTGAATGGGCTGTTCGATTCCCACCCCGATTTCGTGGAGCAGCTCCGGCAGGCACGATTTGAGCCGACATCCTTCTTCGATGCTGACGAAACTCAGCCCTATCTCGACAGTGTTGGTCGGCTCGACCCCGACGCGCCGACCGCGCCGCGGATTGGCGGCGTTCGCCCCGGCACCCCGCCCGACGGTCGCGACGCGGAGGACGCGTGATGACCGCGTGCCTTCAGACGGTCGCGGCGGCCGCCGCCCACACCTGGCTCAGCGCAATTGGGCAGGCGCGCGCAGCGTATCAGCCGTCCTCGCCCTCGGACCGGCTCTCGATGTCGGCGCGTATGCGTTCGGACCATTCGCCGAGCGCGACGTGGGCCTCCCAGCTGGCGAGTGGCGCGAGGAAGCTGGCTAGATAGCCGCCGAGCGAACCCGACCAGGATCTGGGGAAGATGCGCGTGCGCAAGCCGGCGCGAAACGCGGGGGAGGCGCCGTAGCGTGTAGCAAGTTGCTCAAGCGCAGGATGCCAGACCCATGTCTCGTCCTCTTGCACGAGAATGGGATAGAAGCTGAGTACGAAACCCAATCGCGCTGCGGGATCCGCATCGACCCAGTCGAGCAGCGCGCTTTCCGGGGTCTTGAACAGGAGGCCCGGGCCGCTGCGACCCACTTCCCGTCCAAAGGACTGGGTCGGTGCGAGAATGCGGCCCAGTCGTTCGCGTTCGTAGCGCGTGGCGCCCTCATAGAAGGTGCTGAGCACGTGCCAGACCTCGAGCGGGGCGTTGTCGACGACCGGGACGAGCGATTTGCGTAGCGCTTCGGCGATACGGAATTGCGCTTCGGCGGACTGGCAAGACCGCGTGACGATGCCTGCAAAGCCGCGCGCAAAGGCCGAATCGATGGCATTGCCCCGAGCGAGGCGCTTGATCAGCGCTTCGAGCGAATGCTCGGCATGGCCAACATGGTCCGCCGGTCCATCGGCGATCGGCGGCGCGAGCACGACACGCTTGAGGAGGTCGAGGATTTCGGGTGCGATATGCTGCTTGCCGTGCGTGACCATGTTCAGAATCTCAACTGCCGCCCACGCGCCGCGGTCGTCGACGCGGCCGATGAGCGCGTCGATCAGCTCAGCGAGGACATCGTGCGAGGTTGTGTCGAGCCCGCGGCCATAGGAGATCGGGACGACGCGACGGAGGTCGAATTTCCCGGCGCGAATGTCGGCGGCGAGACCGCGGACGCGCGCGTCGGTCATACGAAGCGCCGTGTAGATATCCATCTCGTCGGTAAGCAGGACGGTCGAACCTCGCGCGATGGCGACCAGGGCGTCGTCGCGCTCGGTATCGTCGGCGAGCCGGCGATCGAGGCTGGTCAGGAGCGCGCGCACGAAGCCGATGCCGGTCCGGCCCTCACCGCGGTCGAGCACCTTCGTCGCCTTGGCAAAAGTGTCGAGCGGATTGGCTAGATACTGGGCCAGTGCGTCGGCGAAGGGAAAGGGCGTGTTGGTGTCGGTGCCTGCCATGACCTCGATCGCGCGTGAGAGAAGCGCGGGGTCGGCCGCGATCCCGGGCGCCAGCGCCCGGACCCGGCGCGCCGGATATTCGTGATCGGGATTGTCGCTATCGGCGGCATAGCGGGTGTCGGGGTCGTGGATATCGGTGCTCCAATAGCGACTGTAGAGCAGGACCTGGTCGACTGGGTCAGAAGGGAGCGTCAGGTCGTATAGTGCGCGGATGGCTCGTGCCCGGTCATTCTCCTCGGCGGGCCGGTCGAAATAGAGCCAGTCGCCGATGCTGTGCGTCGCATCGAACCAGTGGCCGCGCAGCCCCACGATCTCGCGGGCAAATGTCTCGACAAGGTCGAGGACATCGAACTCGACGAGTATACGCAGATCGCCCGCGACGATCTCTTCGATCCGGCCGCGCAGGTCTGTGTGGGTGCACCAGAGCCCGAGCAGCTTTTCCAGCGCCCAGCGAAAATAGCCGAGCACCTGAGCGTCGTCGGGTTGCCATTCCTCGAAGGGTTCCCCTCCGATCCCGCCGAAATCGCCGAAACGCGTGATATGTGTTGTCAGCATCGCTCCCGCCGCCTCGACACAGGCGCGCCTCATGCGGGGATCGGTCTCCTCAAGGGCTTCGAGCAGCGCGTGGCGCCGTTTCTGCTCGTCAGCGCCAGTCCCAGATAGGGCGACCTGAAATAGCTGGCGCAGCAGCTGGACGATCGGTGTCTCGCGGGCCAGATCCGAGGCGGCGGCGAGCTTGATGACGACCGGCACCGCATAGGGAAAGGTGCGCGGCATCGAGGCGAGCAAGCGGAGCGCATCGAGGAGCGCGCCGTTCACATCGAGCGTCGCCAGATCGTCGATAGTCTTGACGTGAACCGCATAGGACAGGGCGCGGAGCATCGTGTCGGGATCGGCATGGACGAAGGCGACCAGATAGGGCGTTGCCGCCTGGCTCAGCACGCGGTCGTCGCCCAGCCAGCCCCGCAGCACGATGTCGCGGACCACCGCGACGGCGGTGGGTGAGCGCTCGTCCAGCGACTGCCAGCGGCTGAGCATCGCGTCGCGTGCCTGCGGTGACGCCGTCTGGAGGAACGCCTGGATGCTCGAGGGGCGCAGATGTGCGAGGCGGCGCGATGCCAGGAAATTGGCGATCAAATCCATTGAGACGGAAAGACGATCATGATTGCGCTCGACGAGCCGCCGCGCGCTCGCCTTGACCAGATGCTCATAGACCAGCGCCCCGCGCATCTGGACCAGATCCTCGCACAGGGCGTCGAACGCCTGGGGGTCGCTGTCGGGGTCCAGCCAGTCGAAGAGGGCGAGGCATTCGAGCGCGCGCACCGTGTCGGCATCGTCGGTTCGCTCGGCGATCAGCCGCTCGGCAACCTCGCCCAGCGAGCGTTTGACGCCCCAATTATCAGCGCCGGCGCTTGAGAACAGCAAGGCATGGGCCGGATAGCCGTCGCAATGATCAACGAGGGTTTCGCGGAGCGCCGCCGGCGTTTGCGGGAGAGCAGCCTTGAGTATACCGTGACAGGTGGCCCTGTCAGGCAGGGCCCGGATCATCATGCAATCGTCGGCGTCCTCGCGCCCCTCTGTTCCGATGGTCACGATCCGCAACAGGCTGTCGGCCTCGCGGGCCAGGTCGACCAGCACCCGTGCGTCGTCGAGCGGACAGGAATCGACTACGAGGATCGCATCGGTGCCGGCATTTTTCAGATGATGCGCCACGTCGAAGACATGGGCGGCGGATTCGCGCCAGTCGCAGAAGATGAGATTGGCGGTGCTGACGTCGAGTAGCGTCCCGGTGGCACCGACCAGCGCCTCATGAAGGGCGCGGGTCTTGCCGAGGCCCGAGGAACCCCAGATCCGTACACAGGCATGCTGTGCCACGAGATGGCCGAGGATATGGGGCCCGAGCGCATCGAAGCGAAGGCGCTGGTTGGGCAAAGGCCCGGTCGAGAATTCACGTTCGGCGATAGCGACGAAGGGAGGCATGGTGAGCGCGGTTCGCTTGCCCCAGCGCTCTAACGTGCCGAAGGTCGACAGCGAGAAGCCAGCGGCCCGCTCGCGGATCCAGAGCGCGACGGCGGGATGGGCGTTCGCCCAGGCCATGAGTTTGTTGCCGTCAAAGACCTGGATCGAGGCGAGATTGGCGGGATCGCCGCCCGCTGCCTCAATACCGTAGCGGATGGCTTGCTCTCGCGCGGCGATCTTGTCCTTGACCCGGGGCGAGCCGGTCACGCCGATATAAGCGGCGCCGCGCTGGAGGGCACCGACGATCGCCGGGCTGAGTTCTTTTTTCGTGACACGCTTAGGCTGCGATCTCTTGGTCCAGACCTCCTTAGTCCACTGTGCATCGCCATGGTCGGTCGCCTTGCATTGGAAGACGACATCGCGGCACGGGAGGAAGGAGGTTGACGGCTTCCCGCCGTGCCAGAGAACACTGCCATCCTCGCCGCCATCGGCGATGGTCACCTGAAGCGGTACGTTCACGCCCCTAAGCGGAATATCGGCGCTGCGCGCCTCGGCATGGACGAGGGCGCGCAGAAGCTCGACAAGCTCCTTGCCGTCAAGACGATCGATTTCTTCTGCGCTTACCGTGAACATGCTCTCCTTGTGCCGAGCGGTGACCATTCAGGAAAGCGATAACGCCGTCGGAACGACCGAAGCTCAGCCAAGTCCGGGCTGTGTCACCAGTGTCACTTTACCCGCGCGGGTAAAGTGACACTGGTGATTATTGTTGAGCTGGGTGATTTAGGGGGATTCACAGCGGAATCGCTTGTGCTAGATTCCTGCTATGTTCCACCAAACAGACCTCTTTGACCATATCAAGCAAGCCCCGCAGGCTGTGGCGCCGCCAGCCGTCGCGCTGCCAGATCTTGTCGAGCGCGTTTCGCAGGTATCGAAACGTCCGAGATATGTGTTGCTCATCCTCAACCTGATCGCGAAGGCGGCAGGAGAGAATGGCAGTCTCGGACCTTATGTCCGAAGCGAAGCCGACCAGGTTCCGGTACGCGACTGGCTTTGCCGGGCACTGGCGCCGCTGGCCAATCGCGACTGTCGCCGCACGGCCATGATTGCAGCGATCCGGTCGGAGCTGATGGCAAACGCTGACGCCTCGGAAAATGCGGGCGATCTGGCTCAGCAGCAGGATGAGGAGATCGAGGCGCGCATCCTGCGATCCGGTCGGACGAATGTGAGCCGGGCGGTATCGGACCTTGTACGCGCCGGATTGCTGCACCGCCATTATCAGGGCTACCGCGTCGATCATCCCAATCGGGGCGCGCAGCGCGAAGCCGTTTATACGATAGCGCCGGATGTGCGACTGGCGTTGGCAGGCAACTGTTAAGGCATATTTGCTGCGCAGTGGATAAGGCCGACTGACCGAATAGAGACGGACGGCGATCTGGCGAAGCAACCATAACCCATTGATAAATTTAACATAAGATATATTATCGGACTATGCGTGTGTAAGCGGGCGGATTCTATCTCGAAGTGCGAAACTCGCGCTATTTGGGGGTTTCAACCCGTGAGGATCGCACATGCGATGCTGTGGCAAAGCCAACCTGGGCTAGCCAGGTTCCTAGGGTCGGGACTCATAAGCGCCCGTCCAGAGCCGCCGCATTAGCGAGCATTACCATTCGGCGATCTGCGATGCCGAACAAGCCATAGCAGACGCTGACAACCGATGACCGAGCCCCGCGCCAGTACCAAAGTGACGACGAGCCATCCGCAAATGGCTGCGACGAAGACGCCAGGATGCCCGGTCCACGTCACATGTGTGACCCCTCTGCCGGGCCAATCCACCCCGCCCGTGAGCATCCCGACGACGACTTGGATCGCTCCTAAAACGCACAAGGCGAGCACGACTATAAGTCGTAGCACCATCGCCGTCGGCGACCGTGTCTTCCAATCAGGTCCGCCGCTCATCTCCCCAAGCTAGCACCGAGATCCGGGTTTGGGCAAACGTTTGCATTCTCCCACTTGCCATTCACGTCGCCATAGTTGTGTGAATTTGATTCATAACCACCATGTGATCGCAGCCACGAGATAGATCGCCCCGAAGAAGTTGGAAGCGAGCTTGTCATAGCGGGTGGCGATGCGGCGATAGTCCTTGAGGCGGCAAAACATGCGCTCGACGGCATTGTGGCCCTTGTAGAGCGTCTTGGAGAAGCAGCTTTTCCAGCGCCGGTTGGTCTTGGACGGGATGTTAGGGACCGCACCTTGGTGCTCGATCAAGTCGCGGATCGCGTTGCTGTCGTAGGTCTTGTCGGCGAGAACAATGGTCTGCGGCGCTAGATTATCGAGCAGTGTGTCGGCTGCGCGGCAATCTGCGACCTGACCGCCGGTCAGCAGGAAGCGGAGCGGCCGGCCTTCGCCATCGGTGAGCGCGTGTAGTTTGCTGTTTCTGCCTCCCCGACTGACCCGATTGCCTGGAGGAGCGCCCCCCTTTTCCGCCGCCCGCCGAGCGATGCGTCTTCATGTGGGTGCTGTCGATCAGAACCTCGGCGGGCGGCCCGGCCGCCGCCGGGAGGGTGATAAACAATTCCTGCCAAACGCCCTTCGCCGCCTAACGTACGAACCGGTTATAGAGCGTTTTCCTCGGCCCGTAGCAGGCCGGCGCATCGACCCAGCGTCCGCCCGTTTTGATCACATGGATGATCCCGCTGATCACCCGACGATCATCGACCCGGGCGACCCGACGAACTTTGTCCGGCAGCAACGGTCGAAGCCGCTCGAACTGCTCCTCACTCAACCGAAACTCGCTCAAGTCCAGGCCCCTGATGTCGCAGAACCTGGATCACATTTGAGCAGCCGTGGGAATCCCATTTATGGGTCCCGACCCTAGGGGTTTGACCGCTCGACGCGGGCGCGGCCGACCTATGGGCGAAGGTAGCAGCGGGGAGGAGGGAAAGCGTTCTGAGTGATCGCTTTCCACTTCTAAGTGCCGGCTGTCGGCTGGACCTTGCCGATCATTTGGTCAGCCTTCCAGACTTCCACGCCGTGAGCATACCTCAGCTGACATGCCTGTTCGAGCGCCTCGGCGTCATCGCGGCACACAACATCATCACGCAGCGTGACATGCCCGTCGGAGTTGAGGAAGAAAAACAGATATTTGTGTCCACCCATCGTTATTTCCGACGCAACCTACAGGAAGGCCGCGCAATAATGAGTGTGCTATTAACTGTCTAGCACGAGCATCGAACCGGTGAGGAGATCGCCGCCCGGAGCAACCCGCTGGGCGCCTTAAAGATCTAGATCGAGACAGCATGCGTCAGCGATCAAGCGCAGGAGTTCATTCGTTACGAACGGCTTCTGACAATAGCGCGTATTCCTGTACCGCACAGGAAGAAAGCGCACGTCACGGCCGGTCACAAATATGATAGGTACGCCGACTTCGCACAGAATGTCGGCAAGCCCAAAGGAGTCCCCTCTCACTAACTCGATGTCGAGCAGCGCGCAACCAAGCCTTCCCTGAAGAGCGGTAATGAGCTTCAGGGCGGCATCTACGCTCGATATTGGCCCCTCAATCTTGGCACCGTTTGACTCCAGCATGTAAGCAAGATCTGTAGCAATTAGATAATCGTCTTCTAAAATCAAAAGACGACAGCCAGAAAGGCAGAGCGGCACCTTGAGCTAGCCTCGCGCTACCAAACGAGCATCAGAGCCTTTTGGGATGGTGGCTACCTTGCGGTCGCCGCACCACAAATCGCAATCGGTTTCCTCATGGCGAAGCGCTAACAATGTCAGGGCCTCGTCATCGTCATCCGCTTCGAACTCAGAGCGCTCAGAGATGGTCGTACCTTTCCAGCAAATCAGGGGATACACCGGGATCTGATTCCTCCCCTCCGGGATTAGACTATATCTGTCCGTAACGATCCATCTTCAATCGACTGAGCTTAATATTTATTAAGGCGTCAAACCGAGCAACGTGGCGGATTAGGAGGTAGTGTGACAGGAGTACCCTTCGGTTCCCTGCCCTCTCACGGAGCCCCGCGGAGCCCCTCAAGATGGCGGCTATCAAACCTGCCCCTGGACGTCGTGATGAAGCTCTATCGCGAGAGACAGCTCTGAGAGCTGTCCCAGCCTGTTCGGTGCCGCGCTAAGTATCGGAGTTAAGGTAAGATCTGTTATTTGATCGGTAAGCTGTAGGCGAAACTTAGAGGCGTCACCGACTGTTTGAGCAGAGCTATCTACCTTATTGCTGATATCATAAGAAGTACTGAGTTAAGCCGCTTCGTATTTCGCGCCATGGTCCCGATCGGCGCCTCTCCACGATATCTTGGGGACCTTCGTCCCGGAAAACCGTAGCATTTTGATGAAGGATCAGGGCGCAACAGATAGTCTGCTGTCAGCATGGCCGCCAGAACGAGTAGAAGCACGCCTGCCGCGCCCGACTTCAACCGAACGAGCGGTGGCTCGTCGCGCAGCTTCATGAAGATCCACAGGATCAACGATGCCTTGGCACCGGCAACTACCAGATTGATCACTTGTCGCCATACGCCGATCGGAAGGAAGGATGCACCGATAGTCGCGGCGAGGAGCAGCATCAGCGCCAGCCACGTCCAAATGAGGTGTCCTACGTTCATGTCAGCGGCTCAAATAGAGGATCGGAAACAGGAACACCCAGACGATATCGACCAGATGCCAATAAAGCCCGATATTCTTAACTGCGACCGCGCTCGTTGGCGGCGATCCGCGCAGCCGCCAAAATCACCGTTGCGTCGCGGCCGCCGAGCACCGCCGCATCGTGCATCGTGCATCGTGCATCGCGGTCGCGAGCCCGTCGAGCGTGACGCCGCAGAGGTTCGGGCACAGCCACAGAGCTCTTCCCGGCGCCGGCGTCCGACAACTTGGTGGTGAGACGAAAGCGGGGACGCCGTCCTCTCGCCCGTGTCCGGCCGGCCGCGGCAGCGCTTTAACCGGCGCGAACGGGGCCAATGGCGATGGCGGCCGGTTCGGTCGCAAGAACCGAAGCACCACCGCATCAGCAGGGCCTGCGGTTCGCTGTGTGGATGGCTACCCTCGGGCCCTGCTGCTTCCGAGGGTGACATTTCTAACTGGCGGAGAAACTGACTTCCCTAAATGGCAGGGACAGAGCCGGTGATTTAAGCCAGTACCGAATTCGCGATCGTTTCCCACAGGCGCATCGAGCGCTCCAGATCATAGACCTTGGGCGAAAAGACGACCTCGCTGACACCAAGTTCTTGGAGTTCTCGAATCTGATGAAAATTATGGAGCACATGCTCGACGTCGTCGGTAACTAATGTGATCTCCAGCGCGTCCATGTTCCGACCACGGCGGTCCATCTCCCGGCGAAGCGAATCGAGTAAATTTCGCAGCTCTTCCGGGCTCTTGTACAAACACTGAATTCCGTCGCCAAGTTCGGCGGTGCGCCTAATCATCGGATCCCCCTCCCCGCCGATCAGAATTTTCGGCGATGGCTTTTGCCAAGGGAACACGGTGAGACGCGCACCGCTGTCAGGCAAGGACGGGCTGGCAATCTCTCGCACCTCATCTTGCCAAAGGGCGCGTAGCACGCGGATACTCTCATTTGTACGAGCTCCGCGCTGATTAAACGGCACCCCGAGCGCTTCGAACTCCTTCTGCGACCAACCAACCCCGACCCCGAGTACGAAGCGGCCGCCTGAAATCAGGTCAAGGGTAGCAATGGTTTGCGCCAACTGTATCGGTTGGCGATAGGGAGCCACAGTGACCCCCGTTCCGAGCCGGATCCGCGTTGTCGCATTCGCTGCCGCCGCGAGAACGATAAACTGGTCCGGCCAGCTGCACTGCGGCTTGAAGGAAGCGGTGTCATATGGATAGTTTTCAACATCAGCATCGGGTGGAATGGCGATATGATCGCCTAACCACAACGTCGAATAGCCCAGCGATTCGATGTGTTGGGCAAGCCGGACATGGTCTCCAGGCAATGGCCTGGCGCTGAAGCTTTCACTGCAATTGGCGCCGAACTTCATCGCCTGCCCTTCTCTTGTTTCTGAGCATCTTGGTCTGTTCCAGCGCGGTTGGCCTTCAGCCGCGATCCATCTTCGAAGTGAACCACGGATCGACACTGGCCCCATAAGCTCGTTCTCGTCCGCCGACTACAATCTTCCAGGTGCTGTCTCCGACCACGTCGTGCACACCATGTCCGAGTGGCACGTTCGTCGTCTTCAGCCCTCGTCATCGGCAGGAACTGTCCCGAAGATGATGGTGTCACGGCTAGAGGTGTGTCGGTGGCGGGCGGTCTTCTGCCGGCAGCGCAAAGTAACGCCGAAATCCGTCCGCGATCGATTGATATA
>NZ_JBANFK010000030.1:0-39465 GCF_037861105.1 Rhizorhabdus argentea
TTCGTCAATTCGGCGAGCGTAAATGAAATACGGCCGCTCTTCGATGATTATGTCGAGTGCAGAAGCACGCGCAATTACGGCTATCAACTCGTCAGCCGGTTCACCGGCGAGCCGGTCGAAGTCGACGGCGGAAGCATGTCGGCTTACGCGGAAGGCGTGAAGTGGAGCACCAACCATTATTATCCATCACCGGAAATGCACGAGGATGCGGCCGATGTGCTGACAGGGTCTTCGAGCCGTTGGGGCCTTCAGCCTCGGCAAAGCGCGTAAGGTCCGCTTCAGGCGTTGGGGGAAAGGACCTGTCATCCGCTTGCAGCAGGATGACAGGTTCAGTCCGCTCCGGATCATGCTTTGCCAGCGTCCAGACGGCTTGCCAGCGCCACGCCGATCGCCGTGATCGCCATCCCCGCTAGCGCCGGCAGTCCCAGCGTCTCACCGAACAGCGGCCACGCGATCAACGCCGTGCATGGCGGGACGAGGAAGAAGAGGCTGACGACTTTGGACGCCGCGCCGCGCCGGATAAGGACATAGAGCAGCGATACCGCTCCGAGCGAAAGGACGAGAACGAGCCAGAGCAATGCGAAGGCAAACTCTGCGCTCCACTGGACATGCATATCCTCGAACCAGAAAGCCAAGGGGGCGGTGGCTAGACCCGCTGCCACAAACTGGACAACGCTGCCGGTGCGTAGATCCATGCCGGCGCAAAACCGCTTCTGATAAAGCGTACCCACCGTGATACCGATCAGGGCGGCAACGCAGGCGATGCTGCCCAGCAGACTGCCAGGGGCCTGACCCATCTTGCCCGCCAGCACGAGCGTCACACCGGACATGCCAAGCGCGAGCCCCAGCCACTGGCGTGGTGTCACGCGTTCGCCGAGCAGCACGCCGGCAAGTGCTGCAGTGAGCAGTGGCTGCAGCCCGACAATCACCGCCGAAACACCGGCCTCTACTCCCATGGAGATGCCGAGGAAGACGCCACCGAGATAGACGCCGTGCACGAGCAGCCCTGCGACTGCGAAGTGCCCGGCCTCCGTCAGCCGCGATGGCCACGGCGCCCGGCTGGCCAGTGAAACCAGCATGAGCAGTCCTGCGGCCAGGGCGTATCGCAGGGACAAGAACGTAAGTGGCCCGGTGTGGGGAAGGCCGAGCCTCGCGCCTATGAACCCCGTGCTCCAAAGTACCACGAACAGCGCGGGGGTTCCGACGACTTGGATCAGACTGGTATCGCCGCGCGTGTCGTGGGCCATTCCCCAGCTGCCTACATGTAGATCGCGCGGACCAATCTTACGCCCCAATCAGCGTCGGGATTAGTGCCCGCGCCAAGGCGTTCTTGGATCACCGCAACACTGAGATCGCGGCGTTTCGGCAAACGTGCCTTCTCGGCGGCGGCGAGTGCCGGTCCCATCTCCTCTCGTGTGAGATCGGTGCAGTAAGCTGGAGCGCCTGGCTGTTGATGCCACGAGTCGGCGAGCGATCCCGCATCGAATCCGTCGAAGCCGCTGTCGTTGACGAGTGCGAGAGCAACCTCACGATCTTTCGCACGGTCCGCAGCGACAGGAATGGCGATACGGCCCGCGGTTCCGGCTGGAGTAGACTTGTTCGCGAGAGAGCCGGCCCCGATCGCATTCCATGCCTTGGCAATCGGGCGGCCGAGTTGTTCGACAACCCACAGGCTTTCGACCTGGCCAGCTTCGATGGCTTCGATCTTGTCGTCTCGCAACGGATAGTAGTTGGACGTGTCGATCACCACGGTCTCTTCGGGAAGCGTGGCGATCAGAGGCGCGACGCCGGGGATGCGATTGAGAGGGATGGAGAGGATCACGACGTCGACGTCAGCCAGCGCCTCTTCGGTGGTAACCGCCTGCGCCCCAAAGGCGAGCACGTCCTGTGCGATGGTATCGGGGCCGCGCGAGTTCGCCACTTTCACGCTGTGGCCAGCTTGAGCCAGTCTCTGGGCCAGAGTCTTGCCGATGTGGCCCACGCCGAGAATGCCGATCTTCATGATTCTAGTCCTTTGTCCTGGAGGGTCGTTCGCTTGCAGGATGTGAGCTGATATCGTTTTGATGGACACCGAGATAGGCCCATTAGGGCTACCCAGCTTCGAGTTCGAAGTCGATGGAGGTGAGGTAACCCGTTGTCGAATGGCGTCTCGGTCTCGCTCCCTTACCACTCCGGGCGAACGGGCACGTAATCGGCCGGCATCGCACATGTCCCTTTGCCAACTGCGGCTTTCCTCGCTCCCTCCATCGACCTATTACCGCCGTTCAAAGTGCGGAAAGCTCTCCGTCGCTACGGGTTCAGCATATCGATGGGTGGCTTGCGGATCAGATTGGAGCGGCTTTTGGCCGCATGGCGTTTGCCGGTGGCGCCCGCTGCGGAAAGCGGCGTCGGCGGCAACCCGGCGTCGGACGCACCGCGCCCGCGCGGGTCGCGTCGCCTGCCGTGGCGCCGCATTGGTAGGTGGTCCGGGTTCGCCGTCATTGCCCTCATCGCGTTCGCGATCCTTTGGGCGACCTGGGTCGCGCCACCTTGGGGCCCGATGCAGCCCCCGCAGAAGCCGAGCTTCGTCTATCTTGCCGCCGACGGCACGCCGATCGCGCGGCGGGGCGCCGGGGAGGCTGCGGTCGATGCCGCCGCCTTGCCGCTGCCCGTGCGCGGAGCATTCATCGCGATCGAGGATCGGCGGTTCGCCGACCATATCGGGATCGATCCGCGCGGGCTGATGCGGGCCTTCTGGCATAATTTCCGCGCGGGCGAGACGGTCGAGGGGGGCTCGACGATCACGCAGCAACTCGCCAAGACCGCCTTCCTCTCCTCCGACCGCAAGATCGCGCGCAAGGTGCAGGAGGCGGTTCTCGCGCTGTGGCTCGATGCCTGGCTGAGCAAGGACGAGATCCTTTCGCGCTATCTGTCGACGATCTATTTCGGTGATGGCGTCTATGGCCTGCGCGCCGCCGCGCGGCATTATTTCCAGAAGACACCGGAAAAACTGAGTGTCGGAGAGGCGGCGATGCTGGCCGGGATGGTCAAGGCGCCCAGCCGGCTCAACCCGACGGTGAACCTGAAGGCCGCGCAGGAGCGATCCAAGCTGGTGATCGCGGCGATGGCCGAGGAGAAGATGATCCCTGCGAGCGAGGTGGCCGGCGTGCGGCTCGCGGTGCCGCGGCTCGCGCCCGACGAGCTGCCGGGCGGTACCTATTTCGTCGACTGGGTAGCGTCGCAAGCGGAAGCGGCGGCAGAGGAAGACGGCGTCAGCGGGAAAGGCAGACAACGCACTATCGGCACGACGCTCGACCGCAATTTGCAACAGGCGGCGATCAAGGCGCTGACGTCTGTGCTGACCAGCTATGGCGAAGGGGTGCATGCGACGCAGGCGGCGCTGGTGGCGATGCGGCCCGATGGCCAGGTCGTCGCGATGGTCGGTGGGCGGAGCTACAAGGCGAGCCCCTATAATCGCGCGACGCAGGCGCAGCGTCAGCCGGGGTCGGCGTTCAAGCTGGCGGTCTATCTCGCGGCTATCGAGGATGGTGAGACACCCGACACGCTGGTCGAAAATTCGCCGCTGACGATCGACGGCTGGAGCCCCCAAAATTATGGCAGGCATTATGGCGGGCCGACCACCCTGCGTAGCGCCTTCGCGCAGTCGAGCAATGTCGCCGCGGTGCGGATCGCCGAGCGAGTGGGGCTGAGCAAGGTCGCCGATGCGGCGAAGCGGCTCGGGATCACCGCGCCGATCACGCCAGGGCCATCGATGGCACTCGGCACGTCGGGTATGACCTTGATCGAGTTGACAGCGGCCTATGCGGCGATCGCCAGCGGGCAATATCCGGTGAAGGCAACCGGGTTGGCGAACGCATCCCGTGCGCGCGGGCAGGCGATTGATCCGCGCGTGCGCGAAGCGATGCTCGACCTTTTGTGGACCGCGACCAACCAGGGTACGGGACGCGGCGCGGCGCTGGGTATCCCCAGCTTCGGCAAGACCGGGACGACGCAGAATCATCGCGACGCGCTGTTCGTCGGCTTTGCGGGCGGGCTGATCACCGGCGTCTGGGTGGGCAATGACGATGATACGCCGATGCGCGGGGTAACGGGCGGGAGCCTGCCCGCGGCGATCTGGGCGCGGTTCATGGGCGCGGCCAAGCTGCGCGCGAGCGACCTCGACGTGCCACCGACGCTGATGGCGGCGATCGAACAGCGGCAGGCAGCGATGCGCGTGGCGGCAGAGGAGCGCGAGCTCGCCGAGCTGGAGGCAGCCGAGGCGGCGGATGACATACAGGATGGTTCGCCAATCGGGCGCTTCATCGAGGGGATATTGCCGGACTTCCTGCGCGGAGACCGCGAAGCGCGACCGGACGAGGCCGGTCCCGACGCCGGGGGCGCCGCCGAGGACGAAGCGCGCGAGCAGCGCCGCGCGCGGCTGGAAGAGCTGCGGCGACGCAAGGCGGAGCGCGAGGGCTTGTTTTTTCCGGAAGAGGAGTAGGCGGCTCTCCGCGAGACCCCGGGCGGAACGTCTCGGCCGGCTTCAATCTTTGGGCCTTGCGCCTATTTAACCTCATGCCCGTTCCAGGAGACTTCCCATGTCCGACAAAGTCATCAAGATACCGGGACCCGATCATCCGATCACGATCGAGCGCAATCCCCGCCGCGTGGTCGTCACCCTGGACGGGAAGGTGATCGCCAACACGACCGACGCTCTCACTTTGAGCGAGGCGAGCTACCCTCCCGTCCATTATGTCCCCCGCAAGGACGTCGACATGACAGCGCTGGAGCGGACCAATCATGGCAGCTACTGCCCGTACAAGGGTGATGCCTCCTACTTCAGCATCCCTGCCGGCGGCGAGCGTTCGGTAAACGCGATCTGGACCTACGAGGTGCCCCATGATGCCGTAGCCGAGATAAAGGGTCACCTCGCCTTCTATCCCGATCGTGTCGATGCCATCGAGCAGAGAGCAGACTGATCATCCGACTTGCATGGCGAAGAAAGCGTCGGCTCGTACCAGCTTGCGCTGGCTGGAACCTGTGCAGCCCCTCCTCTTCATCGCTCTCGCGTGAGCGATTGCCACTATGGCAGCAGTTCCGGCCGCATCAGCCAAGGATCAGTAGCGCTTGGCGAGCGGCGCGGGTGACCCGACCGCGTCGTAGACCAGGCGTTCGAATGCAGGCAGAGCCTCCCTGTAGGCGACGCCGCGCCCGCCTGCGAGAACGGCACCCGCATTGGGTGAGAGCTTCATGCTCTGCTGGATCATGTAGATGATCGTGAGATCTTCGACCGGGTCATTCTCCCACCATGTGCCCCATGCCCCCGGCCAGCTGTAAGACCCCACGCTGCCGTTGAAAATGTTCGTGGCGAGCCTCTCCTCCACGGTCGCTACGCCGAGGCCAAAGCCCATGCCGCGCCACAGCGGCAGGCCGATGAAGGGAAACTGGCGTTGCGCCGGGGTGAGGCGGTTGGTGCGCATGAGCGTCACCGTTTCCGGCTTCAGGATCCGCACTTTACCGGATTGGCCATTGCGCAGCAGCATCTGGGCAAAGGTCATATAATCGTCAGCCGTCGAGACGAGCGCGCTGGCACCCATGAAGAGCAACGGAGGCTTGCTGACATCACTCCAACCGGGAGTCTTTGCAAGCGCGCCCCTGGCCTCGTCGAACTGATAGAGCGAGGCGAGCCGGTCGATCTTTTCCGGCGGGACCCAAAAGTCGGTATCTTTCATGTCGAGCGGCGCGAACAGGCGATGCTTGAGCGCCTGCTGCAACGTCTTGCCGTCGACGCGCTCGATCAGGAAACCCAACACGTCGGTCGCGACGCCATATTGCATCCGCGTGCCCGGCTGATCGAGAAGAGGCAGGGTGCCCAGTCCGGCCAGGAACTGGTCCGCTGTCATCATGGACATCATCGCCTTGCCGATCGCTGCATCATAGGCCTGCGCGATGGGACCTGTAAGGATTGGTCCCAGGCCCAAGCCGGCCCGGTGGGTCATCAGATCCTCGACCGTGATGTCGCGGGTGGCCGGAACGGTATCGTCGAGCGGTCCATCGGACTTGCGGAGCACCCTCCGGTTCGCCAGCTCCGGAATCCATTTGGTGATCGGGTCCGATAGCTTGAGCTTGCCCTCTTCGATCAGCATCAACGCCGCTACCGATGTGACCGGCTTGGTCATCGATGCCAGCCGGAAAATGGTGTCGCGCTGCATCGGGGAGCGTGTTTCCAGGTCCCGCATCCCCAATGTATTGACCTGGACGATCTGCCCGCGGTGCGCGATCATGGTGACGATGCCCGCCAGATCGCCACGGTCTATGTAGGATTGCAACGCCGCCGGGATGGCATCGAGCTTCTTCATGTCCAATTTCTGCCGTCCCACCTGGGCGACCGCCGGCAGGGCAGCCGCCAGCGGCAATGCGGTCGCTCCGCCGAGAATTTGCCTTCGAGAGAATATGTCGTTCATTTGCGGAGGTCCTATGACGTATGTGATTAGAAATGGCGTTTTAAACCTACATTCCAGTCGCAGACCGTAGCTGCGGCATCCCGGCGGTGTACCCGAGGCCGGGTGGCTGGGCCGAGCTGCGCCCCGCCACATATTTCTCATCGAGCAGGTTGTTCGAGTAGAATCCGATGCAGATCTGTTCGCCGGGCGAGCTGACATAGCCCGAGGCGTTCACGAGGAAGAGACTCCCATCGCGGTCTTTCCAATATATCCTACCCCGAAACGCCAATTTTTATGTTCCTCACCTTCGGTATTGGACTTGTCGCAGGCGTGCTGTCCCCGGCGAGAAAGCATATATGGCGCCCCGCCGAGTCTGGAGTTCGCCCCGCCGACTAGAGATACTCTTCCTCAATTGTCCCGGCGTCCGGCATTAGCCTCACTTCTCCGACATCAAGCGCGCTTGCGGGATACACAACATTGCGAGACGCTCGGCCACATGAGGACCGAGCGCAATCTGCTACGAGAAACTCCATAAGGCAAGCACATAATGAAGTGCCTTTATGATTGTGTTGTCTGTTTTGGTGATGCAAGCGTGCGGCCGCCGTTGCGGTTAACCAACGCGGCGCTATGCTCGAATGGCTCAGATGTAGGTTGCCCAAATGGCTCGTAGTGCGGATTTCGATCAGAGTTCACTTCCAGAAGACGCTTGTGTGACAATGTCAGACAGGCAAAATTTTGCCGTCCAGATCTTCGCGATGACGAAATTATTGACTCGAGCGTTTGATGAGCGCGCTCGCGCTATGTCACTGCCCAATGGAGATACGCTCACTGCGGCCCAATGGCAGATGCTCGGGACCATCCGCGCCAATATAGGAGCTAATCAACGGGAGATTGCCGACATATTGGAAATCAGTCCGGTTGCCGCGGGTCAGACCATTGATCGTCTCGAACGATCCAACTGGGTCGAGCGACGTTTAGCCCCCGGCGACCGCCGTGTCCGGCTCCTGCACGTTACAAAAGAGGGCCATTTAGTGCTGGAGAAATTGGGTTTGTTCGGCGATCTTGAGGCGCAACGTTCAATACTGGGCATGAGTGTAGAGGACATGGACAAGCTGACGTCGCTGCTCGACATTGCTCTCAGCAACCTCCTCGGGCACAGAATGAATCTGGGCTCGAGCTAGGCTGAACCTATACGCGAGCGGGTGTTAAAACGCTCTGAAATCGCTCCGTCGCCGATCAATTTGTCTGTCCTGTCGACCGAAGACATCGGGGCTGTGTCCGCGCGCGTGGAGGGCGGCTGACCTGGCTACGGCCCGAGACGCCAGCCCATTATGGCATCTTAGGGTGGTTCGGCACGTCATCGCTGGGCATCCGGCGGCGGCGCGACGCTTTTTCGGACGATGAGCTGGTGAGGAAGCGTCACCGACAATGGCGAGCTCTGCCGGCGCGACAAAATCCCGAGCAGCAGCTCAACGGTGCGCTGTCCGATCAATTCCATCGGCTGGCGGATGGTAGTCAAGCAGGGTTCGACAAAGCTTGCCATCGGGATATCGTCGAAGCCGATAATGGAGATCTGGTCGGGACAGGCAATTCCGGCACTTCGCAAGGCTGCAAGCGCACCGATCGCCATTTCGTCGCTAAAACAGAACAGCGCGGTCACTGGCGCTTGGCGATGCAGCAGTTCGGCGGCCATCGCCTGGCCGGACTCCATCGTGAAGTCGCCCTGTAATCGATGAAGGCGGTCCGCGAGCCCACGCGCTTTTGCCGTCGCCTCTGCACCTGACAGGCGATCGCGGCTCAAGGGGCTGTCGAGCGGTCCGGTCAGTAACGCGATGTCGCGATGCCCCAGATCGTACAGGAACTCCATCGCCATGACCGCGGCGCCGCTGTTGTCGATATGCGCGCTGGAAACCTTCAGATCGGGACTGAATTCGCAGCCATTTACAATAGGCGCGCGGCTACCCTTCTTGTCCACCACGTCGCAGAGGACACGCGGTAATCGGTGTCCCAGAAATATGAGGCCGTCCGCCTCACGCCGCAGGAGCATCAATCCATATTGCTCCTCGCGCTTTCGGTCGTCGCGCGTGTCCCCGAGCAGAACCGAATAGCCAGCCTTGTGCGCCGCCTCCTCCACACCGCGGATGACGCTGGAGAAGAAAGTATTGGCGATGTTGGGAACGGTCACAATGATCTTGTTGGTCCGCATGGTCCGGAGGCTCGCCGCGACCGAATGGGGTGCATAATCGAGACGCTGGACGACTCTCATGACATGTTCGCGGGTCGGCTCCGCCACGAGCTCAGGATGCATCAGCACACGCGAGACTGTGGCGCGTGACACCCCCGCCATTTCAGATACATCCTTAATCGTCGCCATAGGTTCAGCGTAGGGGCAGATCGCGCGCCTTGCCAATCGTTTATCGCGGAGCGGGCCAGGCGGCCCGACGGTGGGTGCGGATTATGGGTTGCACGAAACTTCAACGATCTGCGGCCGGGGAAGTGACAGCCGGCATCATCTCAGCCAGGTCGATCCGCCAGGCCGAGCAGGCTGTGATGAACGGAACGATTCACGGTGCTCGCCGCGAAATCGTCGAAGGAACGGGGCGTGACCTTGATGATGTGGTCCGCGATGAACAGCGCTCCCTCGCGCGCGCCTACTTCGGGGTCCTTAAGCGCGCACTCCCATTCCAGCACCGCCCAACCGGGGAAGTCGTACTGGGCCATCTTGGAGAAGATATTCTTGAAATCGATCTGGCCGTCGCCAAGGGAGCGGAACCGCCCGGGACGATCAACCCATTCTTGGTAGCCGCCGTAGACACCCGATCTGCCATTGGGGCGCAGCTCCGCATCCTTTACGTGGAAGCATTTGATGCGGGGATGGTAGATGTCGATGAACTGGAGGTAATCCAGGGCCTGCAGGGCGAGATGGGACGGATCGTAAAGGATCGAAGCGCGGGGGTGATCATCCACCGCGGCCAGGAAGCGCTCGAAGGTGACGCCGTCGTGAAGATCCTCGCCCGGATGGATCTCGAACGCGCAATCGACCCCGGCCTCTTCGAATCCATCGAGGATGGGTCGCCAGCGCCGCGCCAGCTCGGCAAAGGCTTCCTCGACCAGACCCGCGGGACGCTGCGGCCAGGGATATAGGTAAGGCCAGGCCAGGGCGCCGGAAAAGGTGGCATGCGCCTGAAGGCCGAGATTTGCGCTGGCGCGAGCAGCGAGGCTGATTTGCTCGACAGCCCAGACCTGCCGCGCACCGGGCCGGCCGCGGACTTCGGGTGGAGCGAAACCGTCGAACAGCGCGTCATAGGCGGGATGCACAGCGACTAGCTGTCCTTGCAGATGCGTCGACAGCTCAGTCGGCTCGACGTCATAGGCCGCGAGCCGGCCGCGCAGATCGTCGCAATAGCCCTTGCTCTCCGCCGCGGTCGCGATGTCGATCAGTCGCGGATCGACTGGGATCTGGACGCCCTTGTAGCCAAGCCCGCCGGCCCATTCAGCCAGATGCTCGAGCGTGTCGAACGGCGCCGTGTCGCCAACATACTGGGCCAGGAAGATGGCCGGGCCCTTGATCGTCTTCATGCTGCACCCTGTTCCATAGTGACCCAGCATCGATCGCGGGTCGACTGGACGGCCATCTCGACGAACGCGAGCGAGCGCAAACCATCGCCGATACCGGGCAGTTGATCATCGAGGAGGTCGCGACGCCCGCCGATCGCGTCAGCGAAATCGCTGTAGAGCGTCGCGAACGCCTCGTAGAATCCCTCGGGGTGCCCCGGCGGCAGGCGGGTGGCGGAGGCGCCCGCCGCACCGATTGCAGGACTGCCCGCGAAGCGGGTTTCGCGGCGATTGTCGGAATGGAGCAGGATGAGCTCCTCGGGCCTGTCGTGCGTCCAGACGATCGAGGCCTCCTCGCCATAGATGCGGAGAGACAGCCCGTTGCGTTCACCAAGCGAGATCTGCGAGGCGATGAGTACGCCGGGGACATCGCCCTGGAAGCGCAGCAGGACGTTGCAATCGTCGTCCAGCCTGCGCCCGGCGACGACCTGTGAGAGGTCGGCGCAAAGCCGCTCCACACGCAGCCCGGAGACATATTCCACAAGCTGGAAAGCATGGACACCGATGTCGCCGATGCATCCGCCTATACCGGCGCGAGACGGATCGGTGCGCCATGCGGCGCCGGCCACCTCCGCCTCTATCGCCCCGGCGAGCCAGCCCTGCGGATAGGTGACTACGATCTTGCGGATGCGGCCGAGCTCGCCAGACGCGATCAGGGCCCTCGCTTCGCGGATCATAGCATATCCGGTATAAGCGTAGGTCAGCGCATAGACGCGGTCAGTGTCCGCCAAGATAGCGGCGAGTGCGTGCGCTTCTCCGAGCGTCGCGGTCATAGGCTTGTCGCACATGACGTGGAGGCCGGCTTTCAAGGCTGTGGCCGCGATCGCGAAATGGCTGTCATTGGGTGTAGCAATAGCGACCGCCTCCACGCCGTCGCTTCGCTGCGTCTCGGCCGCGACAAGTGCATCGACCGACGTATAGGCCCGATCGGGCGCGAGATGGAGATCGCGACCCTGCTGCTCCGAACGCGCCAAGTCACGACTGAAGGCGCCCGCGACTAGTTCGAACCTCCGGTCAAGCATCGCCGCCCGCCAATGCACCGCGCCGATGAATGCTCCGGGCCCGCCACCGAATATAGCAAGACGAATAGGCCGGGGGGGCGATATCATTAATATAAGACCTCTGCCTAATTTCTGGTCGATACGTCACCGCCGGAGGGGCGGGATGATATAGAAGTTCTCAGTGGAGCGCAGGGAAGATCGACCGTACGGTGGCGAGCGTCGCAGCAGTCTGCTCCCAGGGATCGCCCAGCTGCCCCTCCCATTCGACGCTGACCGAGCCCGCGTAGCCAGATGCCGCAACGATACCTAGCGCCTTTGGCAGATCGAGCAGCGGCGATCCGTCGGAGGCGGGGTCGATTGCCTTGGCATGGACCAGTGAGGCGACGGGAGCCAGCTGCTCGACGCTCTCGTAAAGCCGCGACATGTCGATCCCCGCCGAGGGCGGTTCATTGCCAGCGAAGCGGCCGTGCGAGATGCTGATGAGAGGCTCGAAATTGCCTAGGTCGAGGAGCAGCCCGAGCCGATCATGGCCGACTTGATCAAGCAATTGCAGCATGAAATTGGGATCGGAACTCAGGCCGCCATGATTTTCCACAAGCAATATCATACCCAAGGTTTTGGCCCGGTCCGACAAACGTTGGAGCGCGCCGACCGCTCCCTTCGACGCCTGCCCCGCGCCACCGACCGGAGCACCCGCATTAACCCGGACATAGTCAGCGCCCAAGCGGTGCGCGATCTCAAACCAGCGCTCGATGCGGGCCACGTCGTCGGCGCGGAATGCGTCGGACTCGGTGGTAAGATCGCCAACGTCGATCGGCATCGTCAGCACCTTGACGCCGGTGCGGTCGAGTGCGCCGCGCAGCTCATCAATCCGCGCCTCGGTCTCGGCCTGGGCATCGAACTGGAGCTGGCAAAGCTCAATCGCCTGCACGCCCAGCTGGTCATGCGCGATCTGGCCGAATTCTTCCAGGCTATGCTGTTTCGGAAAACCGAATATCATCGGCTGGATCACGCCCTGTTCATCGCGCCGCTCCAAGTGGAGTGGCCCGAGGCGGCTGTGCAAGCTGAAGCTCGAAACGGCTGCGTACGGCATATTATTCTCCAAAGGTTTATAGGTCCGTGATCCGGATGTTGCGCCACCGGCATTTGGCCCCCACACCCCATCGGGCCTCACCGAAGATGGGATCATTGTCGTGCACTTCGAAGGCGATATGGCCGCGATCGCCGAGCAACGCCCGGACGGCATCCGGGTCATAATCGGGCGACACTAGCGTGGCAGTGTCGATCTCGGCGATCTTCAAGTCGTTGATCCAGGTCGTGATGACCGGTAATGCGCCAACGCAGCGTATCCGAAAGCTGTTCCAGTCATCCCACCGCCACACGCGCAGGAAGCTGGAAACGTCGGCGGCGTGAGAGAGACGAGCGATCTTCTCCGGCGTGACGGGTTCCGTGGAGGTTGCCGGGTCATCTGCGACCAGTCCGATCACGCACCCTTGCGCGTCCCGTTGGGCGCGGACGGCGAAGGGCACGGCAGAGAAGCTGGCGAGACCATTGCCGAAGAAGCCGCCGATGCCGCCGCACTCGCGATGATCGAGCAGCACCTGGAAGCCTGCCCAGCTGTCTCGCCGGCGGCGAACCATGATGCCAGTGTCGGCTGGCCAGTCAGGCCGCGCCTCGAGCGTGAGCTCGAAGTCGCCGAAACTCTCATCGCTGACCAGATAGCCGCCATAACCGCAACCGGGCTCGTTCTGCTCGCCGACAATATGGCCGTCCTCGACATACCAGCGAGCAGGGTGCTTCTCCGGCTCGACCGGTGGCGCTATTCCCATCTCGACCAGCAAGGATGCGACGCTCGGCCCGCCAGGGTAGATATCGCCATAGATGCGCGGCGTGCTATGCCAGCCGTCGAGCGTCCGCCCATCGAATAGCGGGCGACCGCGATCCCGGCCCGCAGATGAGACGCTCAATACTTTTCCTTCCGATACTGCCGAGACACTTCGCGGACGTGCGCGCCCGTCCCTGGGCATCGAGGCGCGCACGCGGAGGTCAGATCCGGAACCCAACTCTGATCCCGTAGGCGCGCGGATCGCCGACGGTCGAGCTGTTGAGAGTGGAGACGGAGTTAACCGTTACCGTGTTTTCGGTATTCGACACAAAACCCTGTACATAGAATCTGTCATCTGGCGCATTGTAGGTCACGGTCGCATCCGTCTTCGTAAATGACGGCTGTACGTAGAAAGTAACCGGCGCCGTCGGGATCAGCATGTTGTAGCTGGCGCTCATCCTGGTGCGGACGCCAAACTGGACATTACCTGCACCAGCGAGCGGCAGGGTATAGGTATAGCCGGCCGTGATCGTCACCTTGGGTGACCGTTCGAGGGGATACCCCTTAAGCGAGGGCTGCGTGCCCGCGCCGAGTGGAAAATATTCGACATATTTGGCATCCAGGAGGCTGACGCTGAAGTCCAGCCGGTTGCGCGGGCTTGGCGCCGCCACGCCCTCGAGTTCGATGCCCTTGATCCGCGCCTTGCCTGCGTTGGTGGTAATGCTTGCCCCTACGCCTTGAAACGTGCCGATATATGTGAGCTGCAGATCCTTATAGTCATAGTAGAAGGCGGATCCTTGCAGACGCAGTGTATTGTCCGCGGTCCGCGTCTTGAAGCCGACCTCGTAGGACGTCAGCACCTCAGGCTTGTAATAAAGTTGATCGTCGGGCGTCACGCCGTCGGCGCCATCGTTGAAGCTGCCCGCCTTATAGCCTGTCGATACAGTAGCGTAGAGCAACGTCCGGGTGTCGAGATCGTAATCCAGCCCGGCACGCCACGTTATCTTGCTCCAGGAGTGGTGCGCTCGGCTGGCAAATTCGGAATCCGTCTGCGGGTCGTAGATCTGCCCCTGCTGCAGGCGCGTTCCGCCACCGGTCAACTTCTTCTCATCGTGCGAATAGCGCGCACCGCCCGTCACCCGCAGGCTGTCGGTCAAGCTGTAGGTTGCCTGGCCGAAGATGCCGTAGGAGGTCTGAATAGTAGGGGTCCGGGCAAAGCAGAGATAGGGCACCCCCAGATTCTGGAGACACAGATTGAAGTCGGACTTTTCGTGGAAATAATTGCCGCCGACCTGGACCTTGAGCGGCCCGGTATCCACCGTGGCGAGGCGCAACTCGTGCGAGTCCTGGATGCCATGACCAAAGTCGGTGCGTGGGACGTTTCCGGTGGGCGTGCCGGACGTGTTTGCCTCGAGAGCGAGGTCGGTATTGAAGACCCGGCGAGAGGGAATGTAGGTCAACTGCACCTTGTCGCCGAGTGTCCAGTTGATCTCTGCCTCGAAACCGTAGAATTCGTTATTGGAGCGGCCTTGTTGCGTGCGGGGGGCGTAGACAGTGCGGCGGTTTTTCGAACTGTCGGCAAAGGCGTAGCTGGCAAAGGCACCCGGAGAACCGCCATAGGGCCGAGTCGACGTAAAGAAGTTGGACGTCAATACATCGTCATTCGGATCCCCCTTCAGACGGGCATAGTCCGTACGCAGAAGGATGCTCAGGTCATTGCTGACATTGAACAGCGCCTGGAGCCGTCCGGCGATGTTTTTCTTGAAGGGCTTGCCGGTAAAGGGCGAATCGAACGCGGGGATGAGATAGGAATCGCGCTTGTCGAAAATGCCGGAAGCGCGGATCGCGATCTTGTCCGAAACCGGCACGTTGACGAACGCGTCGGCTTGCATGGTGTCGTAGTTGCCGTACGCTAGGTTTCCGCCGGCTGAGAACTCGAGAACGGGTTTATTCGTGATGACGTTGACGACGCCGCCGGTGGTGTTGCGGCCATAGAGCGTTCCCTGGGGACCCCGGAGCACCTCTACGCGCGCGATGTCGAAGAAGCTCACCTCGGTGAACTGCCTGCGCGCGATGTAAACGCCGTCGAGCAGGATCGGTATCGACGGGTCGCCACGCTCGGTCCGGTCGGCGCTCGAAACGCCGCGGAGCGTCACCTGAAGGCCGTCGTTGCGAATGATGTTGAGACTTGGAACGATTTCCGCGAGACGCATCGGGTTGGTCACGTTTGCCGTGCGCAGCGAAGCCCCGCTCACCGCCGTCAGCGAAATGGGCGTCTTTGATGCGAGGGATTCGTAGCGGCTCGCGGTGACGACGATATCTCCCGTGTCGGCTTGGGCGCTCGCGGTAGCCGCCGCCTCCGGGGTCTGCGCTCCGGCCGCCGTGCCGATCAGCAGGACAGCCAGCGAGACTGCGGGCCTTTGGAAATGCTTCATGATCTACTCCCCTCCCTCGTGCCGGTTTGAATCGTATGAAACCGATTTCATAATCGGCGCACAAACGTAGCACTAGTCAGGTTGCACATTTTTTTTAGATGCGCAATACGGCATCAGAGAAGCTCGACACGGGCACCTAAGGAGAGCGACTTTGGCCCAAACGTCCCAACACTTCATCCGGCATGTGCCGGAGTTGCCATCAGCTCGTTGGAAACGCCGTTCGAACGATTTCCATATTCCGGCCACGCGCGCAGCGGCACGGGAGCAAGCTCGATGACGGAGCGGATCGGCGTCGGCTTCGTCGGCGCGGGAGGCGTGGTCAAGACGATCCACGTGCCGACACTTGCCCGGATGAGCAATGATTTCCACGTCGCGGCCGTCTGGGACGTCGATGCGGAGACCGCGGGGTCGATTGCCGCACAAACCGGCGCTCGGAGGGTGGAGACATTTGATGACCTGCTCGCCGATGAAGAGGTCGACGTTCTCGTTGTCTGCAGCCCCGCCCGCTTCCATGCCGAGCAGATCATCCGTGGCATGCGGGCGGGCAAGCGGGCGATCCTGTGCGAGAAACCGCTCGCGGCGGAGGCCGAGGACGCGCGACTCGTCAAGCAAGCGGCCGAGGAGACAGGCGTGCCGCTTCTCCTGGGGGCGATGCACATGTTTGATCCCGCCTGGGCGGCGGCGCAAAGCAAGCTCGATTCACTCGTCCGGGATGCAACGACAATCCGCTCGAGCATCGCCCTGCCCTTCAATGACAGGTTCGAGGCATGGACGACCGAACTCGGCGACCGCATGCCCCCGAGCTTCGCTGGCGATGACATCGCGCAAATTCTGATGCGCCAATGTGTCATGGAGCTGGCAATTCATGATCTTCCGCTGGTGCGGGCGTTCGTTCCCGAAGGTGCGCCGGTCAGGGTCACCTCCGCCACGCTGCTCGAGCCCTTCGGCTACGGGATCACCGTCGACGCCGGCGACCGGGTGCTGGACCTGTTCGGCTACATCAGCGGTTCCTGGCAGCCGGATTGGGAGCTGGAGGTCACCTCCCCCTCGGCGACGCTCCATGTCCAATTCCCGCCCTCGTTCGTGCATGCCGGCTCGGCGGTCGCCACGATCACGGAGCCGGCAGGTACCACCGTCTTAGGCCCGTTCGAGAGGAACGGATATGAAGGCGAGTGGGAGCTCGTTCGCGATCTCGCCCGCGGCAACGATGTCGCTATTCCGCCGGTCGCGCAGCTCGTCGAGGACTTCCGCTTTGCATTGAGCATCGCCGAGCAGAGCTGCGCTCTGCTGGCCAGGGAGAACCAAAAGTGAGCGAGCCCCTTACGATTTCAGGCGAACCAGAGCTGGAGGCCCTATTGACCGTTCTCGCGGCTAGCCTGCCGCACTCCTTCCGGCTTGGGCGGCAGCGGGCAGACAACGCTGCGGCGGTGTGGCTCGCCGGTGGAGCCGGCTCGTGGGCGAGTCGAGCGGCGCAACGCGTACGCGACGAAGCTGGCTGGACTGTAGTGATCGATCCGGGTCCGGACGAGCCGGATCATATCCTGGCGCTCGCTGATCAGGTCGGCGAGGCGGGCGCAAGGATAGCGCTTTCCGAACCCTTTGCGGGCAATCCGATCCTGCCACACTTCAAGGAACAGCTTCCGCCTGCGATCCGAGTCTGCAACATGCACGCGCGGACGGAAGGCAGCCTCGTCCATGCGGTCTTCGCACAGCTTCGCCTTGCCCGCATACTGGGGTTCCGCGACCTCGCCGTCCGCGATGTCTGCGCCGTGCCAGGCGGCGCGATGCTGACGTTGAGCGGCGAGTTCGACAACGCGGAGATGACGCTTCGCGCACTGGCCTCAACGAGCGACGCCCTTTCCGCAAGACTGGATGTGAAGGCGCGCGGAGCCGATGCTGCGGCGGAGCTGACGCTCTTCGGCACCGGCACTGCGAGGCCTGCCATAGCTTTCGTCGTCGATGAGAAGGGCCGGCAGCAGCTTCCCACGATATACGAGACCGCGCATCGCTCGGTCTTACGAGGACTGCCGACCCGGGCGCTGATGACGGCCGACGATCTCAGCGAGCTTGCCGCCGACATTGCTCTCGTCCGTGCGTTGGCACTGACCTGACCAGCTCCGGGAACATCGCGCCATGCATCAACCGCAGACGGTAGCCATATCCGCCGGCGCGCCCGGCCTTGGCCCGGCGCTCCCGGCTGACCCGCGTTCGCCGGTCTCGAAGCGGTTCATGTTCGCTTACGCGCTCGCGCAATATACCGCTTGGCTCGCGATCCTGACGCCGGTGATCATGACCATCGCGCTCAAGGTAAGCAAAATCGCCAGCGCCGCCGAGAAGGGCGTCTATCTTTCCACGATTCTTGCGATCGGCGCCTTCGGAGCGCTCGTCGCGGCGCCGATCTGGGGCGCCATCTCGGACCGAACCAGGGCGCGCGTCGGGCGGCGCAAATTATGGATGGCGCTCGGCTGCTTGTCCCTGTTGGTGGGGCTGTCGATGATGGCGCTCAGCACGAGGCTGCTCGGCCTCGCCATCGGATGGCTGATCTGCCAGATCGGCTTCAACGCCTGCCAGGCGCCGCTGAATGCGTTGATGCCCGATGTTGTTCCCACCAGCCAGCAAGGGAGGATGTCGGCGTTGCTGGGCATCACCGCCAATCTGGCCTTTGTCTCGGCGGCGTTCATCACCCAGTTCACGAGCGGCAACAGCCTTGCGATGTTCCTGGTGCCCTGGCTTCCCTATCCGTTCGCACTCGCTTTCCTGATGGCGTCGTTCAGGGATCGACCCGCCTCCAGTATGCCGCCATTTTCTGCCGCCGATCTGGTACGAACCTTCTGGGTCAACCCAATACGCTATCCCGATTTTGCGTGGGCGTTCGTCAGCCGCTTCTTGTTATTCTTCGCCAGTGCCTTCTTCATGACCTACCAACTCTATTTCCTGACCGACCGTATCGGGGTCTCCAAGGACGCGGTCTTGCACATGATGTTCCTCTGCACGCTGGTGACCACCATGTTGACGCTGATCCTTACGCCCATCAGCGGCTGGTTCTCGGACCGGCTGGGCCGGCGCAAGCCGCTGGTGTTCTTCGCCGGCATCGTTGCCTCGGCGGGCTTGCTGGCAATCGGCGGAGCGACGACGTTCGGCCAGTTCCTGGTCTGCGCGGCGATCTACGGCACAGGCATCGCCGTCTACTCTGCCGTCGACATCGCCCTGTGTGTCGCCGTCCTGCCCGACCCGGACGACGCGGCCAAGGACATGGCGGTGATGCAGATCGCCAACAGCCTGCCGCAATCGCTCGCGCCAGCGGCCGCGCCGCTGTTCCTCGCCATCGGCGCCGCGCAGGCCCCGAACTATCCGGCGGTGTTCATCGCCGCCTCGATCTTCGGGGTGATAGGCGCCTCCGCGGTGCTGCCGATCCGTAAATCGCGATGAAATCAATGGCCAGTCGCTTTGCCTTATCAGCATGTTTGCAAGATGACCCTGCGCCAGCGCCCAGCTCAGCCTCTTCGGCACCCGATAACCTGCTCTTGCGTCAACCGGTTCCGCTTCGTCGTCAATCTTGAAGGGAAATCAGGGGGTCACGTCAGCCGAAACATCTAAGCGAGCATCCTTCTTCATCGAGGCGAGGAATTGCGTGAAAGCCGCGAGGCACTCGTCCGCCTTTTCGAAGTAGATTTCATGACCTTTGCCGTCGATGATCTCCATGCGCGAGCCCGGGGTCAGCGAATGGATGGTCTTCTGATCGTCGAGAGTGGTTGTGTGGCTGTTGGCTGGGGAGAGGAGAAGGACCGGGACGCGGAGCGTGGGGAACACCGGGGCCAGGTCGACCTCGGGGAACAGGCGCGCCATCCCGGTGAGCGACTCGGTGCGGTTCTTGGCCCATTCAGCACGCATCCAGCGTTCATGCCCTTCGCTGACCGCGACGATCGCGCGCCCCTTGAGAATAACGTCGGTAAAGTCCTCGATCGTCATGCTGCTGATCGTGTCGGCAAGATTGCTAAAGTCCATCTTCCCCGAGCCGCGCGTGGGATCGGTGATGGGGGTCGACATGAGCGTAAGCGACTTCAGTCGGTCGGGATATCTAGCCGCCAGCGCGACGCCCATCACACCGCCTGCCGATTCACCCACATAGTGGACCTTGTCCAGCTTCAGGGCATCGAAGAACCCGACAATATCGTCGACGAGCTGGTCGATAGTCCATTTGCCCGGCGGGGGATCGTCCGACAGACCGTGACCCCGCATATCCCTGCGGATGACTTTATAATCCCGTGCCAGGGCTGGCACCCAGTGGTAGAAAAATCGCGAGCTTCGTCCGAACCCGTGCTGGATAAATACCGTTTCTTCCTCCCGCCATGGATCGGTGAAATCATCCTCCTCGTAATAGAAGGACATCCGGTTCACATCGACACGAGGCATATGTTCCAATCCTCTCCATTTATCTCAGAGCACATTATGCTCGTAAGTGAGCTTGAAGTATTTTCAGTCAGGTGGAATCATCTGACGACTTCGAAAATGTAGAAACCAAAGAATAATCTAGTGCGGCGCCGGTTTAACCTGGTCGAGCACTGCCAAGGTCCTGCGCCGGAAGATCCAAATCGCAGAGCGTAGGATGCGGTGCGGGCGGCATCCTGCCAATTTGTCAATCCTGTTTTTTGACAAATGTGATCTGTCCCTTGCCATATACCGCCTGCAATGGGCTCAGCGCGGTGACTGCTTCGACAAAAGCATCTGAATCACCTGCTTCGAAAACTCCGTTGACGCGCAGACCGGTTACCGAGCTGGCAATAACAAGCCTCTTGCGACTGTACCGGTTCATGCGCTCTACCGCGCTGGCGATAGGCTCGTTATCGAAGCTGAGTTGACCGGTTCTCCAGGCCATCGCGCTCGCTGGATCGACTGAGGTGACGACGGTCTTTGCGTTATCGCCCAGCGATACGGTCAATTGCTGCCCGGGCAGAAGCGGGTGCGCTATCAGAGACGTTTCGTCCTTTACGTTCAGAGCCGCGACATGGCCTTGATACAAGGTGGCCAGGAATTCATTGCGCAACAGTTCGACGCTGAATGAGGTGCCCGTCGCCACCACCATTTTTCCGGCGGCTGCGACGGTAAAGGGGCGCAGCGGATCCTTGGCGACGTCGAACTGGGCGCGGCCATGCGTCAGCGTCAAATCGCGCCGGTTGCGACCCAGCCGCACCGCAACCTCGGTGTCCGCGTCCAGGGCCAGCGTGGAACCGTCATCCAGCATGACAACCCTGCCTCCACCGATGCCCGTCCGATACAGTTGCACTGGTTGGTACAAAAATATGGTGGCCGAGCCGATGATGGCGAGCAACATCGCAGCAATCGATCCCCACAGATACACCGGTCCCGAAAGACGCCTTGCCCGAGGTTGGCAGACATGGAAGTCCTTCAACGCGGCCAAGCGCAACTGGATTATCTCCGTCATTTCAGAAGCGTGATCGGCGTCATTCCATAACTGGGCTACCTCGTCGAACGCCTTCAAATTATCGGGATCGGACAACCAGATCTCGAAGGATTTCTGGTCATCGTCTGAAAGCGGTTCTTCGATGATGCTCAGATACCAAATTGCCGCCTGCTCGTCCCGAGTAGGCAACAGCTCCATGCTCAGCATACTCATCACGCGTCTCTCATTTTCGAGAGCAGAACTGCCATTGCCTTCGCAACATGCTGCTTCACGGCGCTGGCCGAAATGCCATAGGTTCTCCCGATCGCCTCCTGGCTCATATTTTCTAACTTATAGAGAATGAATATAGTGCGTGTACGATCGGGCAATTCGGATACGGCGCTGGTGAAAGCCCTCATTCGCTCGCGGCTCGCTGCAATACGCTGGGGATCGATCGGCTCGATATCCCGATCCGTATCCATCAATATCTGGTCGCGAAACCGGTTTCGCACTCTTGTGCGCCGACTCCGGTCGGACAGGAGGTTAGCCGCGATCTGGAAAACATAGACGTCCGCTGCGACCGTCCCGTCAGTGCTTCTCAAAATCCGCACGAAAACCTCCTGAGTCAGGTCTTCGGCCTCCGCCTGGTTGTCGACCCTACGGCGAAAAAAAGCCATCAGTGGTGAACGCCAACGTCGGTACAGGTCGACCTGACAATCGACATCCTTGACTGCAGCCATTTGGCGCCCACCCTCTTGAGTTGTAGCACATAGATGAATACGCATCAGACAGCTCAAGGGACAGCGAAAAAGCTACATCTTTGGTAACTGGCAGGTTCAGCAGCCGAACCTTCTCATCGGGAGGTCATCCGGCCAATAGTCACCCTCCTGCCGCGTCAACGGGTTCGTAATCCCTCGATTCACAACATCAGCGCGACGCTTTAGCCTGGCTGCTGGCTGGAACATCGGAAGCGCTCCAGCCAGCATGCGGTCGCAGCCGCCCTAGGCGAACGCCTGTGCGACCTTGTGCAGGCTTTCCAGCGTCCGCCACTGGGCGTCGGCACCTTCAGCGGGAAGCTGCAGCAGCACGCGATTGAAGCCCATCGCGTGCAGTTCCTCGATCCGCCGCTTGAGGCGATCGGGGTCCCCGTCGAACAGACCCAGGTGGTGAGTGATGACCGTATGATCGAGCTCTTCGAAGGAGCGTCCCTTGCTCGTCATATATTCGCGGAGATCGGCCACGGCAGCCGGCATCGCATCATTCTGGTCAACCGGTATCCACCCGTCGCCATATTCAGCAATGCGGGGGAAGGCGTATTTGGTGTAAGCGCCGATCAGGACAGGCAGCTTGCCGCCCTTCACGGGTTTGGGTCCACAATACATCGGCGGGAACTTGACCATTTCGCCGTCGAACTCGGCAATTTCGTTGCCCCAGATTTGGCGCATCGCCAGAACGCATTCGCGCACCCATTTCCAGCGGTCTTCGAACGCAATGCCATAATCGGCCATTTCTTCCGCGCTCCAGCCGGCACCCGCGCCAAGGATGAAGCGACCGCCCGAAAAATAATCGAGTGTTGCGATCCTGGTCGCCAGGCTGATCGGGTGGTGCTCCGTGATGATCGAAATGGAGGTGCCCAGCTTCAGCGTCTTCGTCACCGCCGCTACGGCCATGTGAGAAAGGAGCGGATCGTACATTTCCTTGAAGCTTTCAGGCACCTCCTTGTAGCTGCGGCGCTGGGATTTCAGGTTGACAGGAATATGGGAATGTTCGCCGAACCAGAGCGATTCAAAGCCGTTGGCTTCCGCCCACTGCCCGAGAAGGGGCGGCGCAATGGTATCCTTTGTGCAAGCGGTAGTAAGACCAATATCGGGGCCGTTATTGCTCATTTGTGTCTCCTATTGAATTGTAGAGGTGTGTCTACGCCGTCGGACCAGCCGCCCGTCCCCGCCCAAAATGCAAAAGCGACTGATGCTTCGCCGATATCCGATCGGGGGACCATCGCCGCAAGCGGCTCGACGCTATTGCCTTCCCCCGGCAACAACTATCCCATGCAGTGATCCTTCAGCGTTTCGGCGCGGCCCGCATAGCCGATTACACCCCCATATGCTCGTTGAATCGCTGAGCCTATCACATCACAGCCAATCGCGAATACAGGATCTTTCTGCCTCAGTTGGGATAGTAACCGCGCTATTTCATCAAGGGTCAACCGTCGCTCGCATGGCTTCGGTGTAGCGATTGCCTTGCACCGGGTGACTGATCAGTAAATCGCAAAGAGTGCTTAAGTCGGCGTCGGTCAACTCGATATCAGCACCTCCAGCATTCTCCTCCATGCGGTGCCGTTTGGTTGTGCCAGGAATCGGAACGATCGCAGGATTCCGCGCAAGCAGCCACGCCAATGCGATCTGGGCCGGCGTCGCCCGCTTGGCCTCCGCTATCTCGCCGATACGCTTGACTAGGTCTGCATTTGCTTCGCGCGCCTCACCCTGAAATCGCGGCAGAAAATTGCGGACGTCCCCATCCTTAAATGGCGTGTCGCTGTCGATCTTGCCAGTAAGGAAGCCCCTACCGAGCGGGGCGAATGGCACAAGGCCGATGCCCAGGTCCCGTAACGTCGGAATGGTCGCCTCCTCCAGTTCGCGTGTGAACATGGAATATTCGCTCTGTAGCGCAGCAACTGGCTGCACCGCATGCGCACGACGGATGTTGGCGACACCCGCCTCGGACATACCAAAATGACGAACCTTGCCCTCAGAAATCAGGTCTTTGACTGTGCCTGCAACATCCTCGATGGGAACATTGGGGTCGATTCGATGCTGGTAAAATAGATCTATGACATCGGTCCGCATTCGCATCAGTGATTGCTCAGCAACCAGGCGGATACGGGTGGGACTGCTATCCAATCCGGCTGCAGAGTTCCCATCTCTAAAGCCGAACTTGGTAGCAATGACGACGTTTTCGCGAAAGGGTGCCACTGCTTCCCCAAGCAGCTCTTCGTTCGCTGCGCCATAGGCTTCGGCGCTGTCGAAGAACGTGATACCGCGAACATAGGCTGCACGGATCAGTGCGATTGCATCCGCCTTATTGGTTGCTGGGCCGTAACCGATCGTCAGCCCCATGCAGCCGAAGCCGATTGCGGAAACCTCCGGTCCGTTCGTTCCCAAAACACGTTTTTTCATCTCACTCTCTTTCTGCCCATGAGGCGGAAGCCATTCAGCTTGAAGTGGAAATATATGGCTCGCGTGTTCCATTTTAAAAATGCGCCGACGCGGTCAGCGCGGCAACGCACGCCTGCGCGGGTGGGGCGACATGCGTGCTATTCGCTTACGTCGATGACCACTTTCCCGATATGGTTGCGGCTCTCGATACGGCGGTACGCGTCCCTGTACTGCGCAAAGGGGAATACGCTGTCGATGACTGGCCTGATCTCGTGCTGGGCCATTGCTGCGATGAGGGCTTCGAGGTTTGCCCGGGGGCCGATGGCCGTGCCGGCCAGGGTGAGTGACCGCGACAGGATGTCTATCGGCGGCAATCCGCCGCCAAAGCCGCTCGCGAAGCCTACAACCGCGATGTCACCTCCGATCCTGGTCGATGCCGCCGACTTTACAATCGTCTTTTCCCCGGCAATGTCGACCACCTTGTCAACGCCCCTGCCGTCGGTGAGGGCAAGGATCTCGCGATCCCAGTCAGGGAACGTACGGTAATTGACCACCGCTTCCGCCCCAAGCTCTTTGAGCTTCTCCGCCTTTTCATCCGTCGATGTGATCGCCAAAACCCGGGCACCGAACATCCGCGCCACCTGGAGCGAAAGCAACGCTACGCCGCCCGTACCTTGGACTAGTACCGTCTGGCCCGGTTGAAGTGGCGATGACAGATTGAGCCCCGTCCAGGCCGTAACACCCGCGCACGGCAGCGATGCCGCATCCACGAAAGACATTTGGGCGGGAAGTTGAACGATGGCGTTTTCGTGCAGGAGAATATGTTCGGCCAACATCCCGTCCCTGGTGATGCCGACGCTATCCAATCGATACTCCGGCATCGGAGGTCCGCCGATCCATTGAGGGTGGCAGCCCGCCGTCACACGGTCCCCCACCGTCGCCCGGGTGACGCGATCCCCGACCGCAACGACCTCGCCAGCTCCGTCCGAGAGCGGGATGCCGCCTTTCTTGGTCGGTCCACCGAATTCGCCGTCCAATATGGCCTGGTCCCGGTAATTCAGGGAGGCCGCACGGATTTTGACGAGCACGTCGTGGCTGCCCGGTGTGGGTATGGGCTCGTCATGCAGGTCCAAGCCAGGCTTTTCGCTGAAGGTCCATCTTACAGCTTTCATGTCCGCAATCCGTACAGGAGGAGTCGGTGCCTTGGCTCCCGAATGAAGCGGGGCCGCATGGCCCTATGACAAACGGTCACCCTGCAAGTGTCAGAATGCGATGGGAATGCGGAAATATTCCCGTACCACATGATCGCGATGGTCGAGCAGTATCTGTGGTAGCGGTGCTTGAAGATGCTGTTGCGCAACAGGACCCTGATCACGGAAAAAATCCGGCATAGTGCACAGATCCTCCGCCATTGGCACCAACAGATTGCTGAAAGCGGCCCAGTAAATATCAGCTGCCGTCAGATCATCGCCCATGAAATATCGTTTGCCTTCGATCGCTTGGCGATCGAGCGCTCTGGCTAAAGAGTAGACGATCGACGACAGCCTCCGTCTGGCATAGTCTTGTGTAACAGGTGATCTATATTTTGCGCGCAGCGCGTTGGTGCGTTCGTCTCCGGCCGGGTCGTGCTCGCCCAATAACAATAGGCGGAGATTCCATCCAAAGCCGTCCTCACTGCAAATCTCGTGGCAAATCCCGAACATAGCCATCCGCTTATCCTCATCGTCAGGGATAAGCGGCGGGACCGGTTGCAGTTGTTCGGCGAGCGCCAGCATCTCGGACCAGTGCGGGCGCGGCCTGTCATCATTGAACATTGCTACCGGTGCCGATGTTTGTCCGGTCCACTCCTTCAGCAGTTCATTGGCTTCGCCAGGCTCATGCGGCACGGCGATATAGTCTATGCCTTTGATGTCCAATATCGCTTTAATGGCGATCCCCCATACACCCGGCAAACCACGCACGAACGCAATTCTCAGTCCCGACATCGCTCTCGCTTGCTCGACTGGAACATAGTCAAGGGTAGCATCATTCGTCATTGTGCTTTCCTCCGAACTAGGAAGCTGTGCGAACGGGGCAGACGTCAGATTCCAACCATTTTCTGAGCCAAACCTAACGTTGCCGCGGCTTATCTGGTTATCAGCTTCCCAACACTTCGCGGGAAGACGCCACACTCGTCCCGCAGCGCTTTTCTTCTAGCCTCGGTCCGTCAAGGTGGGGCGATACGCCCAGCCTTCGCGTGGGCCGCAGACGTTATTGACCAGCCCGACGCCCTTTGCGCCGTTCATGCTCAATTCGACCAGTCGATCCTGAAGGTCGAAATGCCAGCGGTCGTCATCCCCGCTGCGCCGCAGCGACTTGAGCGTGCCAGGCTGGTTGAAGTCCCAGCGCTCGCCTTCCAGCAGCAGCGGCCCGCGGTCCAGCCCATGTCGGTCATCATAGCCATTGCCAGCACTGTAGAAGGGCATCTGGATGCCCTTGGCCTCCAGCTTCCAGATTTGGCCATGCTCGTCGGTAAATTCCCACTCGGCCCTGCTCCACAAGCGCGTGCTGCCCAGCGCGGTGGTCTCCTCATCGAAGTGGAAACGATGCCGTGCCTTGACCAGCCGGGTCACGCGGCCATCGTCGTGCATGATCGCACCGTCTTCGAGCAGGAAATCATTGCCCGCCACCGGAACATGGAAAAAGGTGAAGTTCAGGCTGAAATTGTCGAAATGCCCCATGATCCAGAAATAGGCCTCGACATGCCGCATCACCCCCTTGCCGCGGACGCCCCAGCTGCGGTCTCGCACGCCGACATAGCGGTTCAGCTGGATTGTCTCGCCCCCGATCGCGATCGACCCGTCGAAATAGCCCATCTGGGTGAAGTGGGTCACCGGATGGCTGGGAACATCGAGCTTGTTGTAGAGGAAGGGCGCGGCTCTGGCGGTGAAGTCGATCGATCCGGAAAGGCCATAGGCATTCTCGCCCAGCGAGAAGCGTTGCCGCTTCATCGGTTCGATGATCTCGATCGACAGCGGGCCGACATTGCTGTTGTTGCGATCCGTCGCATTCCCCTCATGCGAGATATGCCTGGACGCGCGGAAATTATGCTGCACGCCATCGCGGATGACGCAGAACGAGCCATCGATTATCCCGTGACCGCTGGCATTGGGGTAAGTGCCGAGGCCGGCTGCGATATAGGTCCGGCCATCCTGTCCGTGACAACCGAACCAGCAACGATCCATGAAATGCTCGCTCTTCTCCGCCACGGTATCGAGCGTATCACCCGTCTGGTGGATGAAGTAATCGTCCCATTGAGTAAGCGCCATCATGCTACCTTTCCAGATTATATGATCATGTCAGCCATAGAATTTGGCTGCCGCCGTTATTCGCGAGCCTTGATCTTCTCGGCATCCTCGATTGCTTGCGCCATGCGTTGAGCGGGAGTTTGAACAAAAGAGCCCAATACCAGAAACTCGGGATGAAGCTCCGGAATGGAATAGAATCTCAGCTGTGATTCGAGCGTTACGACATACAACATGAAGTATCGGAATACGTTGCAATATTCCCGCTCGAAGTCCGTTATCGGCCTGCCACCAGCTTCGATATAAAACCGCATGAATTCCTTGGCGTCATCCTCGTTCGGAAAGGATGCGAGAAGCCCGGAAATGTCTTCGGCCGGATTGCCGAAGTGCGACATCTCCCAATCCAGTACGCCGCTAATCTCATCGCCCTGCATCATGATATTGTGCAGGCCATAGTCACCATGCACGAGGGCCGGGGGCTCCTCGACCCTCGGTATATTGGCGCGTAGCCAATTCAGCGTCGCCTCCACCGTCGGTGAGTTCTCGAGACCCGTCGATCGCCAGAGCCTGATCCAGCGCTCAAGATAGTTGCTGACCCCTTCGGTCATCGAACCGCCGGCTAGTCCCATGTCGATGTGACTTCGCTGCAGGTCGGGATGAGTCTCGTCAAGCGACAGGCGATGGATCTTCGCGAGTTGGGTTGCCAGCGCCTGCATCTGCGATGAGTTTAGCCGCTGAGCCTCGACCACCGTTCCGAAGTTCCCGCCCTCGACTTTGCGCGTCACCAAAAATTGCGTACCGTATCTTTCAACATCAGGTTCGAGCCACATCGGCTCAGCGACTGACACCCCAGCTTCGTAGAGATATCGAAGAAGGTGAAATTCTCCAGCGATATCGCGCCCGTCGATACCGAGTTGCAGACCCGTGTTTGCGCGCGCCACCAGATCCCAGATGCCGCCATCCTTGCCAGCAAGCTTGAACAAGGTCGTCTCGTTCGTGAAGCCGCCGATCAGGCTCGTAAACTCCGTCACGTGCGCGCCCTCGAGCTCCCCCCCTTGTGCCCTGGCGGAGCTTTCGAGCATTTGCTTCACGTCGTGGCGATCCTTCGCCTTCGCTGTTGGCGGAGGCGAAGACGGCACTGTGTGATGATCCCCTTCCCACCTGCAGAGCGACGATATTATGCTCTCCAAGCCGGCATTCGGATCAGATGGGTAGCCCGAGTTGGAGACGAGGGATGACAGGACCTCCTTCAATGCAACAAGAAGATCCTGTGAAAGAGAAAAATCAGCCGAATCCTCGATCGACGGCGGCAATCGATGGAGCGTCGCGATGTCCGCTTCGGCCACACCGCGTTGCTGGATCATATCCGCCAGGCGTAGCGCCAAGGCATATCCGGCCGAATAGAACGCCTTGATAGGATCAGCTTCCTCGCGCCGGAGCAATTCGGCAATGGCTGTGGTCAGCGCAACATGATCCATATCCGAGGCAGGAACCCCATAGCGGCTGGCCACGCGCTCCATCGAATCCGCAATCGCAGAGAGCAATCGTCGCTTACCGGAATCCATAACTCCACTCTCCAGTTCAGTGCGCGAGCAGATGAATGAGGCGAATTCCTCTGCTGATCTTGACGTTGACACCATTATCGTCACTCAGTCCAATCGCACGTCACCGCCCTGGATCCTGTCCTGTGTCTTGGTCTCGAAATCACGAGCGTCGTGCCGCTCGCGGAGCTGGCCTGATGGCTCGCCAAAGAGGCGATTGACCATGCAGCCGCGGCGGACCGCGGTCCGCGCTCCGATCGCCTCGGTCCAACGCTGGAGGTGATGATAGTCCTTTACGCCGAGGAATTCGCCGGCCTCGTACATCCCTCGGGCGAGGCCGCCGTACCAGGGCCAGATCGCCATGTCGGCAATCGTATAATCCGGCCCCGCGATGTATTCGCTCTCCGCGAGCCTGCGGTCGAGCACGTCCAACTGCCTTTTCACTTCCAGCGCATATCGGTCTATCGCATATTCGATTTTCGTGGGCGCATAGACATAGAAATGACCGAAGCCACCGCCGAGGAAGGGCGCGCTTGCGACTTGCCAGAACAGCCAGGACAGACATTCCGCGCGCGCATCCCCTCCGGCGGGAAGGAAAGCACCGAACTTCTCGGCCAAATACACGAGGATTGCGCCGGATTCGAAGATGCGCACGGGCTCGCTGCCGCTGCGGTCGACGAGCGCCGGGATCTTCGAATTAGGATTGATCTCCACGAACCCGCTGGTGAACTGGTCACCCTCCCCGATGTCGATGTACCAAGCATCATATTCCGCCTCATCGATGCCAAGCGCGAGGAGCTCCTCGAGCAGGATCGTCACCTTCTGGCCATTCTGAGTCGCGAGCGAATACAGCTGCAGCGGATGGCGACCGACTGGCAGCGGCCGCTCACTGGTCGGGCCGGAAATCGGCCGGTTGAATCTGGTGAACTTACCGCTGCTCTCCTTTTCCCAAACCCATATCGCGGGTGGGACGTAGTCGTCGCTGGCCATCGCTAACTCCTGCTCTCATGCATGAACAAGGTCAAAAACCGTCCTCCAGCACAAGTTGTTGCTCAATTGACATATGGCAGATCGCCGCCAGGAGCGTACGCCGGAATATTGAAGACATGCGAGCGCGCGGGGCATAAGCCGGGACAGGGGCAAACAAAATCGCCGATTGGGCAATTGCAGTCCCACACCCAAGGAAAAATGGGATTTCCCGGTCATCGATCTCCCTCTCCAAAATTCTTTTGTAGAGAGTAAGACGCGCCAGGGAACAGACGGGACAGATCGCGTCAAAAAAGATTTCGTGGGAGCGAGCAACTTATTGCTTTCAAACCCGATGCGCCAATGCGTCCTGATAGGAAAAGAAGTTCAACGCAGCCAGATTCGCCGCACATGCTGGACTCATGGGGGACGAATGGAGGCCTGCGCGACTATGCCGTGCGGCGTGCAGCCCATCACCGCCTCCTCTGCGTCGATGATCGCGCTGGCAGGTGCTCGGTCCTCTTAACGCTCTGGCCACCGATCCGGTGCCGACGTAACGCTTGTCCTTATCTATAAGCGCCCGTCCTACCTGTTATCCGCCGGGAGGACCGCCAGGCGATCCCCTTCTCGTGTTCCAAGCCAGATTTCATCTGCGATCTGAATCGCTCCGGAACAGTTTTCAAATTCCTGCGTATGCGGAGGGAGAGGAAAATGTGTTGGTTGCAGAGTCACCGGATCGATACGGCATACCCTCGGCGCCGGATTATCGATGCTCTCCATTCCGCCAACCCATATCTGTCCTGTTTCGTCTATTCTTATGTTGTCGGGGCAAAAGCCGAGATCTATTATCCTCTCCGGCTCGTTAGACTCTAATTTCTGAGAAACGAAGCTGTTGTTTCCAGAATAGGCGACATACACTTTCGTTTGGTCTTGCGAGAGCGATATCCCATTGGGTGCACTGCCGCTTATGGTGCTCCACCGGGACCAGCCTGTTTTGGGATGCCACCGCAGCACATGGCCCACCTCCCGCCCTTCCCTGATCTTGTCGATGAGGTCTGGCTCGTCCGGGTAAAAGGGCATGGTGACAAGAAGGCCACCGTCCGGCAGACTTTGGACACCATTCCCGCGGTCTCTTGGAGGGAGGAGGATTGCACCGGTCCAATAGAAGGACAGGGTGTCATTTTCTTCCTCGATCTCGAAGATCTCGATCGACTCGCGCTCAGCACGGTTGACCGCATAAAGCTTGTGGACGCCGCCCTCCCCCGCAACCAGGTTGAGGCCGTGCGTCATGAAGTTGGCGGGGCTGACCGGTGCGTCACAATCCCGATATTGTGAATCCCGCCGCACTTGCTCTCCTCGGCCCGGCCAAACCCGCTCACAGCTTTTGGCACGGGTGTCGACGAGATATAATCCTCCAGGCACTGAGTCCTGCGGCCTCGAAATCCCGCCCGCAATCAGCCAACGGGTGCCGGGCACATGAGCCATATCTTCCGGGTTATGCAATCCAAGCACATAGGCATATTGATCTGCAGGCATTCTTTCGCTCCTATGGTTCCCGTCGACTAATCCGGCCCAGTCCTCCTCTGAAAAGTCCGTTCGTAGACAGTAAGACGCGCTCGGGAGCGGCGGAGACAGATAGTTCGCAAGAAATTTATGATGGCCAAGTAACCTGATGCCGTCGATCCAAGAGGCTTGTCATTGCCAGATCGGCGACCGGTCTGCGCGTCAACGGAATTTTCGAAGCAGGTGATTCAGATGCTTTTATCGAAGCAGTCACCGTGCTGAGCCTATCGCAGGCGGCCTATGGCAAGGGACAGATCACATTTGTCGGAAAACGGAATCGACAATTTGCAGGACGCCGCGCGCTCCGCATCCCACGTTCTGCAGAAAAAAGAGCACTACCCCATTCCCCCGCGATGTGATCTGCTGAACCGCTCCGGGGGGAGGCAGATCTACGACAGTTTCCCTTTTCTGGGGAGCGTGATCGAGATTTTCTTACGCGCTATCTGTCCCCGTTGCGCCATGGTGCGTCTTACCCATCACAAAAGAACCTGGAGAGGGGAAATCAATGATCGGGAAATTCCTACGATTCCGCCTTGGCTGCGGAACTTCCATTGCGGCATCCGCGATATTTTTTGCCGCCATCCCGGCTTATGCTCAGGAAAAATCCTATAATCTGGATATTCCGGCGCAGAATCTTGGCAGTGCTCTCAGGACGCTGGCGCGCTCCACCCATATGCAAATTACATTTGACGCTGCATCGCTATCCGGCAAACGTGCGCCCGCCTTGAAGGGCAGCTATACGTCCCGCACGGCGCTCGACCTGCTGCTGAAAGATACTGGCCTTGTCGGACAAACGGGCAGTTCGGGACTTATCATTATCCGGCCAGCACCAGCAGAAGCGCCAACAGCACCTGCGGCGCGCCGGACTGCGGCTGGGGCGGCAAGCAAGAATGTGCTGCACTCCTCTCCTACAGCCGATGATGCGCAGACACTGAACTCCGAGGACATTGTTGTAACTGCCCAAAAACGCGCGGAACGGCTGCAAGACGTTCCGATTTCAGTCTCCGCCTTCAATGCGCGGCAACTCGAAACTCGGCAAATAAGCACGACCTCCGATCTCGCACAGATGACGCCCAGTCTGACAATGAGCGAGCAGTCGAACGTAGTGCTTCCCTTCATTCGAGGCGTTGGGTCAACAGCGATCATTCCCGGCGAAGTGGGTAGCATATCGACCTACATAGACGGCGTCTTCATGCCGTCTCCCTTTGGAGCCATTTACGAGCTGGCAAATATCGAATCGGTACAAGTGCTCAAGGGTCCTCAAGGAACGCTCTTTGGGCGCAATACCGCTGGCGGTGCGATATTATTGAACACCGAGCAGCCAGGTTTCGTATGGAAAGGTAAGCTCTCTGCCCAATATGGCAACTACGGAGCTTACAAGCTTGGCGCCTACGTGAACGGCCCTCTCTCGGACCGGGTCGCGATATCGCTACTCGGAAGTTACGAGCAGAACGACGGCTACCTCCATGATATTATCCGCAATAAACGGGCGGGTGAACTAGAGAGAGGCATGGCCCGCGGCTCCGTCCTGTTCCGTGCCACCGACGCTCTCACATTCACGCTGAATGCAGACTATACGAAGAGCGACGATAACAGCGGCATTTCACAGCAGCCACGCAATGGCTATCGGGGGAAGACGGCGAGCACCCCTAATCCGACCGGGTTTTACGACATCGCGCTAAACAGCGTCGCTTCAGCCAAAATCGAGCAATATGGCGGATCGTTGCACATCGAATGGGAGGGGGAGCCGGTACGCGTTGTCTCCATAACGGCGAAAAGAAAAAATCTTTATACTGTCCGAAACTACGACACTGACGTCACGCCGATCGCTTATCAAGCGATTGGGTTCGATGAGTATAGCGACAACTTTTCTCAAGAATTACAGATAATATCCAATCACGAGGGACCACTTAAGTGGGTCATCGGTGGTTTTTACTCGAATCAGGACGCAGGATGGCATGAGCTAAATTTCAATGGCGCGATCTTCAAGACGAACACCAACTCCAAAGCCTTTGCGGCGTTTGCCGACAGTACGTACACGCTGGGTGACTTTGAAGTCACTGGCGGCATCCGCTACAATCTCGACAAACTGTCGTATAGTGGGTCCTTGAACGGCGTGCTGAGAGCCGAGGATTTCAAGAAGAAATATACGTCGGTGACGCCACGCGCTATCCTGAGCTATCACCCGAGTACTGATTTTCTGGCTTATGCGAGCTACTCGAAGGGTTTCAAGAGCGGCACTTTCAGCCAAACGGCTTTTTCCCGAAAACCGATCAATCCCGAGCGAATCAACGCCTATGAACTTGGCTTGAAACTTCAGCCCACACCATGGTTGACCGCCAATGCCGCGGCGTACCTCTATGATATCAAAGGTTTGGTCGTTCAATCTCAGGATCCGGTCACAAATCTTCAGGTTCTACAAAACGCTGCATCGGCGCGGAACAAAGGCGTGGAATTCGAAGCGACACTTCGGCCGATCCGGCAGCTCGATATAAACGCCGGCCTCTCCTATCTCGACGCGAAATATAGGGATTTCCCCAATGCCCAGGCATTCGTGCCCGCGCCACCAGGGATCCCTCCGCTGACGCCCGACGGAACGGGCAACCAGTCGGTGTCCGTGGATGCGTCTGGCAACAGGGTCGTTCGATCGCCAAAATGGACATTTAACGTCGGCGCCTCCTGGACCGTCGAATTGCCCGATGGCGGCTCGGTCGTGCCCTCCGCACATCTTTTTCGCACGTCAGCCTTCTTCTTTGACGCTATCAACCGGCTTAAGCAGGATGCTTACGTGCTGGTCAATGCTCAGGTGGAATGGCGACTGCCGGGTGGCCGGTTCAGTATTGCCGCATATGGCAAGAATCTCACCGGTACCAAATATCTAAGTTCGTTCGGCGCTTCGGCCTTTACGGACCGCGCGGCACCGGGCACCCCGCGGACATATGGGGTCAGGGCGAGCTTCAAGTTCTGATAGATTATGCGCGATCTTCTATGCTGCATCAGCATAGAAGATCGGCTCTTCCTTTGAGATAGGCAAAGTTGTAATTTCAGCTTTTCCAGGTTATTCTATGATGAACAGATAAGATGTGTTAACTTCGCGGATGAGGCGTGGTGTAAATCCCCAAAACGTTGCACAATCGCTGTAATGGTATTTGCAGTTTACCAGTGCAGACTTGAGAGGAATTGCGAAGATGCCTATGTGGCAGCCTTTACCGCGCTGGCTGGTGATCGCTATATGTTTCCTTGGCTGCAATATGACCATGGGCTTCGCTTTTGGCTCATTTGGTCCGCTGCTGGTCGCCACGGAACAGCATTTTGGTATAGACCGTTCTGCTGCGGCCATGGGGATGGCCTTCGTTACCCTGGCCGTGGGTGGTCTCGCCCCCTTTCTCGGCAACATCATGCAGATAATTCCGGTACGCTATGCGATGGCCGCAGGCTGCTTGCTCAGTGCAGTGGGTTATTTTGGACTGGCGACACTAAACTACTATCCGCTGGCGCTGCTCATGTTTGTCCTGACCGGCGCTGGTATCTCACTCAGCGGCATAATCGGCCCTCTCACCGTCATCAGCCGGTGGTATGCTGATGGTCGGGGCACCGCTCTATCGATCGCCGAGCTCCCCATTTTTATACTGGTAACGCCCTTCATCGTTGGCGGAATCCTCCCGCACGTCGGACGATCGGCGATACTTACGACCGTAGCGGTTATCTTCGTTGCGATCGCACCGCTGTTCCTGCTGTTGCGCGACCCACCACCCGGCCGGTTCGGCCCAACCGGCGACAGCGTGGCCAAGACTTCGCTCGTGATGGTCGACGCGGTAGGCAGCAGCTCGGCGCTCACGAACCGACAAATTCTGTCCATGCGTCCCTTCTGGCTTCTTTCGCTCGCCATGGGGATCATGTCCGGCGCAAGTTTGGCGTTCTATGTACACATTGTCGCCTTTGGCACGAGCCAGGGCATGAGCCTGCTCGCGGCGGGCGGCATGCTCTCAGCCTACGGAGCTGCAGGTCTGTTCGGCGTGCTTCTGTGGGGCCGCATCGCCGACTGGTGCGGTCCGCCGCAGACGCTCGCGCTGACGAGTTTTCTCTTGACGCTGCTTTGGCTTGCAATGCTCGTGGTCCCGACCGGAGGTCTGTACGTGGTCGCGGCGGGCTTGGGCTTGTGCGCCACGCCAATGCTTACGCTTCACGGAGCCGCGCTGAGCGCACTCATTCCTTCGAACAGCGCGAGCCGCGCAATGGGCCTGAGTTACGGCATAAAGCTGCCGTTTCTGTTCGTCGCGGCACCCGCAATCGCGTTTATCTTTGAATCGACCGGCGGATATACGGCACCGTTCACCGTCATTGCTGCAATCATGGCTCTGTGCTGCATTCTTTTTATCGCTCTTGCGGTCACAACAGGCCAGCGACGCCATTCGAAGACGCTGCAGGAACTGCGTCTTGAACTGGCCCCCTCCCAGGAAGTGCCCCATGCCGAGAGTTAGCGTTCGGATATCTCGCGCTTGAAGCACCGGCTGGCACGGCGAACCATATTTGGAGTAGCATGATGGAATATGAAGTTATTACCGATGGGCTTTGCTTTCCGGAAGGCCCGGTGTGGATGCTGGACGGCAGCATTATCCTGGTCGAGGTCGGCGCAGGCCGCGTCACCCGGGTATGGCCCGATGGGCGCAAGGAAACCGTTGCCGAGCCAGGGGGCGGCCCGAGTGGGGCTGCGATTGGGCCCGATGGCTTTCTCTACGTCGTCAATAATGGCGGCTTCGTCTGCTACGAACGCGATGGGCTGACGATTCCTGGCGAAGCCTTGCCGGGTTACACATGCGGGTGGCTCGACCGGATCGACATCAGGACGGGGAAGGTCGAACGGCTTTACGACAGTTATGAAGGCCATCCCCTTTCTGCTCCCAACGATATCGTATTCGACTATCAGGGTGGTATCTGGTTCACGGACTTCGGCAAGAATCTCAGCCATAGTGTGGGGTATGGAGGGCTGTTTTATGCCAAGGCGGACGGCTCCTTCATCAAGCGCGCGGTGGCTGGCCCACATTACAATGGCATTGGCATGTCGCCCGATGGGCGCACCCTCTATACCGCGCCCTCCTTCGAATCCCTGTTGGTGGCCTTCGACATAAAGGGGCCAGGCGAGCTGGCGCCAACGGCCGGTTTTGTGATGGGCCGGCCTGTTGGTCAATTTGCGCCGCATCAACTACCGGATTCTTTTGCCGTGCTCGCGAACGGGCACGTTACCGTAGCAACGACAATAGCAAGGCCGGGGATTGCATCCGTCGACCCCGAAAACGGTCAGATCACCCACTATCCCATTGATGAAACGGTCGTTACCAATATATGTTTTGGGGGTGAGGACATGCAGGATGCTTGGATCACGCTGGGAACAACCGGGCGTCTCGCCAAGGTCCGCTGGAAAACACCAGGATTGGAGCTGGCCCACTATTCCTGAAACCTCGGTTGATCTTAAGTGGATACGTAAAAACCGCCGGCCTTGAGGAGAGAGTGGGCGTGAAGAGCTTAGACGCGCAGGAACTGCTGCAACTGGCTCAGGATCGAACCGGCCTGTCCGACTTTGGACCGGAAGATTTGCGCGAAGGCCTGGACATGCTGGTGAAAGGCGTGAATGCCGACGTCGTCGTTCGCCCCGATCGCGTCGCGCATCCGCGCGAAAATATCCTGCGCCTCCCTGCACGTCAGCCATCAAAAAAGAGGAGTGGAGAAAATCATGATCAGGATTTGGGGACGAACCACGTCAGGCTGCACTCAACGCGTGCTCTGGTGCCTCGATGAAATCGGCGTGAATTATGAACCGCTTATTCTCGCCAGTGCCATCATGGGTCCCAAAGGACACATATCCAAGGGCGGGACGGCATATGGCGTCGTGGATACGCCCGAATATCGTGCGATGAACCCGGGTGGAACGGTGCCCACGATCAGTGACGATGGCTTTGCGCTGTCGGATTCAACCGCGATCATCTCGTATTTGGCGCTGAAACATGGCCCCGCGCTATATGGAAATGACCTGCAGAAGCATGCGCTTGCGGTTGCGTGGGGAATCTGGACCGACAGCTCTCTGGGTCCTCCAGTCTCAAAAATGATGCTGAATATGACACGGCTTGCGCCGCACCGGCGTGATCCGGCGCTGGTGCAGCAAGGTGCTGCCGAACTGACGGAAAATATCGAGATATTGGAAAAGCACCTGACGAAGCAGACTTATCTTGTTGGAGACAGCCTTACCATCGGAGATATTTTGGTGGGGCCGACCGTGCATCGAGCGTTGCTGATGCATCCCGACCTCGAGAACGTGCCACAGGTCAGGAGATGGCACGCGACTCTATCAGTCCGGGCCGGCTTTCAGAAACACGTGGCACCCCGCGAATTCCACTTCGACATGACTGAGAATAGCGCGCCGGCTGACATTCCCAGCAATGCAGCGCATAACAGCTAAGAGCTAAGCTGGCTCCTGCCGTGCCAGACCAGTTTCGCCGGAACAGGCATGAGGATCTGAATTTGTCAGACATAGAAATCAAAGCTTCTCTGCCAAGCACCAAGGCCGAAATATCCTCTCCGAAGCCAATATTTTTGGCCCCAGGGTCCCGGTTGAATCTTGAAGGTGCGTGGTACGCTCTGACGATACTCTGCATTGTCACGCTCATCGCACAAATCGATCGGAACATAACTCCTCTCATCGTCACCCCATTGAAGAAGGAGTTTGTGATCAGTGACACGCAATTCGCCTTGCTTCATGGCTATGGATTTGCATTTACCTACGCTATGTTCGGGCTTCCTTTCGGAAGCCTCGTCGACCGGCACAATCGACGCAACATCATCTTGATAGGTCTGGCGAGCTGGAGCTTGCTCACGGCGCTGTCGGGATTTGCCGGCAGCTATATACAATTGTTGCTGCTGCGTACGGGGGTCGGGATCGGCGAAGCAGTTCTGGCGCCTGCAGCCTATTCTCTGCTGATGGATTTTTTCGAGCCAGGTAAACGCGGCCGCGCGGTGGGCATATACTATATGGCCATGGCTGTTGGCGGGGGGGCGTCGATGTTTGCGGGAGCGCTCCTCCTCGGAATGTTGCCTGCGGCGGGTTTGAACTTTGGGGCGATTGTTAGCCTGGAGCCTTGGAGACTACTGTTCCTTTGTGCAGGCATGCCAGGTATATTCGCCTGTTTGCTCATTTGGACGATCAAGGAGCCGAAAAGGCGCGGAGGGGTCGAGGGAACGAGCGCATCGATCAGGAACTTTCTGAGCTATATTTGGAACCACAAAGCGCTTCTTGCGCGGATTTCCATTGCCAGCACATTGATGGCGACGGCAGGCTCCGCTTTGTTAGGATGGATGCCAACGCTCCTGGAACGGAAGTTCCAAATTGTTCCCGCGAGTGGAGGTATAGCGATCGGGGTCGCACTAATAGTGGGATCGGTTGCAGGAACGCTGCTAAGCGGCACCCTGTCAGATCGCCTTCATAAAGGCTGTGTGCCAGACTCCCGGACGCGTCCCATGCTTCTGGCTTATTTTATCCTCTTGCCCACCGCGCTTGTGGGTCTCGTGCATCAGCCTTGGCTCAGCATCCTGCTCTTTTGCGCGTGCATGTTTAGCGTTGCGGTGGTGCAGAGCGCCATGCCGCTCGCGCTACAAGAGGCGGTTCCGGCCGACATGCGCGGTAAAGTCATCGCACTGCAATATATCATTCTCGGCCTATGCAGTTTCGGCTTGGGGCCGTTGCTAGTCGGTGCTGTGAATGAATCAATTTCCCGCTCTGGTGAAATGCTCGGATACTCACTTTTCGTGGTGATGTTTCCTGTTGCGCTATTGGGTATCGCGCTATGCTATTTCGGCTTGAACTCGCGGACGTACGCTCAACTTTCTGTTGGTTAATTTTAACCCGGTCCGCAAGATTGCGGCCCCTTTCCGTCAGCCTCATCTCTCCTCGGCAACAGAGCCAACCAGATCCCGCGACAGACGACCCCGTACAATCGGCGGCTGCAGCGATTTATCCGAAAAAGTCGCGTGCGAGCCTCTCAAGCTGAGCCAAGCCCTCGCTTGCTGACGTGCTCAGCGGGCTGAGGATGATTTCTTGCAGGCCCAAGGATTCATATTGCGCAAACTCGGACCTGTGCTCGCGCGCCAGGTCCATTTCGGTGCACGCAAGCTGCATGGTCAATGCCGAGAGATCGCGGCCGGCGGCCTTCATCATCGGGCCGAGCTGGTCGAGCATTTCCTTGAACTCGGGCAACGTCTTGAAGTT
>NZ_JBANFK010000031.1:0-38627 GCF_037861105.1 Rhizorhabdus argentea
TCGGCTCGTCTCCGCATCGTCGCGAAGATTGAATCAGACCCTCAACACCACTTCAAGGCAGTTTTTCAACAGAATCGTCCCAAAAGCGAACATCGAGGTTTAATCATTTGGCGAGCTGTTGAGGCTACGGGCGATCGATGGACAAGTCTCAGCCAGACAGGCTCGAAGGGTACCCTAAGCGGTTGAGGCTAGCTTTGCTGGCGACGTTTCTAGTTTGGGTTGCTACATACTCTGTTTGGAGAACGGGCTTGCTCGGCAACTCGGTCGTGCCTCTCCACTCTGGATCGCTGCCGGGGGTCTTTCGTAGCGTCGGAATAAGCCAAGAGCTTGGTGCGTGCATTTTCTATGCGCTTTGCGCGGTGTTCGGGACTATCTATGGCTGCATCGCGTGGGTTTACGCTCTTTACCCCGGACCCATATTGATCATCAACGCCGAAGGAGTACGTTTCCCGCTCCACTCACCCGATGCAATCCGATGGTCGCAAATCAGGGCATATCAGGTAGAGGGTAAGGCCACTCCGTCAGTGATCAGGTTAGACCTTAAAGACCGAAGTTCATGGACAGCTAAGCGCCTCGCCGGAAAACTTCTCTCATTACCCTTTGTCACCGTCGACGGCCCGTTCATCAATCTGAAGGTCATTGATCGGTCGTTTGAGGATGTAGAAGCGCAATTCAGTAGATATATCCGCTAGGCCGGCGCTATCAACCGCACGTCATGGCCCAGATTCATCAGCTCTCGAGCCCAATGATGCGCACCTCCGCACGCCTCCAGCGCAACCAGGCACCGAGGCTGGGATGCAAAAAACGCGAGCAGCTTGCCTCGGCTGATCTTCTTCCTGAATATCATTCGCCCCGACGCATCAGCGCCGTGCGCCTGAAAAACATGCTTGGCGATGTCCAACCCGATTGTGGTAACTTCCGACACGGACGCCTCCCTCAGTGGTGTTCAACACCTCCACTTTGGCACATCGATGCCGTCGGGGGGCGTCCACCCCATCACCCCGTCCCGGACATTCGGCACCAGAATGGAGCGAACGGCAGCGGTCGACCCAGATACCAACGTCAATCGCTTGGCGCCTTTACCCCTCCTTTAACCCTATGCTCATACGGTCCTACCGCTGGAATGGGGACAAGTGATGGTTTTTGAGGCACGGTTTAAGGCGAGCAAGGCGGTGGAGATGGCAGCCATCAACGTCGTGCTAATCGCCGGCTGCTACTGGGCATTAGGACGGCCCCTAGGTGATCCTCAGCATATGCATGGGGCGGCTGCTTTGGCGGCACGGCTTGGTGCCAGCAGCGATACCGTTGGTCGCACGGTCGCTTGGATATTTCTTTTTCTCGGCCTAGTTCGAGTGCCAATCGTGACGCAAAGGGCGTTCTTTAAGGGGCCTGTGCTACGCATCGATCAGGCCGGAGTCTATTGGCATAAGTGGTCACGCAACCCGATACCTTGGGGCAATATAGTCAGATACCGTCCTTTTCGCGCATCTCGTTACACTACCGTGGCCCTTACTGTTGCCGAGCTTCATCGCGATCGCTCCAAAATCCTCCGAGTTAACTTCAGATCTTCGGGCAAAGGAGCTGGCACCAGTCGTGTTATGTTGTCGGCTGATGGAACCGACAAGACCGGCGAGGAGATATTGGCCGCAATCCGTCATTATGCCGGAGCCGCTAAGGGAAAGGTCTGACCTCACGCTGCGGGCCGATTAACCCCTTTCAACCATACCGCGCCAGAATGATCGAACGGCAGGAGCCGCCCCCTTGCAGACATTCGTTAGCGCTGCCAGCATCGACGAATGAACGAGCAGCTAAAGCATAAGCCGGTGGAGAAGGCGGGGTGATCATTTTCGCGCTGCTCGCGTTAGGCTCGGCAATTAATGTCGCGGCCAGAACCGGCGATCAGATCGGTGTGGCCACCATGCTTGCCAGCCGGTCGGTTCGTTACCAGCTTCGCTCCGTCGAATGTGACGGCACTATTGTGCATGGTGATTTCGTCGTGCGGCCCGACGAGGCGCGTTACGAGCATATGATTTCCGCTCTCGGAGTATCGTACCCGGACAGACAAAACCTGTGTTCGCTTCACCGCCGGAGCCGTGTCCGACGCGCTAGGTCTGTAATCTACACCCTCGCCACAAACGTACGGCTAAGCCAGCGTCTGATCCCCACAAATGGCGGACCTCACGCAGCGGAGAATTGCGGATCATTCCCAGCCTGAACTGTGGCATCAATCGGCTAGTTTACCGCATCTTGTCAGCCGACCTGAACGATCAAATCGCTGCCAGCGAACCGCCACCCCAACGCCGATCGCCAGACAGGACACGTCTTGCCCCGCCTGTGTTTTGCATCAAGCCGTCACTCGCGAGTAGCTATGCCCCGTTGCCTCACAGGATAATCGGACGGGTTGAGTGAACCACAGCCGCCCTTCCTGTGTCGGCAGACCGCCGGCATCGGCATCCTCGCGCGCGATGATCGCTCCTATAGCGCGTGCCATTCGCCTCCGCTGCCTGAACGGATCACCGACAACGCATGGTTGATTGGGTCGGCATGTTCCGTCCATCTCTGTTGCTCCGATGCCGTTGAGCCTGATCCGCTCGCCGCTGGCGCAGTAGATAGAGCCGTCGACGTCGTGCAGTGCAATCGCGAGACAAATGAGCAGCGGCATGGTTAGCTGCCGTATAGCTTCCGCAGGAAGGTAGCGAGCGTCATCCGCTCGATCTGACGCAAAATGGACGGCCGATGGACTAGCAGGTTGACCGGAACGCCCTTGTGGCCAAAGCACCCATCCCGTGCAGAGCGTCGACATTCTCCGTCGGAACCTCCCTGCAATGGCCACGGGCGACAGGACTCCGGAGGCTTTCGACGCTTCTGACAGCTTCCCGAGCATCCATACTCTTGATGCGACCCATACGACCGCCTCTTCACCATGGCGGCGCGGGCGACTTGAGGTGGACACACTACAGCGGCTTCTTCGGCGACGGGCTTGTGCCGCAGCTTGCCCCAGACGGGCAGCAGTAATCCGACCACCAGGTACATCGTCTCGGTCCGGGTCCGGGTGCGCATCTCCTCGACCTCGGCATCGCACAAGGCGGCGAACTCCGACGGCGTCGCCTCTTCCCGTTGGGTCTCGCCGAACAGATCTTCGCGCAACCGCTCGGTGCGGGCCGGCCGAATGAGCTCGAAGCGCCGGATCATGCCGCCATCGTCATCGGTATGGCTGTGCGCCGGGCTGCAGATCGCGGCTGGGCGATCGGTTCAGAGCCACGACGGCCGAGGAAGCAGCGCGCGACCCGGAGCTACAGAACGCGCAGAGCCAGTATATCGTCGCTCAGGCGATCGCTAAGGACTTACATAAGGGTGCGTTCTTTCCGGAAACCATTTCTCCTTTTCATCGAATAGTCATAGATTGCGACCCGGCTCGGGACCGACCGCTCCTTATAGCGGTTCCAAAAGAGTGCCCACTCTGCGTCCTGGCCCGCCACGAGCCCTCGTATGCGGCGGGCCAACTCGCCGCGCGGGCGACCGCAGGATCACATTCGAGCGGCCAGCCAGTGAAATCATCTATACAGCGCTTGGCGTAAAGGCAGGCGCATGCGGCATTGCCTCGTGACGATTCTTCGTTCCGGTTACGCGATCTTAAACCATAGGCTGCATCAAGGCGTTTCGTTGGGGGGATGGAATGCGTAAGATCCAAAAACTGATAATCGATTCATGCGGGGCAACAGCTATCGAATATGGCCTCATCGCCGCGCTCATCGCCGTTGCGTCGGTGACAGCCATGTCGTCGCTTGGCAAACAGCTTAACAAGACCTTCACCAATATCTCGAGCAATATGAAGGCTTCCTGACCAGTCCCGTCCTTGTTTCAACTGCGATGGACTGGTCACTCCTGCCCGGCGAAAGTCGGGCATTTTTTGTGCCTCAACGATCGCTACACCTGCCGTGACGTAAGCCCACTCGCAATGCTTCATCTGAGCCGCGTATCAACCCTTGCGGACGAAGTGGCATTGTTTGCCAAAGCGTAACGGAAAGAGCCGTGTTCGTTTCGCGCTTTCGACGAAACACACCGGAGGCGATAAAGCTCTGATAAGCCGAAGAATCTTTCATCGCAAAGTCAAACCTCATCCGATTTGGATGATTTATCGTTATCGAACTCTTCCGCAGGCCAGAACATGGCATGAGTAACGCCATGTCATTACGGTTTTTCTTGAGCCATCGGTGAAACCATCTATGCAAGCGACCGTGGCGACTCGGGGGAGGCGCCACGGTCGCTTGCGGCCAATCAACGTTGGGGACACCGCCATGTCGGGGGGAAGCGCTGCGCGATTGCGTCATGAGGCCGACAAGGCCCGCACGCTGGCGCAGAATATCGGAGAACAGGATCGGGAGCGGTGGCTGGCTGTCGCACAAACGCTGGAGAAGGAGGCGCGCGCAATCGAATGCGAACTGCTCCGGATCGGACGTTTCGCTGGCGAGCGCATTATCGACTGACGGTACAGCACCAGCGCAGGCGCTGTGCGTTCGACACAGAGAAGCACTCCATGTATGCGGAACCCGGCTTGAGAAGGCGAGCCTCGCTACCCTGCAAGCCAAACGAACCTGCTGGGATCGCGGTTTGGAAATTCGTCTCGACGCCCCTTTCTCACAACTTAATAGATGATCGGCGACGCTGGCGACCCCGCCGCATCCGGCGTGCCGTTCGCAGCGCGCAACAGGGCCGTAGCACGATCTGTTGCCGACTTGGTTATCATCGACAACGCCTTGACCTCCGAAGCGACGACGGCGAACCCTTTGCCGGCATCGCCCGCCCTGGCGGCTTCGATCGTTGCGTTGAGGGCCAGCAGGCTCGTTTGCTTCGCGATCCTCTCGATCGCGGCAACAATCGGAACCAGCTCCCGGTTAGTGCCCTCAAGCGCGAGACGACGATCCTCCGATTGAGCCTGCAAGCTCTGCATGCGCGCCGCCTCGGTGCGCTCGCGATTGCGAATCTCGGTTACGTCATTTGCGATCTTGAGAACTTTTACGGCATGGCCCTCAACGTCGAGGATCGGATTATAAGTGGCTTGCAGCCACAGATCCGATCCGTCTTTCGCAATCCGATGGTATTCGCCGCGCTCAAACTCTCCGTTATTCAACCTCCGCCAGAACGCAGCGTATTCCGCGCTCCCCTTCTCGCCTTCAGGCACGAACATACTGTGATGCTCTCCACGAATTTCTTCGATGACATATCCGGTGACAGTGAGAAAATTCCTGTTGGCGTCAAGGATCGTTCCCGAAAGATCAAACTCGATACAAATCTCCGATCGGTCGATCGCCTTCAGCTTGCTTCTATATTCGGCGCTGCGCGCCCGATCCCTGGCAGCACGGGCAATGCCTATGCCGGCGAACAGCAATTGGGCTTCCCAAGCGGCAATCGCGTCCAAGGCGCGGACGAGCCTGTTGCCCTCCCGCTGACTCAACAAATTGTCGCGCAGTTGCATATATATGCGATCCCGGACGCTGAACGCGACACTGGCCTCTATGTTGTGATCGACCAGTTCTTTGCCGCGCTGGACGACGGAGTTGCCCCAAGCTGCATCAAGTAGGACCGGAGCCGCTTTCAGCATCAGGCGATCCGTAATGGTCTGTATTGTTGATGCTGGGAGCGCTTCGCTTGAAAGGGCTATCCCTTCCCTCTCCGTTATTTTGTCGGCTTCCCTTGAAACGAGCGCAAATATTTGACGGACGCAGGCCGCTAAGTTGCGGTCCCCATCATAAACCTGCTGCTGTAGATCAAAGTTTGAGGGCGAACCGTTATCTGCATCCATCCCCTACGCCCCAATTTGGGTATTCACCCGTCATGCGGGCAGTTGTGGTGTCATTAGCAAGGTTTTGCTGAAAGACACTCATCGGCCGCCGCCCTTACGCAGCTTGATTCAGCCCTGCGCTGACTTCCCATCCCCGACACGCGAGCAGGATCGGTTTCGGCACCTTCTTCTCGCCATTCGAGTAGTAAGCGACCATGCGGCGCGAGACGCCCAGTGCGTCGGCCGCCTTCGCCAGCGAGAGGGCATGGCGCAGCCGCCATTCGATGAACGCCCGCACATCGCCGTGCCCGGTTGCCGACAGCGTTTCGAGCCACAGCGTATCCGCGCCCAGCTCGGCTCCCGAAGGCCAGACCAAGCTATGCCCCCAGTCGCCGACTTCGACCTTGGCGAACTCAGCGGGATCGCGCAGCGTGGCAAAGGGGCGATCGTCGAGCATGGCGCTCAGATCGAGATCGGCGGCCGTCCCGTCCGACCACGACAGATGCAGCGCCGCGGGCCTGATCGCGCGCACATCGGCGATGGTGCGGGTCTTGTCGGCTACGTTCATCCGTTTAACTCCTGCCAAGTCTCCATGAGCAACGCCTGATTGGGGCGCGCTTAATCCAGTGCGTCACTCAACACGCTGCCGGCACCGTTCCCACGATCACTTCAAAGGACGTGATCGAGACCGAGCAGCGAAACTCCACACCCTCAATATGAAGATGCGGCACACCATTATCGCGACCATAGAGCACAATCTTCCAGCGAGGAGCGCGATTACATCGTGACTATGCATCCATGTAGTGCAAAGAATGCACTAGTGCAATGGTTGCATAGAAGCGCTGGCCGGTAAGGCATACCCTGATCGCCAGACTCTTGCGTAAGAGCATCAATCCGATGCCAAGTGTAGCTTCCTTCATGACATCGAGCCGGTCGAGCTTCATCGACCGGGTGGCGGACGCGTATGTCCAAGGCCACCCAGCCCAAGGCGGCCGCGCCTGAACTATGTCTCAGGTTTCCAACACCCGGTTTCAGGACCGGCACGTCTCAAAATAAGGGGCGTGCCGCCGGCTGTCCGGAACACGTTGGCACTCTCTCCTCTCTAGGAACGCCGCGTTTTCGAGCGCGACGGCACGCGATCGACCTTCATTTTTGATGTCGTTCCGTCCGGCCACGCGATCGCCAGTTTCATCGCGAACACGCCGGTTGTGCCGCGCCGCGCTGCTGACGTCGCCACGCGTCGTTCCAGTCTTCGCGGTGCGGAGCAAGACATCGCACCACCTCGCGCCCGCTTCCGGCGAGATGATCGAGCGCCTGCGCGTAGCATCGCTCGGCCGGCGCCCCATGATCGGCATAGACGATGATCCGCCGCACGCTCGGCGGGATCGCGACCAGCCCGAGCCGCTCGACGCCGGCGAGCGCCCAGGTCGGCGTTCCGAACCATTGCATCGCCGACAGCGCGTCTTCGATGCCTTCCGCTAGTCCGAGTTCGAGGTTCGGCGCTGCCAGCCGGATCGCGCCACCCCCCAACGGGCCGAGCGCAGCCTTGGGCTTGACCAGCGGCTTGTGCAGCAGATTGTCGAGATCGAGGAAGGTCCGCTGAACCGCGATTACCCCGAGATCGGTTTCGACGGCAGCGATCATCGCGGGCAACAGCCGTCGCCGCGCGCCTGACCCATAGACCACCTTAGGATGATAGCGCAGCTTGCCCGATCCATCCGTAACCCCGCGCGCCGCGAGATAGGCTTCGGCCGGGCTGCCGGCGAGGGGAAGGCTCTCACGCCACAGTCGCCGAGCCATCGTGGACAGGTCGCGCGACGGCCGCACCGCCGGGACCGCGAGCGAACCATGATCGTGAAGACGCCGGCGGCGCAGCTCGGCCATGACGTCCTCGGTCTTGCAGCCCGCAAAGCAATGAAACAGGATGGCACGTTTGCCGAGGCGAACGGAAAGCGACGGCGTCTTGTCGGCATGCGCCGGACACAGACAGCTCCCCGACTGGCCTGTCCATCGACCTCCCAGGGCTTCGACAATCGCCTGCGCGCGGACGGCCGCATCGGCAGCATGTTGAGGCATCGGTCTTCTCCTTCAGGCGCAGCCCATGGCTCGATCCGCGCATCGACGCCGGACTAAGCCTCTCCTCCAGCAAGGGTTCAACACACGGCAGAGGGCGAATCGCTGGCGCGCGTTAATAATTATCGATATAGGTTTGTTTGACAAACTCGCGATCGAGCTGTCCCCTCTGCGAAGAGGCGACCAGATAGATTCTTAGTCTGTAAACAGAGAGTTAAGTCAGCATCGCGGATGGGGGCATCTCGACTTTGCTGATCCGATGAGTCAGAAGAGGCGTCCCGCCCGAGCGGGTTCAGGGGGAAATCAATGTCCAAGGCGCCGGTTGACGTCGGTGATGTCGATGAAGAGTGGGAGGGCTTCGCCCGCCGGCTGAAGGCCGCTCGGGTCGCCGCCGGGCTCAGCCAGGCCGAGCTTGCCACCGCGACCGGGATTGCCCAGGGCAAGATTTCGGCGATCGAAGGGATGACCACCAACCCGTCGCTGGTCACCGTAATCCGTCTCGCCGCAGGCATTGGTGTGCCTGTCCATCAGCTGTTCGCCGACGACGCTCCCAATTGATCGGCCTCGGCCGCTTCCATGCGCTGGCGGAAATTCCACAAGGTCTGACGGGTCACCTTGAAATGGGCGGCCATGACGGCAGCGCTCGTCTTGGCGGCGATCATCGCCTTGAGCTCGGGCCAATCTTCGGGCTGGAGCCGGGCAGGGGGTCCGACCCGCTTGCCGGCGGAGCGGCGCTGGGCAAGGCCGGCGCGCGCCCGCTCGCTCACAAGCCGGCGTTGGCTATCGACCAGCCCAACGAGCGCACGGCGTGCCGCAGGGTCACGGCGTGTGTGGATATCGCCGTCGACGATATGGAGCGCCGCGCCGGCCTCGAACAAGCGTTGCAGCACCGCGGCAATATCGACCAGGCTCTGTCCCAGCCGGTCGAGATGGGTGACGATGAGGGTCGCGTCGGCGTTCAGGCTGCGCAACGCGCGTCCGCGCTGTCGGCTCGCTGTCGGCGTCACGCCCTCCTTCTCGACAAAGATCGGATCGCAGCCGAGCCGAACCAGGGTCGCGGACTGCTCTTCGGGAGCAGGACCGGCGGCGCCAGGCCGCACATAGCCGATAAGCGTCGGACTCATCTGCCCAGCGTGGATCTCGAGGTCATTTCACCCATCGCCACAGGATCGGGCCCAACGGCGCGGGCAGGAACCGCCATGGTCAGGCGGTGGCTTCGAGGACGGCCGTCACCGGTTTCTTCTGGCGCGGCGTCAGAAGCACGACCGTGTCCGGTTTGCTGATCCTGCGACCGCGGCTGTCGGTGCGACCTTCGGCCGGAACGACATCCTTCAAGGTCACGCGATATTCGGGCAGCCGGTCGTCAGCCTCGACGTCCTTGAGATGCTGCTTGAACTTGGCGAGCGACGCGGTCGATCCGACCTTGGCGGACAACAGGTCGATCGGCATCTCGATCTCCTCACCATCGCAATGACAATGCGCGATCTCGTAGAGCCTTCGTTCGATCGTACCGAGGCGGAAATAGTCATGATGATAGGAATAGATGTGCCCGTCGCGCTGGATCGCCCGGTGCAACCAGGCGCATAGCCGCACCTTCACATTGCGCAGCTGCTCTTCGCCATTCGGGAGCTTGGTGTAGTTGGCTGCGGCTTCCGACAGCCAGGAGAACCAGCCGCGATCGATCTGTGATCCGGTCTGGATATTGGTCTTGATCTGGGTGCCCTGCAGACGCTCGAGCGCATCGGTAAAGCGTTGATAGTCGCGCTTGCCGGGACGGGCGACGCCGGTGATCCGGAAGAAATCATGCGCGGTGAAAGTGAACTCCTGGTCGACCTCGCCACCCCGGCTGATCTCCTGCGCCATTAGCGATGCGATGTAGAGAATGATCTCCTTGTCATACATCGTTGCAATGCCCGTCGCGCTCGGCCGGATCTGAATGCTGACGTTTCCCAATTTGTAATCGAGCGGCTTGAGAACGGCGACCTTGGACAAGGCGAAGAACGGAAAGTCCATCACACTGCGCTCGCCCCGGACTTTGCCGTGCAGCGGACTGTCGACTTCGAAGAGATTGCCTTGCTTGAGAATGACGGCCTGCTTGTTGGTCATGTCAGCCCCTTCGGCGCAATGATTCTCCTTACCGTCCATTCTTTTATCCCGCATTGCTTCCACACGCAGCCAGTTAGCTCGACGGGATGCCCGAAAGCACGAGTCTTTACCCGCCGAACAGGCCCGAAGGGACCCTTAGCCCATGAGTCACGCGTAGCCATGTTTCCAACTCGTGCTTTCGGGCATCCCGTCGCCAAGGCGACTCTTCCGACCGGTGAACGGCGAACCGATCACGACGCTCTGCCCGAAAGCACGAGGCCCGACAGTGCCCGCCGTGCGATTTCGCTCACCGATCGCGGATCGGCGCCACCGTGCATCGCTTGCATGGCGACGCCCTGACGGTTGTCCTTGAGCCCGTGAAACGTCCGGCCGAGATGGAGTTCGCCGCGTGCCGCCCTGTCGCTCATCCCCCGCAGATAAGCGCCGGGTTTGCGGACCTCCCCAAGACGATATTTGTGGACGGTCGCAATCACTGAGGCAGCAGCGCCCCGCTCGCCCATTAAGCGGCAGGCCTCGTGCCAGGCGTGGCGGTGGATGCCGTTCTGGTCGGCGAGGCGCTCGGCCAGATGGATGACGTCTCCCCATTCGCGACGACCATGTTCGAGCGTGAAGCACAGTTCGGGCGAGACCGCTTCGATGAACCCGGGATCGACGCCATGCTTTTCGAGATCCTCCTCGACGTCGCTCACTTGCCGCGAGGTCTGGCCGCGCCCCATTTTGCTACTTCTTGCCGGAATGCCACTACGTGTATCTGCCTTTGCAGTTTGGAGTTCGGTTGTAGTTGTAGAGTGCGTGAAACCAGCAACATCCGTGCATGCACTATTCTCTGATTCCATTGGGCTTCCAGCATATCCCACAGCTGCCAGTGCCGTGCTAATCTCGGCTTCAAGATCCCGACCGCGCTGTTCAATCTGCTCCACACAGCCAGTGAGGAGTTCGATGTCGCGAACATTGCGCATCTGCCGGGTCGCGCACAACGCCAATTCCAGCTCCTCGTCGGCGGAAATGCCGTGGAGCGCGCTGTCAACCACGGTCTGGGCGAGACTCGAAATCCGCCGGCGGGCCGCGCCCAGCCGCTTCTTCAGAGCCTCGATCTGGGCATCCTCTTCGGCGCCTCGCTTGGCGATTGCCGTAAACTCCTCGATCCGCGTGCCAAGCGGCGCAAGGACGATCCCGTAGGCCCATTTGATCGCGCCATCGGCGCCGCGAACGCCGCCACGATGCCCGTTCGGGCTGTCGCGATGACTGATGAGGCGAAGCCGGATCGCCCGATCGAGAAGATTCTGCACCTGCCGCACGCCCAGGCCCAGCTTGCGCGCGAGCTTGTCATTGCGCGGCCACACGATCGGCGTCGCTCCAGCCCGCCAGTCGTCGGGCCTGGTCCACGCAAACATTGTGTCGATCATCTGCACGATACCCGGCGGCACCCGCATATAGGGGGCGGCACGTTTGAACGCCGCTAGAGCTTGGGCCGGGCCATGGCCTTCGGGCAGACCGCGAAAGGCCTCCGCCACCGCGTCGGCCTCCGCCGCGAATGTGTCGAACCGGCGGAAGCCGGCCCCTGGTGAACAGGCATAGGCCATCGTTCGGTAACTCCCCTTTCGGGAGCCCGTGCGCACAAACGCCCTCTGCGCGCGGAAAGCCACACGTGAGTGCTTGTTTGATATTGGGGAAGCGGCTAGGATCTGATTGCTACGTCGTCCCTAGCGGGCACCCCGAAAAGCCCGGCCTCGTGCCGGGTTTTTCATGTCAGCACGGCATCTCCCTGCGATTGATCACACGAGCGTCCCGAACGGGTCGCTGCGGTCCTGAAGCCGATCACCGCCAAGCGGAGAATCGGACACTCTTGGACCTCGTGATCGTTAACCTTCCGGTCCCACCGGCCTACCGCCGATCCTCGTGCTTTCAGGCACAAGGTGCCGGAAATGTTCGTGCTTTCGCGCATAACGTGGCGCGTTGGCACTGATGCGCTGCGGGTTTGCGGCACCTGCGCACGTGCTTTCGGGCATCCCGTCGGGGCGGACGCTACAGATCGCAGCGCGTTCGCGAACGGTTTTCCTTTGCACAGAATCACTTGGGGGCCGCCGATCGCCGACAACGGCGCGTCGGCGATAAGACGGCCGCAGCGCTCTGGCGCCACGATCGATCGCAACATTCGCCGGGCCGTCGCGCCCTCCACCCGCATCAAACACGCGGCCGCCGAGAGACGATCGAACTTCATGTCCGATTAAGGCTTGCATTCGTCCATTTATGCCGTTTATGGGTTTATTTGACATATGAGGAGCAGGGCAGTGGGCGGTCAATTGGACAGCGTCATCGCTGGCGGCGACACCGAGCGCGCCGTTATGCTCCTGTGCAACCGCAGCCTGACAGCGCTCGGGACCACGCGTTCCGCAAATCGGCCGGAGAGTGCGCGGTGATGCTCTCGATCTCGGCCGCAGCGGCGCTCGCCTATCAGTGCGCGCCCTCGGTCGCGCCCGAGACGCTCCTGTCAGTGGCGCATGCCGAAAGCCAACTCGATACGCTCGCAATCGGGGTCAACGATGGTCCGAGGGCCGCCCGTCCAGTCAACGAGGCCGATGCCGCCCGCATCGCCAAGGGGTTAATTGCAAAGGGCTATAGCATCGATCTCGGGGTCGCGCAGATCAACAGCGGCAACCTCCAATGGCTCGGGCTGTCGGTCGAGGAGGCCTTCGACGCCTGCCGCAACTTTGCCGCCGCGGCGAGGGTTCTCCAGACCAACTATGCCGCCACCTCACGCAGCGGGTCCCACGATCCTCTCGGTCGCGCGATCTCGCGCTACAACACCGGCAATGACCGGCGCGGCTTCGCCAACGGCTATGTCGGTCGGGTCTATCGCGCGGCCAATCTAGTCGTGCCGGCGTTGCGCGGCGGTACGGGGCCGCTGCCCGTGCCAGTGGCGTCGATGCCCGCGGCGCTGGCCCCGTCCGAGAGCGACCGCCCGATCGAAGCCCAGCCTGCGGCCGAGGGGTGGGACGTCTTTGCCCGCGGCCGCCGCTCCCCCGTCATCGTCTTCGGAGATCCGGAATGACCCACGCCATCCGACATATGTCGCCTATCCTGTCATACTGGCTGCTGGCGATCGTCCTGATCGCCGCGCTGGGCGTGCTGGCCCCCGACGCCGCCTTCGCGCAAGGGACCGACGGCATCACCTCGATGGCACAGAATATCCTCGACTGGCTGCAGGGAAGCTTCGCCAAGACTGTCGCGACGATCGCGGTGATCATCGTCGGCTTCATGTTCTTCACTGGCCGCGCCTCGATGCAGCTGTTCGTGACCGTCGTCATCGGAATCTTCATCGTGTTCAGCGCCGGCTGGATCGTCGACCAGATTACGAGCGGAGCCTGACGGCGTGACGCCCTCACCATCCCAGCGCCTCGTCCAGGACAGCTTGTTCCTCGCGGTGACCAGACCATCGATGTGGCTAGGGGTGCCGCTCGAGGCGGCGCTTCCGATCGCGTTCATCGCCGTGCTCGTACTGCTTGTAACGGGCAATCCGCTTTACGCGCTGGGCTTTGGCGGGGCGACCTTCGCCGCCGCCCGCCTGGTGGTGCGGCACGATCCCAACAGCTTCCGCCTGATGATGCTGTGGATCGACACCAAAGCGCGCTGCCGCAACCGGACCTTCTGGGGCGGCAGCAGCTATTCGCCGCTGCCGCTGGTCGCCACCCGCCGCAAAGGCTTCGCCCGTGGCTGAACTGAGCCTGCGATCGCGCCTCGCGGCGGCCGCCCCTCACCGGGTGGCGCGTCGCGAGCAGGACCCAGGGCGATTTCTGCCCTATGCACGTCATGTCGACCATCACATCATCGCGCTCGACAATGGCAGCCTGATGATCACCTTCCAGCTCGACGGCATCGCGTTCGAAACCCGGGACGCCGACGATCTCAACCAGTGGCACGAGAAACTCAACGGCACATGGCGCAATCTCGCCGACGAGCGTCTGGCGATATGGACCCACCATATCCGGCGAGTCGATGACCACTATCCCGAAGGGCATTTCCGTTCGGCTTTCGCCCGAGGGCTCGACGCGGCCTACCGCGCCCGGGTCACCGCGAAACAGCTCTTCATCAACGAGCTCTATGTCACCCTGGTGATGCGCCCGGCCGCGGGCGGCGCCGACAAGGTGGCCCACCTGCTGCGCCGCCTGTCGCGCGTCCGCGCCGACGCGATCGAAACCGACGCTGACGCGATCCAGCGGCTCGAGGAGAAGGCGCGCGATTTCGAGAAACTGGCAAGCCCGTGCCGCCCGCGGCGGCTCGGGCTCTACGAGCATAAGGGCTTAAGCTTCTCCGAGCCGCTGGAGATGCTCGAACAGGTTATGACCGGCCGGCGCCTGCGCGTGCCGCTGGTTGCCGGTCATCTCGGCTCAGCCCTCTATTCCTCGCGCGGGATCTTCGGCGCCGAAGTGGTGGAGATCCGCTCGGCCGATATCTCGATCTATGGCGGCCTGTTTGGCATCCGCGAATACCCGGCGACAACCCGCCCGGGCCAGCTGGGCAGCTTGCTCAGCCTGCAATTCCCGCTAATCGTCAGCCAGTCCTTCACCTTCCTCGGCAAGGCGGCCGCCGCCGAGCGCTTCCGGCGCAAACAGAACCAGATGTATTCGACCGAAGACGTCGCCGAGAGCCAGGCCGATGCGCTGTCCGACGCGGCGGACGACCTGGCGAGCAACCGCTTCGTGCTTGGCGACCATCATTTCTCGCTCGCACTCTATGGTGACACCGTGCGGCGCCTGAACGAACATATGTCGCTCGCCCGCGCGGCGCTGGCCGACGCCGGCATGGTTGCGGCGCGCGAAGGGCCGGCGTTGGAGGCGGCCTATTGGTCGCAGCTCCCCGGCAATTTCGCGTGGCGTGCGCGACCGGCGGCAATCACATCGCGCAATTTCGCGGCCCTCGCGCCGTTCCACAGCTATCCCGCAGGCCGCCCGTCAGGCAATCATTGGGGCGAGGCGGTCGCACTGCTCAAGACCAGCGCGGGTTCGCCCTATTATTTCAACTTCCACAACGGCGATCTCGGCCACACGCTGATCGTCGGGCCGTCGGGCGCCGGCAAGACGGTCATCCAAAATTTCCTGATGGCGCAGCTCGAGAAGACCGGCGCGCGCCAGATCTTCATCGACAAGGACCGCGGCGCCGAGATCTTCGTGCGCGCGAGCGGTGGCGACTATCTGGCGCTCGGCAATGGCCAGCCGACCGGCTTCGCGCCCTTGAAGGGTCTTACCGACACACCCGGCAATCGGCAGTTTCTGCGCCAGCTCGTTCAGCTGCTCGTCAATCCCGACCACCGACCATTGCCGGCGGCCGATGAGCGGCTGATCGCCGAAGGCATCGTCGCGATCCTGCGCCTCCCGCCCGCCGCACGCAGTCTCAGAGCGCTGCGCGAGCTGCTCGGCCAGCGCGATGCCGCCGGCATCGGCGCACGCCTCGAGAAGTGGTGCGCGGGCGGATCGCTCGGCTGGGTGTTCGACAATGACGCGGACACGCTGCGCTTCGACGCACGCTTCCTCGGCTTCGACATGACCGATTTCCTCGACAATCCCGAGGTGCGGTCACCGTTGATGCTCTACCTGTTCCACCGCATCGATGGCTTCCTCGCGGGCGAAGAGGAGGGCGGGGCAGGGGCCCGCACCGTCATTGACGTCGACGAGTTCTGGAAGGCGCTCGGTGACGAGGCGTTTCGGGCCTTCGCGCAGGACGGGTTGAAGACCTTCCGCAAACGCAACGCGATCCTGATCTTCGGGACGCAGAGCCCAGCCGATGCGCTGCGGTCCGACATCGCGCACAGCATCGTCGAACAGGTCGCCACCCAGATCCTGCTGCCTAATCCGCGCGGCCGTGCGGAGGATTATATCGGCGGGCTTGGACTGAGCAGCGCGGAGTTCAGGCTGATCCGCGAAGAGCTGCAACCCGAGAGCCGGCGCTTCCTGGTCAAGCAGGGTCATGACGCGATCGTGGTCGAACTCGACCTCGAGGGCCTCGATGACGAGCTCGCGGTGCTGTCGGGGCGCAGCGAGACCTTGCCCGTCATGGAGGCGGCCCGCCGCGAGCGCGGCCCCGATCCGGCCGACTGGCTTCCCCTGTTCCACGAACGACGGCTCGGAAAGGCCTTCAGAGGAGGACGGTCATGAAGCATGTGAGAGCCATCGGAACCGCGCTCGCGGCAACCGCCATCGGAACCGCCAGCATCGCCGGTGCACAGGGCCTGCCGGTCTTCGACACCTCGACCTATGCCCAGACCCTCGCGACCGTGCGCAACACGCTGCGGATGATCGACCAGGGCAAACAACAGCTGGACGAGGCGCAGCGTCTTTATGGCAGCATGAACAAGCTGACCAACGTCAACCGCCGCGGCGCGATCCTGAGCGCCAGCACCGTGCGCAACCTGCTACCGCCCGAGGCGCGGGATATCGAACAGCTGATTTCGGGCAACACCGGCGCCGGCGCGCTGGGCGAGCGGGCTAAGCGTATCTTGGGAACCGCTCAACTCGGGACAGGCCTGCAAGGCGGCACCGACGCCGACCGCGCCTATCAGCTAGCGCTCGAAGCGTCTGGTCAGCGCGAGGCGTCGACCGCCGCTGTTGCCGAGACCGCGTTCGGCGTCACAACGCAGCGCACCGTCGGACTGGAAGATCTCCGACTGTCACTCGATGAGGCCAGTGACGCCAAGGATGTCGCCGACCTCCAGGCGCGGATCGCCGTCGAGACCGCCCATATTCAGAATGACCAGATGCAACTGCAGGCGATCGCCATGCGAAAGGCCGCGCAGGAGCAGCTCGACGTACGAGCAGATGATGCACGCATGATCCGAGAGCTTCGAGCAAGCTTTAGAAAGGCACGTTAAAAATGGTGATACCCATAAACCGTCTCGTCGGCCTTTTTTTGCTCGAGTGGGTTTCTGCCTGCTCTGGCGGAGCGGAGCCCCCTCATAACGCCAAATACTATTCCGACAATTCTAACGCGCGCGCCGAAATGCTCAGACGCTGCTCGAAGGATCAGAATTCTGAAAATCCTATGAATTGCGTTGCTGCCCAAGATGCGCAGCTCGTCGCGATCGGCGGAAAATAATCCCTCTTGTCTGGTGCAGCGCCATGGAATTCTTCTCAACCGCCTACGCCAGTCTTGATGCGACGCTTGCCGTCTTTCTCGGCGAAAAGCTTCCAGAGGTGATCGCTGCCGTCCGCGGGCCCCTCGCGGTAGCACTTGCCATATATCTCGCACTCGTCGGTTATGCTGTGTTGCGTGGGTTAGTCGATGAACCATGGCGGGAATGGTTTTACCGCATTCTCAAACTTGCTCTGATTTGGGCCGCCGTCAGCAGTGTTGGATATAATAACTGGATCGTCGAGCCACTTTCCGTTGATGCTCCCAACGCGATTAGCAGTGCGATCGCTGGCGACAGCCCGATCAACGCGGGCAGCACCTTTGATCGATATTTCCAGCGCAGCGAGGCGATCGAAGAAAAACTGAGACTGTATGCAAGCACCTATGCATCGATTCATCCATATCGGCTAATTATCTATGGAGCCGGTATCCTGGTATGGCTGCTGACGGGGCTCTCGGCGACGGTTGGGTTCGCGATTACCATTTTCGCCAAGATCGCGCTGGCCATCATCATCGCCCTAGGCCCCATATTTATAGCGCTTGCTCTGTTCAACAGCACGCGCGGACTGTTCTTCGGCTTCCTCAATCAGGCCTTCAATTTCATCCTTTTGATTGGCGTCATTGCCGCCATGACGGGGCTCGTGCTCAGTTTGGGCGACGCTGCCGAAGCCGCCGCCAGCGCAGCCCAGGATCCCGTATTCGGGTCGATCGTATTCGACATCTACGTCGCCCTCGGGAGTGTGTTCTTCTTCCAGGCGCCCTCGATCGCCGCTGGCATCGCCGGCGGCGCAGCGGCTGGCATCGCCGATTTCGCGCGACAGACGCTCCTTCACGCGCGGGGTGCCGGGGCATCGACGCGCGCGGGTGCGCGCACCACCCGCGCTATGGGCCGCGCCGCGCGCAACATGGACCGGGCCGCCCGTAATTTCCGCGACCACGTGACGGGCACGACCACCAATCCGAACAGCATCTCGGGGTAAGCCGATGAACCAGCGAACGGTAATCAGTCACTTGATCGCCATGCTCCTCACGGCGGGTGTGACCTCGTCCTGCACCGGGCAGAAGCTCGCGAAACTCCCGCGCTGCGATGGCGGCCACCGCCGAGACGCCAATCCCTATGGGAGCATCCTGCCGGGCGCGCCCAAGCCGGCCGTCACTGCGCCGGCAACGCCCGGAAAGCCCGTTGCCGCACTGAACCCCGTCAGGTCAGTCCCGGCGCCTGTCGCCGCCCGAACCTATCCGAGCTGCTGAGCACGCCATGGCCGAGGGAATAAAGACCCGCGATCTGGATCGCTATTTCGCCGAAGCGCGAAGCTGGGATCAGGACCGAATGCGCGACGCTTATAGATCGCGGCGCAATGCCTGGATCCTGGCGAGCGTCGCTGGTCTGCTCGCGATCGTCGCCGTCGTTGCGCTGGCGGCCCTGACCCCCTTGAAAACGGTCGAGCCATTCGTGATCACGGTTGACCGCAGCACCGGCGCAACCGAGGTCACCACCGCTCTCACCGGCGACAAGCCGGTCAGCTATGATGAGGCCGTCTCCAAATATTTCCTCGCGCAATATGTCCGGGCGCGCGAGGGCTGGCTGCCGCCGGCCGCGAAGGAGAATTTCAGCAGCGTCGCGATCCTGTCGGATCCCGCCGAACAGGCGCGTTGGCAGCGCGCCTTCGACGCTCGCAACCCGGCCAGCCCACAGACGCTCTGGGGCCCGCGCGCGACCGCGGAAGTGACGGTCCGCAGCATCGCTTTCGTCAATCCGAAGGTGGCCCAGGTCCGCTTCACCCGCGTCGTCCACCCCAACATCGGCGACGTCGTCAGCAGCAACTGGATCGCGACGCTCAGCTTCGCTTATTCGAGTGCGCCGATGGCCGAAGGTGACCGCTTCCGCAATCCGCTGGGCTTCCAGGTATCGAGCTATCGCGCCGATCCCGAGGTGATCCCATGATCCGCTTCGCCATCGCCGCCGCGCTGCTGCTCGCGACACCGGCCGCGCAGGCGGCCGAAACGCCGCACCCCGGCCTTGCGGATCCGCGTGTCAGATGGGTCAATTACGATCCGGCCCAGGTCTACCGCATAGTCGGCGCCTTCCGCAGTGCGACCCAGGTGCTGTTCTCTCCCGACGAGGAGATTGCCCATGTCGCGCTCGGCGACACCGTCTCCTGGGAGGTCGCGCCGGCGGGGAACATCCTCTTCATCAAACCCCGCGAACGGGCGGGCCCGACCAACCTCATCGTGACGACCAAACGCGGCGGCGACTCCCGCAACTATCAGTTCGAGCTGGTCGCCCGCGCCGGCGGGATCACCGCCAGGACGCCGGACACCTTCTTCCAGGTGCGCTTCCGCTATCCGCTTGAGGGAGCGCAGTCGGTCGCGCGTCGTGCCGCCGCTCTTGAGGCCGGTGCGATCAAACTCGCGCTCGATCACGGCGTGATCACCGGACCACGCAACATGGCCTATACGGTCCAGGGGGCCAGCGATCTGCAACCGTCCGAGGTCTCCGATAACGGCCAGTTCACCGTGATGCGCTTCCCCAACCGGCGCGAGCTGCCGGCGGTATTCGTCGTGCTTCCCGATGGCAGCGAAAGCCTCGTGCCGTTCGATGTCCGCGACGATTTCGTGGTCGTCCATCAGATTGCGAAGCAATTCCGCCTCCGACGCGGGCGGCTGGTGCTGTGCATCTACAATGAAGGGCCGGGAACCTACGGCATCGATCACGGCACCAATACCGCCTCGCCCGATGTCGATCGGACGATGAAGCAGGAGCAGCAATGATGGCAGGCGAAACCTGGCAAGCCGGCGACGCTCCGTCCTCGGCCACGCGCGACGCCTTACCCGGGGTCGCCGACGTCGACCGCGGGGCGATCGGGTCGATCGGCGGCTCCGCGCGCTCCAACATCATGCGCGGCGGCGCGTTCGCGGCCGTTGCAGTCGTCATCGGCATCTTCTTCATCACCCAGACCGGGCATGGCCGGCGCGAGACGGAAAAAAGCGCGGCCGAAAAGCGCGCGGACGCAACGCCTGCCAAGGCTGTCGTCAGCTATGAGGATGTCGCGCCGACCGCACCGCGCCTTGCCGCAGCAGGGCAGGATCCCAATGCACCGATGCTCGGCCAGAGTCCGCGCACCGATGGACCGACGGTACCCGCGCTCTCACCCAATGACCCCGGTGCCGCGCAAGCCGCGCGGACCAGCCAGCGCAGCCCGGCGCAGGTGATGGCCGATGCCAAGCGCCGCGCGCCCTTGATAGCCTATGGCGGCGGGCAAAGCGGCGGACGGGCAGGTCCCTCCAATCTGGAGATAGCGCCTGGATATCCACTATCTGCTCCGATTTCCGGGCGTTCGAGTGGCGGCGAGCCGACCGAACTCGACCGGCTGCGCCGGCAATCCTCGGTCAAGGAATCGCGCGCGGGGATGATCGGCAACCGAGATTATCTGATCACCGCGGGGACGCTCATCCCGTGCGTTCTCCAGACGGCACTGAGCTCGGCGCAGCCCGGCTATACCACCTGTATCATCCCGCAGGACATCCTCTCCGACAACGGCAACCTCGTACTGATGGAGAAGGGCACCAAGGTGCTCGGCGAATATCGCGGCGGCCTGTCGCAGGGCCAGAACCGTCTGTTCGTGCTATGGACTCGCGCGGTCACGCCGCAGGGCGTGGCGATCGACCTCGGCTCACCCGGTTCCGACGCCTTGGGCCGCGCCGGCGTCGCGGGCGGGGTCGATACCTTCTTCTGGGCGCGCTTTGGCGGCGCGCTGCTGCTGTCGCTGGTCGATGACGGCATGCAGGTGGCAGGGCAGGCGCTCGCCAACCGAGGGTCGAACACCACCCAGGTTCCAAGCGACGCCGCCGGGGTGGCGCTCCAGAACAGCATCAACATCAAGCCAGTCCTGCGCAAGAACCAGGGCGAGGAGGTGGGGATTTTCGTCGCGCAGGACTTCAACTTCGCCGATGTCTACGGCCTGCGGTTGCGGCGGTAGCCATCCCATGCGCAGCGCCGACCTCTCGGTCCTCAACCATTATCTCAGCCCGGTGCAGGCGTTGCTTGCGACGGATGGTATCACAGAACTCGTCGTCAACCGGCCGTTCGAAGTCGGGCTCGAGACCCCGAGCGGCTGGCGCTGGATCGACAGCCCCGAACTCGATCCCGACTGGTTGATGACCTTGGCGCGCACCGCCGCGGCCCTCACCCGGCAGGATATCACCGACGAGAGCCCGATCTGCTCGACGGTGTTGCCCGGGGGCGAACGGGTCCAGCTGATCATCCCGCCGGTCGTGCCGAGCGGAACCATCTCCTTCACGATCCGCAAGCCCTCGGTTACCGACAAGTCGATCGACGATTATGCCGCCGACGGATTGTTCGAGGCGACCCAGCTCGCATCGCAGGCGCTCTCGTCGGTCGATCAGGAGCTCGTTGTCCTGCGAGACGCCGGCGCCTGGCCCGCCTTCTTTCGCCTGGCGGTGGGGGCCCGCAAGAATATTCTGATCAGCGGCGCGACCGGCTCGGGCAAGACGTCGCTCGCGAAAAGTCTCGTGCAGCTCATTCCGCCGCACGAACGCATCCTCACGATCGAGGACAGCCGCGAACTTGTCGTGCCGCACCGCAATGTCGTGCACATGGTCTATGCCAAGGACGGGCAGGGCCTGGCCAAGGTCTGTGCGAAAGATCTGCTTGAAAGCGCGCTGCGGATGCGGCCCGATCGCATCCTGCTCCAGGAACTGCGCGACGGCACCGCCTTCTTCTATCTGCGCAACGTCAATTCCGGTCACCCCGGATCGATCACCACGGTGCACGCCAACTCGGCGAGCGGCGCTTTCGAGCAGCTCACCTTGCTCGTCAAGGAATCCGAAGGGGGCCGTGATCTCGCCCGCGACGACATCCGCGGGCTGCTCCATTCGCTTGTCGACATCGTTGTCCAGATGCGCCGGTTCGGGCCTGAGGGGGCGATGCCGGGGCGCTACCGTATGACGGAGGTCTATTTTGATCCTGACCGGCTCCGCCCACACTAGAACACGCGCCATCGTTTTCGCGGTGGGATTGGCCGCCATGCTCGCCGCGGTCGCGGCGAGCGGAATGCTGGTGGCCCTGTTCGGGCTCGGGCAGCTCTCGCCGCACCTGCGCATCGAGCGCGTTCCCTATTTCTTCTGGTATTACCGGCACGATCCCAACGTCCGGAGCTGGTTCACCCGCGGCCTGCTTCTGTCGGGTGTTACGGCCGCGATCCTCATCGCAATGCTGCTGCGGCGGCGCGTCTCGCTCTATGGGGAGGCTCGCTTCGCGCGCGAGGCCGAACTCCGCCGCGAGGGACTGCGCGACGACCATGGCATCATCCTGGGCCGCAAGCACGGTCGCTATCTGATCTTCGGCGGGACCGAACATGCGCTGCTCGAGGCCCCGACCCGCAGCGGCAAGGGTGTCGGCGTTGTCATTCCCAATCTGCTCAACTGGCGCGATTCAGTCGTCGTGCTCGATGTGAAGAAGGAGAATTGGGACCTGACCGCAGGGTTCCGGGCGGGGCAGGGCCAGCAGGTCTTCCTGTTCGATCCGCTCGACACCGGTTGCCGGACCGCGCGCTATAACCCGCTTAGCTATATCGACCGGACCAATCCGGTCGAGGTGGTCAATGAACTGCAGAAGATCGCGGTGATGCTGTTTCCGGCACCCGAACGCGGCGATCCCTTCTGGACCGAGGCGTCGCGCGTCGGCTTCGTCGGGATCGGCGGCTATGTCGCGGCGACCCCTGATCTCCCGTTTACGATTGGCGAAATCTACCGCCACCTCACCAACGGCGATCCCAAGGTGCGCCTGCCGCGCCTCGTGCGCGAGCGCGACGCGGCGGGCGATCCGCTGTCGCAGGCCTGCGCGAGCGCGCTCGCCGACTTCACCTCCGCGTCGGACAATACCTTCGCGTCAATCAAGCAGACGATCACCGGCCGCCTCAATCTCTGGCTCAACCCCTATGTCGACGACGCGACCTCCGAGAGCGACTTTGACCTGCGCGATCTGCGCAGCCAGCGGTTGTCGATCTATCTTGGCGTATCTCCCGACAATATCGAGCGGATCGCGCCGCTCTATAATCTGCTGTTTCAGCAACTCGTCGATCTCAACACCCGCGATCCGGCGACGCACCGGCAGCCGATCGAGGTGCTGGTTCTGCTCGACGAATTCGCGCGGCTCGGCCGCGCGACGACGATCGCGAGCAGCATCGCCTATATCGCCACCTATGGCCTGCGCCTGCTTCTGGTCATCCAGAGCCGCGCCCAGCTCCGCGCCATCTATGGCCATGACGAAGCCGAGAATATCGTCACCAATTGCGGGATCGAGATCGCATTCACCCCCAAGGAGCTCAAGGTCGCCAATGAGCTGTCCGAACGGCTCGGTTTCTACACGACCAAGTCGGTGTCCAGGAGCCGCACCATCCACGGGCTGCTCGCCAATCGCAGCCAGTCCGAGGCGGACCATCGCCGCGCACTGATGTTGCCGCAGGAGCTGATGCAGCTGCCCAAGGACAAGATGCTCGTGCTGCGGGGCGGCATTCCGCCTATCCTCGCCGGCAAGCTCTTCTATTATAGTCGGCGCGCATTCATCCGCCGCCTGTTGCCGGCGCCGATGCTGGTGAAACGCGAACTCAAGCCTATCCCACGCTTTGTCGAACGCCAGCCGAAAACGTCCGACCACCCATCGCAGGAGATGACCATGAGCCCCGGTGTCATCGCAGGCGAACAGCCGCTCGCTCTCGATCCGCAGGATCTCGACCTCGACGCTGTCACCTTGCTGCAGACGGACCGCCTCAACGTCGACGAGGCCGCGCAGATCGTTCAGGACGTGATCGCCCGCCAGCTTGGTATCGTCGACCTCCTCGACAGGGATGCATGAGCATGGCGCAGGATGATATCGCCGCCGCATCGGCGGAGGAGGGCGGCGACAACGCGATCACGCCTGAGGCCGAACCTAGCGCCAGGGCACGGTCCCGGACCGTCGGTGACATGCCCGACCATGTCGGACAGCGCTATTTTATCGAAGAGCGCGGCCTGCGCCGTGAACAACGGCTGTTCGAGACAGCACATGATGCCGCCCCCACCATCCGTGATCTCGGCCACCGGCTGATCGTTGCCACCGAGAGCGCGGCAGTGGTGCGCGATCTGCTCGACATCGCCCAGCACCGGGGATGGGTGAGGATCGAAGTTTCGGGCAGCGACCGCTTTCGCCGCATGGTCGAGCAGGAGGCGAGGGAGCACGGCGTTGAGGTCGCACGTCCGCTATCGCCCGACCGACGTTCGCCTGCCAACGGGAAGAACCAAGCGCCGCGCAAGCCGGCGGAAAGGCAAAAGAGTCCCGGTGATTTCCGGACCGGCGTCGCCGGTATCGTCCTTGAGACAGGTGAGGCGCCGTTCAATGGCCGGCCAGGTCAGCGTCCCAGTCCCTATGTGGACCTGCAGCTCGGCGACGGTCGGATCCGACGTGCCTGGGGGACGGGGCTACCGGCAGCCCTCGCGCGGGAGCAGATCGAAATTGGCGAGACGATCCTGTTGCGCGAAGACGGCACCGAGCGCGCCGAGGGCAGCAAGCGCCCGCGCAAACGCTGGGTCGCCGAGCGGCAGGCGGAGAAAATCCGAGAAAAGCCTCCAGAGCCCGTGGAGCGGGAGGAAGCCGCGCCTCAGGGACGGGGCCGGTCCGGGCTGCTTCTGGGCGAGCGCTTTCGCCGCGGCAGTCCGCGCGAGCGCGCCGAGGATCCGGATCTGCGCGCGGCCCAATCGCAGCTGATTGCGGCCAGGGCGCTTGCATCGGCCTATCTGGTGCACAACCCCCTCGCGGCGGCGCTGGTCGCGTCGAGGCTTGAAGGCATGATTGCTTCCTCACTCGATAAAGGCGGGCGTTTCTCGATTGCCCGAACGCGGGAGCGCGGCGATGGCCGGCACGAGTTGGTGCTCGACCGGGGAATCGAACGCGATCGGCCGATCTCCTCGAAGCCGAGCGCCGAGCGGCATCCCGAGATCACCAAAGTGCGCGATCGCAGTCGCCGGCGCTGAATGACTGGCGACATTCGAGCGTGTAGAGCGGAATGACGTGACCGCCGGGCGCCACCGAAGTCACGCCCGCGCCCTCATGGCCCAAGATCGAGGGGGAATGCCCTCGCTGTCAAAGTCGCCCAGCGTGTAGGCATCTGTGCGGCAGGTGCCCGTCGCCATGATCTCGACTAGGTGGCGAATGACGGCGCGGAATGATGCACTGCCTGAGCGCGACAGCGGAGGCGGTGATAGTGGGACAGCCGGGTTTCTTCGATCTTACGAACCAATACGAGGCGTTGAGCGCAGCGGGCGATCCGCTGGGAGCGGTTGGCGGCTGTCGTCGACTTTGAGGTATTCCGCGGCCCCTGGTGGCCGCGTTGCGCCGGAGCCCTCGTGGCAAAGGCGGGCGTCCACCTTTCGACCCGGTGCTCATGTTCAAGATCCTGGTGGTGCAGGCGCTCTATTCGCTGTCCGACGAAGCGACGGAATTCCAGATCAAGGACCGCCCGTCGTTTCAGCGCTTCCTCGGCCTCGGGCTCGACGGGACCGTGCCGGACGCGACGACGGTGTGGCTGTTCCGCCTTGTAAAGGCCAGGCAATCGACAGGCTCTTCGCCCGCTTCGGCACATCTCAAAGATGGTATTCGGATTGTGGAACGGCCTGTATCCGGACCCATGAAGGCGCAGTGTCGGCCAAAATATTTCCGGCAAAAAGGCGGACGGACTTGCTCTGGGTGATCGTTACGGTATCCATCGAACGGGTGGAAGAACTTGGCGGATCAGAAATTCGGCGTGCCGTCTGTGGCAATCGGAAGCGGGTGATCAGCAAGGTACCGGCCGCCCTCCAACCGTCTTGTGGCCGACGCTGGGCAGACTTTATCCGATTGACCGTTCAATGCCACCGAGCATTACCGCCATCAACCAGGTCCGTTGCGATAGGATTCGGGTATGCTGATTGACGCGCGGTCGGTCGCGCCGGGCGCGGTGCTTGAATGCGACATCTGCGTGATCGGCGCCGGCGCGGCAGGACTCAGCCTGGCGATCGAACTCGCCGGCAGCGCCCTTTCGGTGGTGGTGCTGGAAGCCGGGGGTGAAAAGCCCGATGCGGCGAGCCAGGCCTTTTATGAAGGCGAGCTCATTTCGCCTGCCCATGCGACGCCGGATATGTATCGGCACCGGCGGCTGGGCGGTTCGACGACCGTCTGGGGCGGCCGTTGCGTCCCGTTTGACCCAATCGATTTTGAAGCACGCGCCTGGGTGCCGTTGAGCGGCTGGCCTTTTGGCCGCGAAACGCTGGAGCCTTTCTATCGCCGCGCACAGACGGTGCTCGATGCCGGCGCCTGCGATTATGCGGCGATCAGCGCGCTGCCCGGCGGCACTCTCATCGAGGGGTTCTCCGATCCCCATGTTTTGACGGAATCGGTCGAACGTTTCAGCCTTCCCACCGATGTGTGGAAGAGCAATCGCCACCGCCTGAAAAAAGCTGGGAACATCCGGGTGCTGTTCAACGCCAATTGCATCGGGCTCCTTCCACAGGCGGATGGTTGCGTGATCGAGCGTGCGGAGGTCGCTGATCCGGAGGGGCGGCGTTTCTCGGTCAAGGCTAGTGATTTAGTGGTCGCGAGCGGCGGAATCGAAACCTACCGAATCCTCGCGGCATCGGCGCCGGAGCGTGGCGGGCTGAGCAATCATTCGGACATGCTGGGGCGGACCTATATGTGCCATCTCGAAATGGCGACCGGTACGATACGGATTACGCCGCCAACCCGAAATGTGTGCTATGGTTTTGAGCGGACCCCGGACGGGGTGTATGCAAGGCGGCGGTTCACGCTGACGGCCGAGCGACAACGCGAGTGCAGGATCATGAATACGATGGTGCGGCTGCACCACGCCAGCGTCGTGGATCCGGCGCATGGTGATCCGATCCTGTCGCTGATGTATCTTGCCAAGCATACCGTCATCCCGGAATATCGCCGCAAGCTGAGCATGGTCGAACATGATGTCGCGAGTGCGTTGAAACATGACGGGCGTTTTTGGGCTTCCCATGTCCGGAATATCCTGCGCGGAGCGCCCGCCACGGCGGCCTTCCTCACCAAATGGATCAGGCACCGCATCCTTGCCCACCGCAAGCTTCCTTATGTGGCTTTGCACAACCGGCCGGCCTATACGCGGTGGATATGAACAGTGAGCAGGCTCCCAATCCGTCCAGCCGGATCACGCTTTCGGATCAGGTCGATCGTCACGGCATGCGCCGTGTGCGCATCGACTGGCGGACGACCGAACTCGATGTTGAGACGATCGTCGCCGCTTACGATGATCTGGACGCCGGCCTGCGCGCGTCCGGTGCGGGCCGGCTCGAGCATGATCGAGCCGCGCTGCGCGATCGGGCGCGCGAGGCCGCCCCGGTCGGAGGGCATCATATTGGCACCGCCCGCATGGCGGCATCTCCGGAGAAGGCCGTGGTGGATGCCAATTGCAAGGTGCATCATCTCGCCAATCTTCATGTCGCCGGCGCCGCTGTTTTCCCCACGAGCAGTCATGCCAATCCCACGCTAACGCTTGTCGCGCTCGCGATCCGCCTCGCCGATCGGCTGAAGACGATCCATGGGGTGGCGCAATGAGCACGCGGCGCCGGATCCTCTGGCTGGAGAAATGCCCTGCCTGATTCTTTCTGTCCGCGCTTTTCGATCGTTGTATTGACGTACGCGCGCGATTTCCTGATCGCGGAAGTCCTCGGGTATTTGCGTACCAAGGATGGCGGCCGCACTGACTATGAAATCTTGCTCGTCGATAATAATCCCGAACCCGTCAATCGGAATGAACTTCTCGCGCAATTTCCATCAGCGACATCTTTCCAGGACGGCATTAACAAAGGAGTGGTGGGGCGGAACGTCGGGATCGACGCTGCGCGCGGGGAATATGTCCTGATTGTCGACGATGATGTGTTTATGGAGACGGACGATTATCTGTCCACCTTCGAACGATTGTTCGAGGCAGAGCCGGACGTTGGCGTGATCACCATCCGTAAGCACGTCCGCGGTGAGACTGGAAGGCGCGTCGACCTCATTCCTCATACACGTAAAAATGTCGATCTCGACAGCTCGTTCCTGACGTTTCGATTTGTCGGCGGCTGCGTCGGCTTTCGGAGGGAGGCGCTTCGCCAAGTCGGCGGATTTTTTCCAGATTTTTTCTACGGTATCGAGGAGGTCGAACTCGCATATCGGATGATCAATGGCGGCTGGAAAATTCGCTATTCTCCAGTAATAAGTGTCGAGGAACTGGAGCATCCGGCGGGACGCAAACCGACCCGTGAAAGCCAGACTGACCGACTTACCAACAAATACATCATGACATGGATCCACATGCCGTTCCCAGAAATTCTGATAAACTATGCGCTGTTCACGCCTTACATCGCATATCGTGTCCGCGGACAAATCAGGATTGGAGCGGCTGTTGTTAGGTTTATTAAATGGCTCGCGCGGCGAAATCGACCGCGCCGTAGCCCGTTATCCTTGGCCGCGCGCACGTACATCAGAGCGTGTGGTGGATCAGTCTGGCGATAAGCAATCTGCACCATACGGAGTTCTTGCCGTTATGCTTCACCGTTTGGGTGAAGTCGCCTAATCAAATAATGCTGTAATTTGATCGATAGAAAGGCGCTCTATTGATCATGCGTTGGAACTGGCAACAACCCGATTGGCCGAACTTCGCCTACGATGCGAAGCGTCTGAGAAACCGTGAGGATCAGTTCCTGGCATCCTGGTAGGCGTCATGGCCCATCTCGATGCCGACGATCGCCAGACCCTTTCCATCGAACTCATGGCACAGGAGGCCGTCGAAAGCTCTGCGATCGAGGGTGAGATTCTCGATCGCGCGAGCGTACAGTCGTCCGTGGCGAAGCATCTGGGGATCAAGGCCGACCACCGCCGCGCAAACGCCGCGGAGGCGGGCGCTGCGGAACTCATGGCGAACCTCTTTCACAGCTATCGCGAGCCAGTCAGCGAGGCCATGCTGTTCCATTGGCAGGCCTTGCTCATGAACGGCAGGCGGGATCTTGCCGACATAGGTCGATATCGAACCCACGCCGATCCGATGCAGATCGTCTCCGGAGCCCTGCACGCGCCGAAGGTGCATTTCGAAGCTCCGCCATCGCAAGTGGTGCCAGCCGAGATGGACGCATTCATTGCCTGGTTCAACGATACTAGGCCGGCCGGCCCTTCACCGGTGAGCGTACTCGCGCGGGCGGGTGTTGCTCATCTAGGGTTTGAGTCCATCCATCCCTTCGAAGATGGCAACGGTCGCCTCGGCCGCGCGCTTGCGGAAAAGGCTCTGGCCCAAGGGCTTGACGCGCCCGCGATCACGGCCCTTGCAGAGACAGTCCGGCGCCATCGCAAGGACTATTACTCGCAGCTTCAACGAGCGAGTCTGTCCAACCGGATCGACGATTGGCTCGAATGGTTCTCCGACATCGCGCTTGCGGCCCAACAGCGCACACTTGATCGGGTTCATTTCCTCCTAGCCAAGGCGAAGCTGCTCGACCGCCTCCGCGGTCGGATCAACGCACGGCAGGAGAAGTCCCTGATCCGGATGTTTGCCGAGGGACCAGAAGGCTTCAGAGGTGGCCTGAGCGCGGCAAACTACCGAACGATCACCGATGCAGCCTCGGCGACGGCCACTCGCGATCTCGCGAAACTGGTCGAGTTGGCGGCGCTTCGCAAGGAAGGGGAGCTGAAGCACACAAGGTACTATCTGAACCTTGGCGAATGACCGCGCAGCTGTAGCCTTTGAAGCGAAGAAGCCGCTGGAGATTGTCGAGCTTGGCGTAGAAGGGCCGAAAGCCGGTGAGGTTCTGGTCGAGATCATGGCGACCGGCATATGCCATACCGACGCCTATACGCTGGACGGCCTCGACAGCGAGGGCATCTTCCCATCTATCCTTGGCCATGAAGGCGCTGCGATCGTGCGCGAAGTCGCCCCCGGCGTGAGCAGCGGCAAGCCCGGCGACCATATCATCCCGCTCTACACGCCGGAATGTCGGCAGTGCAAAAGCTGTCTCAGCGGCAAGACCAACCTGTGCACCACCATCCGCGCCACACAGGGTCAAGATCTGATGCCCGACGGAACGACGCGCTTCTCCTACAAGGGCCAGCCGATCTTCCACTACATCGGCTGCGGCGTCACCACGGGCGTGGGTGCGGTGGTCAATACCGTCAAGGTGACGCCGGGTGCCATGTTTTCATCGGCGCAGCCGATGTCGGGCAGAGTTCGTCACCAGCCGTGTAGAAATCGAGGAGTTCCTGACCCGCAAGTGGTCGCGCGAACTGGACTATCGCCTGATCAAGGAGGTGTGGACCCACGCCGGAAACCGCATCGCCGTACGTTTCGTGTACGAGTATCGCGACGATAGCGGCACCTGGTTCCGCGCCCACGGCCATGAGAATTGGCAGTTCGATCCCGAAGGTCTGATGGAGCGGCGGTTCGCCAGCATCAACGAACATCCGATCGCGGAAGGCGAGCGGCTGTTCTGCTGGCCGCTCGGCACGCGGCCGCAAGGGCATCCGGGACTCTCCGGGCTCGGCCTGTGACTTCCGCCGGTTCCGACCCAACTTAGGTCGTTCCGCCTTCTCGTGCCGGCGCGGCACAGAGCGTCTCATTTCATCAAACTGGTACTGCAGGCCCGTGAACGACACTCAACAGAACCTCCTCGCACACATGGTCGGAGAAGTTCTCGAGGCGAATTGTTCGAAACTCTGTGCCAGCTACATTTCGTCACCAGCGATCCGCGAACCGCTGGTGACGATACTAGCGGTCTCGGCCGAGACCGGCGGCCACAAGCTTGACGCCGATATCCGGGCAGTCGCCGAGCGGGCGGCATATCAGCTGCGAGAGGAAATCCTTCCCTTTCTGGAATAGAGTCTTTCGCACCGAGCGCGGATCTCTCAAGCTCTGCGGGCAAGGTCCGGCGGCGATGTGGGCGCAAGACGCGCGGTGGCGTCTCGCCCCCCCGAAAATCATACGGCCTGTGGCAGCCAAATGCCGATGGTAAGCAGCGCCCATCTTTCGAACCGACCAGCGGCAAGAGCGTTGCAAGTCGCGCGCTGTATGGAACGCCACCACCTCATGATCCCAATCCTAATGTCGAGGGAGGCTTCTTGAACGGAGTCGCTTCGGAACCCGCAGCAGTTAAAGGCGACGCTTGCTTGCGCGGTAATGCCGCATGGAGGTTTGCCCGAAATGAGCGTAGTGTTGCCTCGGCCCGCGAGATCAATGTCCATGTTTGCATGATGGGATGACTGCATGGGTCGAAAGCAGCGCAAGCCACATGCTCGGCGCGCGATCCGCCGCAGTCGCCATCACTGACTTTGTGCGGCAAAATGTTATCATAGGCGATCGCTCCAGGGCTGCTCACGCAGGTTTACGGAACACCGCTTCTCACGTCGATTAGCAAGATCGTAAACTTCTCGGTGGTACGGGGAACGATCTTCATCGGGGGAAGGGTATATGAGGAGTGATTTCCGGAAGCTGATTTTCGATGCGCGTGGGGCAACAGCCATTGAGTATGGCCTCATTGCCGCGCTCATCGCCATTGCGGCGATCACTGGCATGTCATCGCTGGGGAAACAGCTGGCAAAGACGTTAGATAATGTTTCAGCCAATATGAAGGCATCTTGACCAAAAAACTACATTGATGTGATTTTACCCCGTCGCAAGTCTAGCAGACGGGACTTCCTTGCCTAATTAATCCTGCACGGGCAGGAATATCAATAACTTCTGCAGGAGACTAGGCTATGTGTTCATTTATTCCTTGATTGCGGGGCCTCAAAACAGATGATATCATTGAATATGCCTTGCTGATCGTGCTTATGGAATTGCCAGATATCACCAACATCTATTCACTTTACGTCGCACTTGGGAAATTATTTCAAAATTATTAGCGTGATCCAGCGGATTTTACTTGGGGGCCGCTCATTTTCGATCTCATCTCATAAAACTCGACCATCCTGCGTTGATCTCACAACCGATGACCAGTTATTAGCCACGATCGGCAACCTGGATCCGCCCGAGATTGCATCTTCACGGCCCAGTTCGCGATCCCATCGCGAGCGTTCCTACGTGTGGCAACTGCGACTAATCCGAGCTAATCGCGGCATTCATCGGAGGATTGCTTGAGCTGACCATATCAGCTTCTGCCAAATCTGTTATAAAAACATGCCGGATGCGCCGAGCAAAGAGGATAACCGGATAAGGTCAAACTTTAGATCGTGCCCGCCGGTGCAGCCTGCATGCGCGCCTTGGCAATTCCACAGTCGACATCCACAGGGGATCCGTCTATCGCTTAACGCAGTTACATCGGCGCACTGGGGGGGGCGGACGATCATAGATTTCGAAGCGAATGACGGCACCTCGCGGTCGCGCCTGATCCTCGTGGTCGAGGATGACGCGCGGCTGCGACGGATCACCGCTGATGGCTTGCGCACGCGCGGCTACCGCACACTCGATGCCGCGGGTGCCGCAGAGGCGCTCGATCATCTCGAGCGCTCCGAGGTCGATCTGCTCCTTAGCGATGTCCATATGCCCGGCGAGATGGACGGATTGGCCTTGGCCTTTGTCGCCCGTCAACACTGGCCGCAAATCCCGGTCGTGCTCCTTTCCGGCCATCTCAATCCGGAAACGACGCGGATTCCCAACAGAGCGACGTTCCTGCGCAAGCCTTGCAGCCTCGCCCGCCTGGTCACCGTACTTGATCACGAGCTCCACACCCAATGCCGCCAGGGCAGTACGATCATCAGCGACGTTGTTGGCCTCGTTCGTCAGCCGGCGATGGAAATGGATGGCATCGCTAATGGAGGAATGTCGGCTGAGGTGAAGCGCGGGTGAGGCGGTCCGCGCCAAGGATCTGAAGGGTTGATGATGACTAAGGCGTCAGCTCGCCAGCGTTCCGGGCGCCCAGGTCCTCCACACTGGTCTTCGCCTCACTCGTTACCCTGAGGTCGGCCCTCTGCACCAGTCTCAGGCCAGCGATGGCTTAACTCGTACGCCGAAGCTCGGCGCTGGGCGGCACCCGTTCGCGAAAGATTGCTCACCAAGCGCCGCGGAAGGCCGACGATGGCCAGCGACGCCTGCCTCGCCGCCGCATCCCGATCCGTGAACGCCACGTATGTCGCCTTCGAAGACGCGCTCGGGCGCCGCGGCGGGCTCGCTGTCCTCATTTTCGATCTTCTCGATTGCCGATTTCATCGTGGTGCTGCGGCCAGAGGGATAAGCGGGATCTGCCGTTGGACGGCAGCTGGAGATCTCAGCCCGATCCTTGAACGAGGATGCCGATCGCCGGCCTAACCAAGCATCGGCCCATCACGGCTGAGGAGGCTGCCGCCTGAGAGGCCAGCTGGTGGCTGCGAGCCAAAAGGGCCCGTGCATCCCGCCGATGACGTCGGTGCGAACGAGGGCGGCCGCACCGAAGAACATTTATCGACTGGCATGCCCGCTATCGTGCTAATCTGAGCGGCGAGAAGGGGATTCCAAGCTGTGCTGCAAAAGATCTTTTTGGCAATCAACATTCTTTCGGCCGCACCCACCTGTACAGCGATGTTCACTAGTGATCGATGCGTTCAGACCGGAAGGGAGGAACCCGATTGGGTGAAACCAATGGCGCGTTGGGGGCTGCTAATATTCCTGGCCTCGTTCATCCCTCCAACGATCGCTCGATATTTGGGTTATCGCTGAAGCGCAGACGAGCTTAGCCGCTCGCCTCTTGTCTGCGAACACAACCGTACACCGCTGTGCGCAATAGCCCGCCGTTGTTGATCTGCTCGGGCAGGCGTTGCGGGCATAGGCCAGGACAGTCCTCGCGGAGAATAACGCATGTCCGCTCTGAGACCAGGTGCCCCCTCCCTTCGGTGGCCTCAGCCAAGCTCAGACACGGAGAGCCGATCAGCCGAAGTCCTTCGAGTTCCGCGCGACTTGCGAGCATCGGTTCGCCGACATGATCAAGGCTCTGGCAAAGTCCAGTGCGTGGGGCTCCACTCGATGGGCTGCCCGTTGGTATCGATCCATTTCCCCGCAGTGTAACGTGCGGCACCGAGCTTGCCTATCCGGGCGCGCGACATGTCATCTACAATACAGAGGACATCGGGCGGCGGGGGTATCTCAACCGGCCTGCGGACGATCCGCATCGGGCCTAGCCAATAAACCTCGCTTAAGGGCTCATCGCTCATGCACAATCGCCTGCCTCGGGGCGGCTTACCCGCGCCTGCCCCGACTGAATTATCTAATGCAGGTCAACGGTACAATGGGCTTCGCCAGCTCCCATCTTGGGTTGATATTCGGCATGGCGAGGGCCTCACCAGATGGGGCGTGCTGCCACGGCATAGAACGAAATCCCGATAGAAGAAGCATGTCCGACATGACGAGTTTTAGGTACAGCCTTTTTCATGTTTTCACAATGCCAGTCCGCCGGCGACAGACATAAGGCAGACAAGCGATCGTTTAAGAAAGATGTCGATAACTCTCACATAATCATATTCAGCATCGGCCTTAATAGCGGAATCGACGGCGATTCACGAGCGATCCGAAACACCTACCCCCAGAAATGAAACGCCCTATGCACGCTATGTTCTGCGAGTTTCACCGCGTATTGACTAGGCGCGGAATCACCATAATAACGACCCATGGACGGACTGGATATTGTATTCAAGGCCTTGGCTCACTCGACACGGCGCGCAATTTTATTGCGCTTGGCCCTGTGCGAGACAACGGTCAACGCGTTAGGAAAATCTTTTGACGTCACGCCACGCGTGATGTCGAAACACATTGGAATACTCGAGCAAGCCGGTCTCGTAGCCAGAAGCAGGCAGGGTCAACTGCACCTCTTACAATTGGTGCCCGACACCCTCGGCAGCACCAAAGAATGGATAGACTTCATTCGGCGTGCCTAGGGCGATGGCCGGCGAAACCTTACAGAGCAAGCCAAGAGTCCCGCCGAGATCGCAGCGCAGAAAGGGGAAACGGTTGCTTTAGCGGTCCTGCCGAATAAATGCACTGGATATCGCGCTGATCAACCAGCGCAGACGCTGTTCGTCGATGTGATACAGCCGTTGCTTCCCGTGGCGGGTTGCACCGATTACTCCCGCCCTCGCCAGTATAGCGAGATGAGCAGAGGCCGAATTTTGCAGGATCCCGACGGCGTCGGCAAGCGCATTGACGGACATCCGCCCACTGTCGCTCGCCAGCAACTCGGTGACCAGGCGAAAGCGGGTATGTTGGCCAAGGGCGCCGAGCATCCCGATCATCTGTACCGCTTCATCATCGAGTTGAAGCCCCGCCGCGTCGCCTGGTGTCGGCACATCTTCCCCTGAACAATCGGTCGCACAAACCCAGAGGATAGACTTGACTTTGCTTCATAACTAATCATGATATCATGATACGACGATATGAAGGTGCTTATGTTAAGGATCGGCTTGGACATCGGCCTGCGGAAGTTCGCTGTTCACATTGCAGCATCGGGAGACCGTCCCGCGTCCAACGTCACGCTGCAGCGCGATGATCTGCTCGAGTATTTTTCCTCTTGCAGCCCCTCGATCATTGGCATGGAGACTGGCGGCGGCTGCCATCATTGGGGGCGGGAACTGGCTCGCCTGGGACATAACGTGCGCCTGATCCCGGCCGCCTACGTCAAGCCCTTTGTCAAGCGTGGAAAGACAGATGCGAACGATGCCGAAGCTATAACGGAAGCTATGTGTCGGCCAAACATGCGGCGAACCCGCGTAAAGACACTGGATCAGCAGTCGGCCCTGGCAGTGCATCGTGTCAGGCAACTTTTCATGAAGCAGAGGACTCAGATCATCAATGCCATACGGGGGCATCTGGCGGAGTTCGGCGTCGAGATTTCCGTTGGCATCGCGCATGTGACGAAGTGGATCGAGGCTGAGCGCGTGAATGACAAGGCGTCCCTGCCCGAGGACGTCCATCACCTGATCCAGAGAATGGGAAGTTTAGCGGCGCGCCTTACGGAAGAGATAGCGGTGCTTGATGGGCACTTGATACAAGCGTTGCGCCGCGACGCATCGGCCCTTCGCCTTCGCACGATTCCCGGCGTTGGAATATTAGGGGCGACGGCGCTTGCTGCGACGTTCCCGGAACCGCAGCAGTTTGGTTCGGCACGGCAATTCTCTGCCTTTCTGGGCCTCACGCCGCTGCCGGACTCCAGCGGGGGCATTCGCCGTCGCGAGAGAATGTCGAAACGCGGAGACCCATATATCCGGCACCTGCTGCTTGCTGGCGCCCGGGCGCAAATGATAGGGGTCAAACGATGGCCGGAACGAGCCGATCCATGGACTGCTGCGATCGTCGCACGGAAGCCGTGGCGAGTAGCTTCGGTGGCTATCGCCAATAAGATGGCTCGGATCGCCTGGGCTTTGATGGCGAAGGGTGGAGAGTTCAGCCGAGCGCCCGTCACTCAACCGGCGCCATTATGACGGGGTTGCGGCGCGGGTCGGCAGGTCAGACCGAGGTAAGGCCTTATCACCCCCAGGGCTACATCCCGCTGCAAAGGATGGCCTCTCCGAGCGACCGTCGGCACACGCTGTGACGCGGAGGGCGTGTTCTCAACAACACGCTCTCCGTACGCCAAAAATCGAGAAGTCCGCAGTCTAGGGGAGCACGCCGACATGTCGCAAGGGCTGTGAGCCCGGATGTCAGAATGGCGGCCTAGGCGTCTGCATCCGTAGCGGTGCCATGTTGAACTGCACCGCAATTCCTGGCGAGTTGCGGTGCAGTCTTCGAGAGACTTCATCGCGAGGCGAAGACTTCGGCATGTCCGGTAGGACACACGGTTAGGCGCGGCGCACTGGACTGCCGGCTGAAAAAAGATCATGAAACATTGGAAGGGGAGCGAACTCCTGCGGCGAGTTGGCATATGTCCATCAAAGCTGCCCAATATGTGCGCATGTCGACCCACCATCAGCGCTATTCGACCAGCAATCAAATAGCGATGATCGCCTCCTACGCCGCAACACGAAATTTTGAGGTGGTCCGCACATATGTCGATGAGGGACGGAGCGGGCTCAAGCTCGCGGGTCGCGGAGCGCTCCAGGCTCTGCTGTCTGACGTGCTATCGGGCGCACCAGGTTTCGATGCAGTTCTGGTTTATGATATAAGTCGCTGGGGCCGGTTTCAGGACACTGACGAAAGCGCCCACTATGAGTGGCTAGTCCGGAACGCTGGCCTTTCGGTTCATTACTGTGCCGAGCAGTTCGAAAACGACGGAAGTGCGTCATCGGGAATTCTCAAAAGCCTGAAGCGGACGATGGCAGGTGAATTCAGCAGAGAGCTGTCGCAAAAGGTCTTCATCGGCCAGTGTCGGTTGGCGGCACGGGGCTACAAAATGGGAGGAAGACAGACGTTCGGTTTGCGGCGTGTGTTGGTCGACGAACTGGGCAACCCCAAAGTGGAGTTGAAGCCGGGACAGCGCAAAAACATAAGCACAGATAGAGTGATCCTCGCGCCAGGTCCGCCAAAGGAGGTCGCCGTGGTCAGGCGAATATACCGAATGTCGATTCGCGGGAGCCTGTCCGATCGCCAAATCGCTGACGTACTGAACGGGGAGGGGGTCGATGCCGTTGCCGGCCGCAAATGGACGAAGTTCATAGTGCGCCAAGTGCTCACATCGGAGGTCTATACGGGCGCTGCCATTTTCAACCGCAGATCCACCAAGCTGAGATCTCAGGCGGTTCGCAACCCTCCGGAGCAATGGGTCCGCCGCGAGCATGCCTTCAAGGCGTTGATCGATCGAACCACCTTTCGTGAAGCTCAGCGGGTAAGAGGAAGACGCCGCATCTGCCGCATCAGCGAAGGCTATATGCTTGATCAGCTCCGTCACCTGCTGCGCGAGCGAGGCCGCCTCTCGACGGAGCTGATCAATTCGTCCGCATTGCTACCGGCGGCGCATACCTATCGTGAGCGCTTCGGCAGCTTGGATCGAGCCTACGCCATCGTAGGCTACTATCGACCGAGCAACACGCCATCGCCGATGAGTCCGCTGCTGGTTGATCGCGCGAACGCCTTCGCGATCCAGACTGCAAGAATGATCCGGCAAACTGGCGGGCGCGTCCGCACGCGGGAGCAAGCTGGAATCCTGCTGGTCGATGGGACGATTCGGCTCGTTACCACGCTAGCGCGATATACCGCCGGCAGCCGCGAGAATTTTTGGGAGGTCAAGGTCAACCGAGCCTATGAGTTCGATTTTGTGCTCGTTGGGCTGATGGCGGAGGCAAATGAGTATGTGCGAGCCTATTATTTACTTCCGGTGAGCCGCTTCCCGGCATCGAGCGCGATTCGCCTCATCGATGGCGGCAACAGGCTGGAACGATATCGCATCCCGGACCTGATCAGTGTCTATTCCGCATTGCGGGAAAGAGCCGCTCTTCCCTGCCACCCAAATTAGCGGCGGTCACGATTCCTTCACCGCACCCATCAGGAATTCGATATTGCCTTCGGGTCCGGTGATCGGGCTCGGCGTCACGCCCATGCTGCGC